>QHRA01000060.1 GCA_003221295.1 Verrucomicrobiota bacterium | reverse complement strand
CGTTTACGGTCGAAAATCTTGACGATATCTTGAATACAATCGCCGCCTCCGGCTGGCGCACCGCTGGGCAACCGCAAACACTCCGCTCGGGTCCGAACGCGGGAAAACGTGTGATCTATGTTCGCGACCCTGACGGCATCACCATCGAATTCATGCAGCCGCCCTAACAAAGTGCTGTCATCCTGAACCGCGAAGACGGTGAAGGACCTCACTTAAGCAGCAAGATCACACCAGCTAAAAGGGATATCGCTGCGCGAAATGTGGGGTTCCTCGTCGTCTAGCGCGACTCGGAATGACAACTGCGGAAATGTCGGGATTTTGATCGCGCTTAGAAGGGAGAGATGTCGCGATCGCATCCACTATTCTTTTTTTGAATCTGCATAATCTGCGTAATCTGCGGTTAAATGAGTTTCACCTTCTCCGCGGGAGAAAAATTTGCGCAGCAACTCGACGCAGAAGATCCGCTACGCTCCTTCCGTGACCGGTTTCATTTGCCGGTCGGGGCCAATGGCGAGCCATTGATTTATTTCGCAGGCAATTCGCTCGGCTTGATGCCGAAATCGGCGAAGCAAATCGTCGAACAAGAGCTGGAAGACTGGGCAAAACTCGGGGTGGACGCGCATCTCAACGCGAAAACGCCGTGGTATTCGTATCATGAGACATTGCGCGAGCCGGCGGCGCGACTCGTTGGAGCGCAACCCATCGAAGTCATCTGTATGAACAGCCTGACAGTGAATTTGCACCTGATGATGGCTACATTTTATCGCCCAACGAAATCACGTTTCAAAATCCTGATGGAGGATCCGGCGTTTCCTTCCGACACCTATGCGATCAAAACACAGATTGTTCATCATGGGCTCGAGCCGAAGGAGGCGCTGGTACTTGCACGCCCACGCGAAGGTGAGTTTACGGTGCGCACCGAAGAAATTCTCGATCTAATTGAAAAGCATACCGACGAGCTTGCAGTCGTATTAATCGGCGGGGTGAATTTCTTCACTGGTCAGTTGTTCGATATTCCGACGATTACAGCGGCAGCCCAGAAGCATGGAATCACGGTTGGTGTCGATCTTGCCCACGCCATCGGAAATGTGCCGCTGTCGTTGCATGATTGGAACGTCGATTTTGCGGTTTGGTGTTCCTACAAATATCTCAACGCCGGTCCCGGTGCGGTCGCAGGCGCCTTTGTCCATGAGCGACACGCTACTAACACGAAGTTGCTCCGTCTGGCCGGTTGGTTTGGCAACGATCCGAATACCCGCTTTCGCATGCATCTGGAGCCGGAATTCATTCCGGTTGCTTCAGCCGATGGCTGGCAAATCAGTAATCCACCGATTCTATCGATGGCCCCCCTCCGCGCTTCCCTTGCCCTTTTCGAAGAGGCTGGAATGGAAGCGCTTCGACAAAAGTCGATCAAGCTGACGAGTTATCTCCAATTCTTGTTAGAAGATGGAGACTCAGGAAGCCTGTTTAACGTAATAACTCCACGAGAAGCTAACGAGCGCGGTTGTCAGTTATCGATCCAGGCGCGAGAACATCCCAAAGAACTATTCAGCAAATTAGAAGCCGCCGGCGTGAAATGCGATTTCCGTGAACCGAATGTGATCCGCGCCGCGCCGACGCCGCTTTACAATACTTTTCATGAAGTGTGGCGCTTCGCCCGCATTCTACACTGACGACCGTTCGGGAGAAGTTCGCCGCAGCTTCTGAAAACATTGCTCATTGAGCCGCGTCCATATAGCTGGCATGATTCAAAATGACGCCAGCGGCGCGATTCTCGTATTTTTTTCTCGTCGCGGTAATTGTGCTGGCGGCCGCGACCCATCTGGCGACGCCGTTGATAACAGTTCTCTTTTCCTATTTTGCTTTGCGCAAACTTCATTTCGGCAAAAGGAAGTGGCTGTCCCTTGTGCTATTCTTCGTTGTCGTCGCGGCAACGCTCTACGGCTTGGGGTTTCTCGTCAGGCAGGCGTTCGTTGCATTTCCCAAGATAGCAGCGGAATCGATTCCGCCGTTTATTGCGTATGCGCAAAGCCACGGGATCGAACTCCCCTTTTCAGATCTAGACAGTCTAAAAGCGGCCATCGTTGACGTCGTGAAAAACGAATTCTTGTTTGTTGGCAATTTCGCGCGAGCAGCCACCACGCAACTTGCCTTCGTTTTAATAGGAATCGTAGTTGCGGTCAGTTTGTTTGTGAACCCGTGGATCGAGAAATCTTCCAATAAACCGAAGAGTCCAAGCCTCTTTACCGCAACGACCGATGAGATCAAAATTCGTTTCCGATTGTTCTATCAAAGTTTTGAAACAGTCATGGGCGCTCAAATCCGGATTTCGGCCATAAATACCCTTTTGACGGCCGTATTTGTGCTCGTCGTCTCACTTAAGTACGGGACTTTCGTGGTCGGTCTGACCTTTCTTTGCGGACTGTTGCCCATCGTGGGAAACCTGATTAGTAACGCAATCATCGTCGGGATCGCCGTTACAATGTCGCCGCGACTGGCGATTGTTGCTCTCATCTTCCTGGTTGCAGTGCATAAGCTGGAATATTTCCTGAATAGCAAAATCATCGGTGACCTGATCAAAAATCCCGTCTGGCTTACCTTGCTCGCGCTGATCATTGGCGAGCGATTCATGGGAATACCAGGAATGATCCTGGCACCAGTCGTTCTGAACTACATCAAGGTTGAAGCGTCCAAGTGGCCGGCTCCGGATTCCATTCCCGCAGACGAGCGCAACTAAGGCGCGGATTCCTTTTTGTTAGCGTCCCAGCCGCTTGCTCGGCGTGCAATGCGATTTCAATGAATCCAATGGCAATTCTCGGTTTCGCTCTGCCAACGAAATAAATTTTAGATCAGTCGAAATCGCTCAGGTCGTTAAAATTTCGGAAAAATTTCCCCTCTTCTTCGAGAATCTTAACGGGGTTTAGTTTGCCTGTCGCGACGAGTTTCTTCGTTAGCGATTGAAGCGAAAAGTCCGATCCGGAAAGCGCCGTGATGAAATCGATTCTGGCGCCTTTCGGATAAATCGCAGCCAGCGGTTCGGCGCGATCGACGATCATGGGAAGAACGCCGCGGCCTGGCTCAATCAGATTGCAGATCAAACGCAGATAATTCTCGCTCATCAACGGCATGTCGATGGCGAGGGCGAGTAAATAATCTCCTGAAATTCGCGCCAGCGTTGCAGAGAGACCACTTAACGGACCGCGCGACGGCGGTTCGTCGGAAACGAATTGCACGCCCGAGGGCCGCCACGGCGGATCGACTCGTGCCGAAATGAAAATTTCTTCTGGTTGCAATGTACGCAGAAGATCGAGCTGATTTTGCCAGAGCGGTTTGCCGCGAAAGATAAGAGTCGCCTTGTCCTGCCCCATCCGGCGTGATTCCCCACCGACGAGCAACACTGCGCTGATGTTCATTAAAGATGACAGATTTCGACCGGACACATGGTAACATCGCCCTGGAAAGCAGTGAAAGAAGACGGCATCGCTTCAGACCAGATCATTCGGCGAAAGCAGGATGGCACACTGGAGTATCAACGTGACGATCTCACCGTTGAAGAGCCACTCGAGATTCGCATCGGGCGGAAGACGGTTGCGACTACGATGCGGACGCCCGGACACGACGAAGAACTCGCTGCCGGTTTTCTCCTTTCCGAAGGAATCGTTCGAGCATCTGAAAAGATTGATAAATTCTCGCGTTCGCCTGGCACGCGTAATCGCGAAAACATGATAACCGTAACTTTGGCCGAAGGCGTAAAAGCTAACCTCAACTCAGCTCAGCGCTTCGGCACGATTTCATCGAGTTGCGGCCTCTGCGGGAAAGAGAGCATCGCCGCGATCCGGCAGAATTTCCCACCGATTGAGTCGGCAAAAGGCGTCCGCATTCATCTCGAAACATTGCTCTCACTTCCAGGGCTTCTCCGCCAGAACCAAGGCGACTTCGCCCGCACTGGCGGAATTCACGCGGCTGGCGTCTTTGCGCTCGACGGCAACGCACGCCTGGTTAGAGAAGACATCGGTCGACATAACGCCGTCGATAAAGTCATTGGCCGCGCTTTTCTCGATCACGAACTGCCTCTGGCTTCGTGTATACTTCTCGTTAGCGGCCGCGCGTCCTTCGAGATCATGCAAAAGGCGCTCTCGGCCGGAATTCCAATCGTCGCCTCAGTCTCCGCCCCTTCGACCCTGGCGATGGAATTCGCGCGCGAATGCAATCAGACTCTGATCGGGTTCCTCCGCCCTCCCTCATTCAACATCTACGCGCATACCGAACGCATCATTTTTGATTGATTCTTCTGTAGCGGCGGTCTATGACCGCCGAAATCCTTAGGCCCGGCGCTCATAGAGCGCCACGACAGACCTGCTTCTCGACGAATTTGATCCACTGTTGAAGCCGTAGATCGGCAGGCTGGAAGCCTAACTTCCGGACGTCGAAAGATCAGCAGAGCAATTGTTTGACGCAATTGATCAGGCCTTGGATCGCGAAAGGCTTAACCAAGTATTTAACGTCGTGCTTGGTCAGGAAGAGTGCGATTCTTGCGTCGGTGGCAAAGCCGGTGATGAAAATGAAACGATCGGCCAGCGATGGGCGCATTTCCTTCGCCTTCAGATAGAACTCATCCCCGCGCAGGCGCGGCATCTTCAGGTCGCAGATCACCGCATCGTACTCGTGCGCCTTGACCTTGAGGAGCGCTGCTCTTCCGTCAAAAGCGACATCAACCAGAAAATTCTCGTCCGCCAGGATCCACTGCAAAGCAGAGGCAAGCTGCTGGTCGTCGTCGACCACCAGGATAGCCTTGAGGTTGAGACTGTTGACGTGAGGCTGAAGGCCCTCCCAATGCGAGTCAGATTTCATCGCGGCGCCGGTTGATTGAGCAGTCATGGTGCCAAGTCGAAGGCCAGAAATCAGCCAGCGGAGATCAGAGGCCCGAGGTCACGTTACTGCTCCGTTTGCTTCTCGAGCTGATGTTGAAAGTAGCCTTTCCAACTTTCCGGTAGTGCCTCGACTTGGATGGCGCGCCGCAGCGATTTTACATCGTCCTTGTCAAAAGCATAAAGGCGCGTGACGTCCGCGACGCTGATCTCTTGTTGCTCGCGCTCGATTAATTCCACGTCATCTCCGGCACCAACCATCCCCTCACGCATCACAGCAAAATAGAAACCGGTGCGACGGCTAGCTAGGAACCGTTTGATGATATCGGCGCGGCCAAACTTTATGCCGAGTTTGTAACAGGGCATTCGTGGTTCCGTGACCATGACCTCCGTCTCGCCGATTCGAAACCTGTCTCCGATGTAAACGGCATCCTCAAGGAATCCCTCGGTGGTGAAGTTTTCTCCAAACATTCCCCAGGACAGATCCATTCCAGGCAATTCGCTTCGCCAATAGTTGTAGTGTTCCGATGGGTAGGCATAAACAGCCTTGCTCACGCCGCCGTGGACGGTGAGATCGGCTTGTTGATCTCCATCCAGGTTCAACGTGCGCATCATTACCCGCTCTTGGATCGGCTCCTTGAAAATTCCTGTCGTAACGCGCTTGCCTTGCCAGGTCACTTCCCTCGGCAATCCGACATTTAGTGACAAAACCTTCATGACGCTTCAGCCATTCGATTATGCGGACAGTTCGATCGGCAAAATCCAGCACATTAAATGCACACCTGCCAACGACTGCGACAACCGCAGATTCGAGGCAACGCGAGTCTTGTCTTATAATTTGGCATGAAAAAGCCGATCCGTGGCAGCTGTCTGTGTGGCGGCGTACGTTTTGAAGTCGACCCTCCTTTTCTCCAGGCGAGTCACTGTCATTGCGATCGCTGCCGCAAGCATTCCGGGGCGGCCGTGTGCACGCAAACGCGGGTATTGACGGAACAATTCCGCCTCCTCCAGGGCGAAGAATTGGTCAAGGTTTACGGTAAAGGCGAAGGCGCTGTGAAAGCCTTCTGTACAAACTGCGGTTCCAGCCTCTTCGGCGGCGATTGGCCAGACGGTCCTCAGGTGTCGATTCGCATGGGAGCGTTTGACGACGATCCCGGCATTCGGCCACAATTTCATACCTTTGTCGATTGCCGCGCTCCGTGGGACACGATCACAGACGATCTTCCGCAGTATTCCGAACGGCGAATTTAATCGCCATCACTGGCATAATTAACGACATTGATTATCCGTGATATCCGCGTGATCCGCGGTTAACCATTCGGTTGGAATGGCGACAAAATTTGTGCTCATCGGTAGCGGACTGGCGGGCGGATTGCTCGCCGCGTACTTGGGGCGCCGTGGTTACGATGTGGATCTTTACGAACGACGCGCTGACCCGCGAGAAGGAAATATCGTCGGCGGACGCTCGATCAATCTGGCGCTTTCGACTCGCGGAATTTACGCGCTCGAACAGCTCGGTATCGCCGATGAAGTGCTGCGGCATGCCATCCCGATGCGCGGCCGGATGATTCACGACAAATCTGGCGCACTCCATTTCTCCCCCTACGACCGCGATCCGAACAAGTTCATCAATTCGATTGGTCGCGCCGCGCTAAACACTACCGTCATCGAAGCGGCGCAGCGTTATCAGAACGTGCGCGTCCATTTCAATCATCGCTGCATCGACGTCGATTTTGATTCCGCTACCGCGAATCTCGTTCCCTCTGGTGTAGAGGCGGCCGTGTCGGCCGCAAATTCTGACCATCAAATAATTAGAGCTCAGGGCGACGCCGTCATCGGGGTCGATGGGGCGTTTTCCGCCGTCCGCCAATCAATGCAAAAGGAAATTGCCGGCTTCGAGTACGACGAGAGTTATCTCGCGCACGGTTACAAGGAGCTCACCATCCCGCCGACACCGGATGGTTCGTGGCGAATGGAGAAGGAAGCGCTTCACATCTGGCCACGCAAAAGTTTCATGATGATCGCCCTTCCGAACCCGGATGGCTCCTTCACCTGCACGCTCTTTTGGGAATTCGAAGGGCCGCGCAGCTTCGCCACCACGAAAACCGACGATGAGATCAGGCGATTTTTCGCGGCAGAATTTCCCGATGCTGTCCCACTCATGCCGTCGTTACTCGACGATTTCAAAACAAATCCAACTGGCTCGCTCGTCACCATTCGTTGTGCCCCGTGGTTTTACAAAAACAAGGTCGCGCTTATCGGCGACGCCGCCCACGCCGTCGTGCCGTTCTACGGCCAGGGAATGAACGCCGCGTTCGAAGATTGCGTCGTCCTCGACGAATGCCTCGCCGAATTCCCCGAAGATCGACAACGCGGCTTCGCGGAATATTTCGCGCGGCGAAAAAAAAACGCCGATGCCCTCGCCGATCTTGCGGTGCAGAATTTCATCGAGATGCGCGACAAAACCGCGTCGCAAACATTTCGGGCAAAAAAGAAGCTCGATCACCTCCTCGAAGGTTTGTTGCCCGGTATCTATTTGCCGCTTTACACCATGGTTACGTTTACGCGCATCCCCTATTCCACAGCGGCAAGACGTGCCTGCCTGCAGAATCGAATTGTCTACGCCGGCCTAATGGTTCTTCTGCTGGTGACCGGGTTCGCTGTGATCCGTCTTATTTCTCCTTAAGAGAATTTTCTCAGCCTCCATTCGGCATTGGACGTTGAGCGTCGGGCGTTTTCTCTTAGTCTTGACCGTCTAGCCTCTACCACATGAACACAGATTTAGCGCAACTGGCCTGCGACCGATACGAGATTGCGGACACGCTGCACCGGTACGCTTTCGGCCTCGACCACGGCGACGCCGATTCACTGGCATCGGCATTTGCGGAAGATTGCATTTTCGATTTCCGGCCGGCGGGGATAAAACTTGGGATCGATTTTCCAAAACTGAGTGGCCGCGAAGCAATCGTGAATGCTCTTATTCCATTCCTCGGCCCGCTCGACACCAGTCACACGGTCAGCAATCTCCAAATCGAGATCAGTGATGATTCCGCCATATTGTATGCCTACGTCATGTCTCAACATTTCATGCCGCGAGAAGGTTGCCGCCGCGGATCAGAGAATGCGCTTCTCATGAACCGTTACGATTGCGAGCTGGTGCGCGACGGCCAGAAATGGCATTTTAAGCGAGTGACGATTGATAATGCCTGGGCACAAGGTAATCCGGAAATTCTCAACGCTCTGGCGATCCAGCGCGCCTTGGCCACGAAATCGAGGCAGCCAAAATAACTCTGGAACGGCCTGTGTTCGCTTACGGAATCATCGCCAGAGACACTTGGTCGCCAAATGGGATTGGCCTACATCCTCGGTGGGTGTAAAACCCATCTACCACCAACCATCAACCATTAACCGTATTATGAGCGATACCTATGTCCCATTGATCAGCTCCGGCGTGGCCGGGCCACTTGGCGTTCTGCAGTTGCCGCGGATGTGGCAAAAAGTCTCTTTGGAGGCGGCAGGCAAACTTGCATCTGGCTATCCCGGCATCGGCCGAGGTTTCGACGCAATGACCTGCGCCTCCCTTGGACTGGAGGAACAAGCCGTGAAGGATTACATTAAAAAGAACAAGCCCACCTATCCACAGTTCGAAGCGTGGGTGAAGGCAAACGCGAAGTCACTCACCCCTCAGGCGATCGAGAAACACAACGCGGCTGTGCGCGGCTACAATCACGACGACGAGACGCGCCAGGAGATCCTGGGCAATTGTCGGATGACGGATGACTCTTCCGCTCCGAAGGACGCGGTGAACCTAAATAATCTCGACGATTGGTACGAGTTCCACAAAGCCGTTTTGCAATAGCTTGGCTCCCGAAAGCGTTGAATCCTTAAAACCTAAATCGTTTTAAGCGCGAGCGCACCCTCCAGCGCGGGCGACGCGCCTGCCCATACAGTCTCCTCTTGACAGTCTAGGCAAAAGATTGAACGGTTGTTTCACCAAGACTGTCTAGGTCAATCAAACGATTATGGCAAAGGGGAAACCGGACCTGGTTTACGGCACGCTCGACATGTTGATCCTAAAAGCGCTTCAACACGAACCGAGACACGGCCTGGCCATTGCCGATCGTATCCAACAGATTTCGCAGGACGTTTTGCGGGTCGAGCAAGGTTCGCTTTACCCCGCGCTCTATCGCCTGGAAGCGCAAGGCTGGATCAAGGCCGAGTGGGGCGTTTCCGACAACAATCGCAAGGCGCGCTATTACCGATTGACGGCGGCGGGACGGAAACAGCTCGCTGCGGAAAAAGAACATTGGTCGCGGATTACTGCGGGAATCAACCGCGTTCTGGCCGCCTCATAGATTATGCCGCGACTCCGCGCCTGGTTTTGTCGTCTGCTCGGGCTGGTTCGAAAACAACGTCGCGAGACGGAAATGAACGCGGAGTTACAACAGCACCTCGATGCATTAACCGAGCGCAACATCGCTGCCGGCATGTCGCCGAAAGAGGCGCGTAATGCCGCCCTTCGAGAATTTGGCGGCGTGGAGCAGATCAAGGAAAGGGCGCGCGAGCAACGCGTCTGGTTATCGGCGGACGATTTTCTGCAAGATCTTCGTTTCGGTGCCCGCATACTCCGGCGCAGCCCCGGCTTCGCCATTCTCGCGATCCTTTGTCTTACGCTCGGGATCGGAACCAACGCCGCGGTCTTCAGTTGGATCGAGGGAATTCTGATTCGCCCCTACCCGCTGGTCGCGCATCAGGAGCGGATGGTCGCGCTCTTTGGTACCAGACAAGGAACTACGGAAAAGGAAGGTCTCTCCTATCCCGATTTTCTCGATCTCCAAAAAAACGCAACTCTGTTCGAGTCGTTCATTGTCGATCGAATCACGGGCACGACGCTCAGCATCGGCGATCGCGCGGAACGTGCTACGGGTGGAATCGTTTCGGCGAATTATTTCGATGCGCTCAGTGTTCGCCCGATGCTTGGCCGCGGCTTCAGGCCGGAAGAAGGCGAGGGACGCAACGCGCATCCGGTCACTGTAATTAGTTACCTAACCTGGCAGGACCGGTACAAGGGCGACCCGGACATCATCGGCAAAACGCAATTCCTCGACGGAGTGCAACACACGATCATTGGCGTCGCGCCCGAAAAATTCCACGGCACCTTCATCGGATACTCCTTCAACTTCTGGGTGCCGACGTCGATGCAGGAGACATTTGATTCCACCGGCTACAAACTCGAAGACCGCGGCGCGCGCTGGATTGAGGGTTACGCGTTTTTGAAACCAGGCGTCACTCGTCAACAGGCGCAGGCTGAACTCAACGCGATCGCGCAACGTCTCGAGAATGATTTTCCGGAGACAAACCGCGGGCACGGCTTTGAAATTCTGCCGTTATCGAAAACACCGTTTAATGCCGTCTCAAACCTGTCTCCTATCCTGGCGATCACATCTGGGGTGGCGGCTTTCGTTCTTTTAATCGCCTGCGCGAACGTCAGCAATCTGCTCCTCGCTCGATCGTTATTGCGTCGTCATGAAATGACCATGCGGCTCGCGCTCGGCGCCGGGCGTCGGCGGCTGATTAAACAACTTTTCACCGAAGGCCTGCTTCTTTCTCTGATCGCAGCCGCCGGTGGAATCATGGTCGCCTACTGGTGCCGTAATGCTCTGGTTTTGGTGTCTCCGGTCCGCAGCCCAGGCATCACAATCGATTATCCCGGACAGCTCGATTGGCGGGTTCTTGCTCTGAGTGTAGCGGTTTGCATCGGTTCGACCATGCTGTTCGCGTTGGTGCCGGCGATTCAATCGAGCCATGTCGATATCTCGGGCGCGCTCAAAAGTGAAGGTAGCGGAATGATCGGCGGCAGTGGCCGGTCGCGGCTGCGCTCGGTGCTTGTGTTCGTTCAAGTGGCGCTCAGTTTTGTGCTCATTGCCGGAACTGGATTGGTGCTCCGAAGCCTGGTGCGAATGCAAAATGCCGATCCCGGATTTTCGACGCAAAGCGTTGCCGTAACGTCAGTAGATCTTTTTTCTGCCGGCTACAAACCCGATCGGGCAAAAATTTTCTACGAACAATTGCTCGAGCGAATTCGAGCGCTTCCAGGCGTTCAATCGGCAACACTGGCGCGGCTCAGGCCGTTCAGCTATGGCGTTTACTCGTCGGCGCCATTGGAGATCGAGGGTTATCAGCCGCCGCGCAACGAGCAGTTGGCAGCCGACTACAACGAAGTTGG
>QHRA01000149.1 GCA_003221295.1 Verrucomicrobiota bacterium | reverse complement strand
ATCGGTTTGCCGACGCTGTCGAGCGGGGCCTGGCCGGGGAGATTGAACGTCAGTAGCGGCGAAGTTTCGGTGAGCCCGTACCCGATGGCTACCTGCCAGCCGAGTCCCTCAAGTTTCATCGCCAGTTCCGGATCGAGCGCCGCACCACCGGAGGCCAGCAGGCGCAGCTGAGACCCGAGCTGTCGGTGAAGGGGTCGAAGCAGGATTTTGCCTGCGCGCACTCCGAAGCGCCGGCGTAGCGCGATGCTTAACACCAGCAGTTTTCTCGCAATTCCGCCACGGAGCGGTCCCGCCGATTGGAGCCGCGCCTGAATCCCAGAGTAAAGCGCTCGATAAAGGCGCGGAACGCCGATGACGACATTGATCTCGCCTTCCTGTAGCGCGCGAATGATTTGTGGCCCGGTCAGCGATTGAGGAATAACCATGGTGAGACCCCTTGTCAGCGGCGCGAGCATTCCGATCACAAACGGGTAAACATGATGCAAGGGTAACGGGAGAAGCAGGTGGTCATTTTCGCTGGTTAAGCCCGTCGCGAGAGCGGCGTCGATTTGTACGCTCAGGTTGCTATGCGTGAGCGGCACGCCTTTCGGTGGTCCGGTCGTGCCGGAAGTATAGAATAAAGTCGCGTGATCCTCCGGTCCGAGTTTGGGCAATGCGCCGGCGTTTTTTAAAAGCAAGCGCCGCCAACTCCGCTCGTCTTGATCTGTTGCGTCCAGCAAAACGATCCGCGCATTTTCCGCACAGGCCACGATCCGTTCAGCCCGGTTTTTCGTCGTGAACACAAAGCGAGGAGTACTGTCGCCAAACACATGTCGAAGCGCCTTCTCCCCGAGCTGGACATCAAGCGGCACGACGACACCGCCGGCACGGATGACCGCGAGCGCCGCGGCGATCCACTCGGGCCCATTATCGGCAATGATCGCAGCGCGATCTCCCCGTGCGAGCCCCGCATGGCGGAGCCCACGCGCGAGCCGGTCCACGCAGCTGTCCAAGTACGCATAGCTCCATGTCTCCGAGCTTCGTTTTCGGAGAGTAAATACTGCTGACCGGTCGGCGTTCCGCGACAGGTCGTTAAGCACTCCGTCACAATTTTGCAGCGTTGCCATTGGAGAACTTAAGCTGAAAAATAGTTCTTAGTTGAGAGTTGATTGTTGACAGTTAGTTAGTGCGCGACCGCGCTACCACCAGATTTCGGCGTCGCACGCGACTGCTTATAGATCGGCCAACACCAAACGATAGGTGCGGCGTTTTGGGCGCCCTGTCCTGGGAAGAGAAAGGCGACGGTCATGGCAGTGCTTTTATGGGCGCAGAACACGTGTCCGCTATCCAGGGATCAGCCACAAGACGAGCACCGTGTGGCGTGCGCACGAGGACATGCGTCGGTCTCGCTGCGAGATCGGCGAGCGACACCCCGCCGTGCGGCGTTTCGAGCAGTAATGCCGCGAGGATGGCAAGTGTAATCCAAACCGACCCAGTACCAAAATCCGCGATCGGCATGTCCGATGCACGCAAGAACGGGAGGCTATCCCACTTCCGCCCGGAGCACCTCAAGGGGAGGCTGGCTGGAAACCCCGCGACTGGTTAGCAACCCGATCAATACCGTTACAGTAGTTGCCGATGCGGTCGCGATCAGCAACGGAAGAAACCCAAGGAGGAAATATTCCGCACCAAGGATTTGCCAGATCTGACGACGTGATGCCCCCAAGGTACGGAGAAGAACGCTCTCCTCGACTCTCTGGTAGCGACCACTCCAGATTGCACTCGCCACCACGATCAGGCCCGCGGCGACAGTGAACAGTGACATCACCCGAATAACCAACGCCACCTTGCTCAAGATCGAATCGACCGTTTGAATAACCGCAGCAAGATCCAAGGCAGAGACATTCGGAAACTTCGAGACAATTGCATTCTGAAGGCGGGCCGAATCCGCCGGTGTCTTCGCCCGGCTGACTAATACGTGAAATGTCGGTGCGGCTTCAAGCACGCCGGCCGGGAAAACGACGAAGAAGTTCGTTTGAAAACGCTTCCAATCTACGCTTCGCAAGCTCGCGATGCGCGTCCGGATGGGAATGCCTTGGACGTCGAAGACCAATTCGTCTCCAACATTGACTCCGAGGTCCTTCGCAATCTCGCGATCTAACGAGATTGGAACTACATCGCCGGAATGATAATCGACCCGGCCGATCCATTTCCCGGCCGTGACCTTTTCTGTCTCGACTATCTGCTCGCGATAAGTCGATCGATATTCTCGCTCTAACTCCCATTCGGGAATCTTGCGTTGCGGGTCGGCCAGAATGTCACTGCTCTTCCTTCCCTTGATCTCGCTCAGCCGCATCGTCACGATCGGCGCCTTCTGCACCACCGGAAAACCTAGAGAACTTACCAGCGCAGCGACGGCATCTTTCTGGTCCGACTGGATATCAAACAAGAAGATATTCGGCTGATTATTCCGACCGATTGACCGGAATTGCGTCATCACAACGTCTCGCGTGAGATGGATTGTGAGCAGCAAAAAGGTTCCGAGACCGAGGGAAACAATGAGAAGAAGAGTTCGGTTGTTCGGGCGGTACAGATTTGCCAGTCCCTGCCGGAGGGCGAAGCTCCAGCTCAGCGGAAACCGGCGGCGTAGCGACACAATCAGCAGCCGCGCGACTCCCGCAAAGATGGCAACGGCGACGCCAAGTGCGACGGCAAAGACCAAACCTTGAAGCCATGTTTCACTCCGGTAGATCGCGAACGCTGTGGTGCCCGCCGCAATCAACGCGTAGGCTGCAAACAATAGCGGATCACGAGCGAACGACTGCCTTTCAACTCTGGCGTCCGCTGAGCGAAGCATAAGCAAAGGCGATACTCTGCGAAACCGCAGGAGCGGTGGCACGGCGAATAGGAGGCAAATTCCGCAGCCGATCAAAACGCCAGTCAGAATCGGCCACCACGCAATCACGTTTCGAATCGTTAACGGTAAAAATGTGCGCAGAATACTCGGGAAAATTCGCTGCAGTCCAATCCCTACCAAACCGCCGAACAATGCTCCGGCCAGGCTGATCGCCGATGCCTGAATAAAGTAAATAAATGCTACTCCGCTCGTCGAAGTACCCAGACACCGCAGAATCGCGCCAGTTCGCGCTTTTTGCTGCAGGTGCGCTTGGATTGCGCTCGCTATCCCCACGGCGCCCAGCAACAATGAAATGAATCCGACCAGATTCAGAAATCGGTAAAGATTCTCGACCGATGCTCCGAGATCCTTTTTTCGTTTGTCGACCGTTTCGAACTCAAGGCCCAAGCGTCGGATTTGTGGCGTGAGCGCGGCAATTTTCTGCGCCACCTCCGTTCCTTCGCGAAACTTCACATAGGCGCGGTAATGAGCGACGCTTCCGGGACGGAGCAGATCAAGCGGAAGATCCTGCAGCGCAATGTAAACACGCGGCGCGAAACTCGCAGAGGCTGATGCGTCGCCTGGCACTTTTCTCAGAGCACCGGCGATCTCGAAATCGCGGCCGCCTAGCGAAACGTTACCGCCGGGTGCCGCGCCAAACTGGAAGAGCAACGTTTCGTCTGGGACAGCGCGACCGCCTTGCCTCAAATCTTGCACTGCCTCTGCTGGTTCAGTTTCCATCTTTCCGTAGAATGGGAAGTCGCCGCTGAGGGCGCGAAGATGCACCAGGCGCGTACCGCGGCCGAGAAACACAGCCATGGTCGACAAACGCACCTCGCGCGCCTGTGCTCCGCCGATCGAACCGAGAAACCCTTCTTCTGTAGTGGTGAACGGACGCGTGGATTCGATGATCAGGTCTGCTCCCACCAACGTCCGCGCCTGGTCATCGATCGATTGCGAAAGGCTTTGGCGAAACGAACCGATGGCTACCAGCGCCGCGACCCCCACCGTGATAGAAAGTGAGAAGAGCAGAAGGCGCATTCGACTGGTGCGACTGTCGCGCCACGCCATTTTGAGAATGAAACTAGGCGCCATCCTGAACCATTTCACCGTTCCGCAACCGGATCGTTTTCTCTGTGAGACACGCGACCTCTGGGTCGTGCGTCACCAGCACGAGCGTCGTTCCGGAGTCGGAATTCAGTTCGAGCATGATGTCAATCACCGACCGGCTTGTCTCCGCGTCCAGATTTCCCGTGGGCTCGTCGGCGAATAGGACAAGCGGCTTGTTAATGAACGCCCGCGCCAGCGCGACGCGTTGTTGTTCGCCGCCGGACAATTGGGTCGGAAGATGCGAAACGCGCTCCGCGAGCCCGACGCGTTCCAGGAGTTCCAGCCCTTGCTGTCGGGCTGTCCGGTCGCCGCGCAATTCCATCGGCACGGTGACGTTTTCTAGCGCAGTCAGGGTCGGGATCAGCTGGAAACTTTGAAAGACGAAGCCTACCAGCTGGTTTCGCACTCGCGCCCTCTCGTCTTCTCCGATTTCGTCCAGGGCAATTCCATTCAGACAGACGTGGCCTGAAGTAGGAAGGTCGAGCCCGGCGCACAATCCCAATAGCGTGGTTTTCCCGCTTCCCGAGGGTCCGAGGATGGAGCACGTCGCGCCCGGTCCCAAAACGAACGAAATCTCTTTTAATACCGTTAATTCACCGGAGTTCGTGCGGTATGACTTCGTCAAGCGCTGAACATCCAGGATGGCAGAGGCATTCATTGACGTTAACGTGCAACTCGCTTTCGTTTCGCAACGCGTGGGCAAAACAATACCTCAAGTCAGTCTCGCCTTCTTCATTGGCTTTTCTCTCGCTACGGGGAGCTTGGCGGAAACTGCGGCGGTCGCGCCGAAAAAGACGATCGTATTTCTCGGCGATAGCATCACCGCCGGTTACGGTTTGGCCAAAGGAGATGCCTATCCGGCTCTGATCCAAAAGAAAATAGAAGAAGCGGGCCTGCTCTACAAAGTAGAAAACGCCGGGCTTAGCGGCGATACCACCGCCGGTGCCTTGCGGCGGATCGATTGGCTCCTGCAGCGGCCAATCCACGTGCTGGTGCTCGAGCTCGGCGGTAATGACGGATTACGCGGGCTGCCCCCTGGCGTGACTGAGGCAAACCTGCAGTCCATCATCGACAAAGTAAGAGCGCGAAGCCCGCTCACTCGAATCATGATCGCTGGAATGCGGCTCCCGCCGAATCTCGGCGCGGATTACACTGGCGAGTTCGAGCAGGTCTTCTCCGATCTGGCGACGAAGAATGGAGCAGTGCTCGTCCCGTTTCTGCTCGAGGGCGTTGGCGGCAATCGAGGTCTCAACCAGCCGGATCAAATCCATCCGACTGCCGCCGGGCAGAAGATCATCGCCGAGACGGTGTGGAAGAGGTTGCAGCCATTGTTGCAGACGAAATGAACTTCCATGGTGAAATGGCGGACGCACCAGATTCCAGTCGCC
>QHRA01000059.1 GCA_003221295.1 Verrucomicrobiota bacterium | reverse complement strand
AATGTGGGCGCGTCTGGCGGAGAGGCTCCGCCGTGGAATTGGCGGATATTACTTAATGGCAAGGGCGACGAATTGCTCTATGAGCGCGGCTTTATCGACCGCAACCTTCCTTTTGGCGAACTCAAAGCGCGCAGCCTCATTAATGCTCGCGCCCGAGCCGCCGACAGTACCCCTGAATTCTCCCACCTCATTCGTGTCGGATTGCCGCTGTTTGATACGAACTTTAGGCGCTCCAGTGATATCGACGGCTACAGATGATCGGTAGCGTATTTGTAACGAGGCAATCCGTTGCCTCTACCGATAATGGGTTAAGAGTCAGCTGCTCTGCCAATTGAGCTAACGGTGCGACTTCGCAATTTTAGATCTTAGATTGGCGATTTTCGATTGCCAGAAAAACCAGGAACACAAGCGAAACTGAAAATCAGGCCTGCGTGTGCCGCGCGTAATGAATCTCCACACCTTTGGGCAGCAGACGCTTGCGGCCTCGTTGTCGCCGACGCGCGAGAGTTGCGCGGCCGCCCTTTGTTTTCATGCGCGCACGAAAACCATGCTGGCGTTTGCGCGTTCGTTTCGATGCCTGATAGGTGCGTTTCATGAAGCGGTGGAACGGACGGGAACAGTAAAAGTGACGCTCTAATTGTCAATAAGCGGTGCTTCCTGTAGCGGCGGTCTGTGACCGCCGAAGATTTCTTCTCGCGCGGCGAGTCCGGCGGTCATAGACCGCCGCTAGAATGTTCCCGGTCAAAAGCCACGGTTGCCAGTGCCCGCTTTTTCGATGATAAACCCGGAGTGAGTCACGTAGTTATCGAACCAGCGACGGCCGAAGACCTGGACGAATTGTCCGATCTGCTTGGCGAGCTTTTCAGTGAAGAGAGCGATTTCCGGCAGAACAATGAGAAACAATTGCGCGGGTTGCGCTTGATTTTTGAGGAGCCGAACCGCGGGCGTGTTTTTGTTCTCCGCCGCGATCGTTCCATTGTCGGGATGATTAACTTGCTCTTTACCATCAGCACGGCTGAAGGCGGTTTTGTCATGTTGCTGGAGGACCTCGTCATTCACAAAGGGTATCGCGATCATGGTTATGGCTCGCAACTGCTCGAATATGCCATCGACTTTGCCCGCAAGAAAAATTTCCTGCGTATCACATTGTTGACCGATCGTCCCGAGATCAAATCGCAGGCATTCTTCAAACGCCACGGTTTCTTCGAATCGGCCATGATCCCGATGCGGTTATTAATCACGCCGGAAACTCCGCAAAGCGACGTAACGCTTTAAGCGGTTTGCAACGCCCGCGGTTTCGGCGGAATAACTCCGATGCGGAGCGGCGTAATTCGTCTTTTTCGTTTTGCGGGGATTGAAGTTTTCCTGCATTTCAGCTGGTTCCTGGTGGCGGCGATCTACATCTCCGGATACATCCGTCGTTACGAATCGCCGGTCTGGAATTCGGACATGCGCTTGCTTGTCGTCAGGTCGGGGGAGTGGCGAATCGCATCATTCTCTGGCCGCTAGGGGGTATCGCTTTTGTTAATCCGCCGCGACGCCCAGGCGCGTATCTTTGGAGTATCGCAGCCGGGCCGCTCGTAAATGTCGCGCTCATTCCAATTCTGGCTGCCGCCAGTAATTTTGTTTCGCAGAGTGAGAATTCGTTCGCTCCAACCGACGCCTATCGATTCATCCTTGACTTGCGCAACATCAATCTCGTTCTTTTGATTTTTAACCTGCTGCCGGTTTTCCCTCTCGATGGCGGACAAATCGTGCGGGGTTTGCTCTGGTTTCCATTCGGTGAAATTCGAAGTCTGCAAATTTCCAGTGTCATTGGTCTCGTCGGCGGAGCCATTCTCGGGATCGTGGGATTAATGGCCGGCTCGGTATGGTGGGCAGTGTTGGCGTTTTTCCTTTTAAGCCGTGCCTGGTACGGCTGGCAGCAAGCCAAAGCGATGATTGTTGCGTCAAAAATGGGAATTCCAATTTCACCTTCGCCAACCGCGCCAGAAAATCCGGTGCCGCGGTAGGTCATCCCGCGCGCAGTCGAGGGATCCCGCGATGAAACCTTAAAGCTTCCGCGACGGGATTCCTCGGCTGTCGCTTGGAATGACAAGAGGGCGCATCCCTCGGCTCACGCTCGGGATGACGTTATTGCAGTGTGTGCATCTGCTCGATCAAGCGTTTGCGGAAATCTGCGCGGAATAGAATTTCATCCGAAGCAATCTCAACCGGTTTCCGGCTCGGTTCCGAGAGATTTTTCTGTGCAAACGCTTTTAATTCCTCGATTCGGGCTGGATCGTAGAAAAAAGTGAAAAGACTTGGCAGATAGCTGTTGGCATTGAGGGCATCGACCTTTGCCACTAGCGCTTTCAGGTTCTTTCCGGCGAATTCCCAGGCGAGGTCCGGCCGGTCGCTTTCACGGGCAACTTTGGAGACCATGAAAACAGCGCGGCTGGTCGGGAGCTCATCCGTTAAGGCAATGGCTAACGATTTTTGGATCAGCTTCGGATCGCTGGCAAAGGCGAGCGCATCGTAATAATTCTGTTTTTCTTCGGTGCTCGTCGTTTTCAAACCGAGCTCGTGCAACTTCTGCCAGGTGGCTGCGTCGCCGTAGCGCATCGCAATGGCAAAGGTTGAGGCCCGCAGATCGGCCGAAACGCTCGATCGGTCCTTCAAATAGTTCTCAAAGTTCTGCCGGCACATTTTGATGACTTCTTCGTCTCCCAACAATCCCAGTTCCTGGACTAGGCTTGCGCGCAACAACGAAGCTGTCATCGGTCCGCCGGGCTTTGGCTGCAAGGTGAGCGTATCGAGAGTGGGTCGCAAAACTCGCCGCGCATAACGTCGGAATTGTTCCTGCCCCGGTGCGCCGGCAAGCAGACGATCGATTGAATTAAAGGCGTTGATGATTTGTTCGCGAACGGCAAGCGCAGTGCTTGGCGGCAGCCGATCAATCAGACCAGTGTAGAAGGTGAAGGGTTGCCGGCCAGCCTGAAAAAATGCCCACGCATCGCTCAGTAAATTTACCTGATCGGGCACGTTCATCCCGGGCAGACTCGCGAGCAGCAGTTTCCACGACGCCTCATCGTAGGCAACGCGATAATTGCCCGCCCCTTCGACGTTCAGTTTCAGCGCCCGATCAGAAGGAACATCCTCAAGCGTCGCCATTTTCCCCGACATCAAAAGCGTGGCCGGCGCGCTCTGGCCATCAATGAAATAGGTGAGGGGAATTTTCCAAGTGCCGTCCGTGTTATCGCGAAAATTAACGGTGAAACGCTCTTGTGAGAGCGCGACTTTGCCGTTGGATTCCCGGCTCACATTCACGACTGGAAACCCGGGCTGCTCGGTCCAGCCGGCCGCAATTTCGACAATGGGCCTGCCGGAAGCTTCGGTCAGCGCATTCCACAAATCAGCCGTAGTCGAGTTGGAATATTTGTGGGCCTGCATGTACCGCCGTATCCCATCGCGGAAAGGTTCTTCGCCGAGAAAACTTTCGAGCATCCGCAGAAAAGACTGCCCTTTTTTGTAGGTTATATCGTCGAAGGCGCTGTTGGCCTCGGCTTCGGTGGTGACCTTTTGCTGGATTGGATGGGTGGTCGCGCGAGCGTCGCCTTCCATTGCCTGTTCCTTGGCAATCCCAATCCGCCGGGCGGGATCTCGTGGAATTCCTTTCTCCAGCCAAACTTCCCATTGCGGATTAAAGCGAGCGGTGCATTTCGTGCCCATCCAGGACGCGAACCCTTCGTTGAGCCAGAGATTGTCCCACCACGCCATGGTGACGAGATCACCGAACCATTGATGGGCGACCTCGTGTGCGATCACTTCATAAACGCGTTGTTTGGTCGCGGCCGATGAGTTTGCCGGATCAAATAATAATGCCGTTTCGTAGTAGGTGATCCCACCCCAGTTTTCCATCGCGCCGCCGAACCCGCCGGGAATCGCAAGTTGGTCAAGCTTTGGCAGCGGATAAGAAATCCCAAAGTATTCGTTATAATAATGCAAAATCTGGGCAGTAGCTTCCAATGCGTAACGCCCGCTCTCAGCCTTTCCTTTTGTGGTGGTGATGCGCAGCTTTACTCCGTCCACTTCGGATTCGATCGCGTCGAATTCCCCTGCGCAAAACACATTCAAATAGCTGGACATCGACGGCGTCGGTTGAAATTCCACCTCGCGACCGCCCGCGACTTTTTTTTCACTGGCAATCGGCATGTTCGAAAGCGCCATCCAATTTTCCGGCACGACCGCGGTTAACTGAAAACGCGCACGAAAAACCGGCTCATCCCAGCAGGGGAAAAGTCGCCGCGCATCAGTAGCCTCGAATTGCGTTCCGAGGAACATCTTCTTCGCGCCTGTCCCTTGTTCCTGATATTTGGTGTAGAAGAGGCCGCGGCCAAATTGATTGATTTTGCCAGCAAACCTAATCGCCAGTGTGTGCTCTCCCGGCGTTAATTCTTCAGGCGTCGCAATTGTCAGCAGCTCGTTTTTGGCATCAAATTTGATTGCCGTTTTTGGAACCGTTTTGCCGTCAATCTCCGCATCAGTAATCCTGAGATCGAGCGCATTCAAAATAAGCTCACGAGTCGGTTCCGCGACCTTCAGCTTCACCGTCTCCCGGCCAGCGAAGGCGAGCTTTTTGAGGTCGGGTTTAACCCAGATCGCGTATTCAGTCGGCCGAACCTGTTTGGGCAATTTGCCGGGTGTGCTGGCGAAATCGAAAGGTTTTTCGGCGTGGAGAGAAGTCACAGAGGCAAAAAGGTAAATCAGAAACGCGAAGCGCATCCGCTCACTATAAGCCATCGCATAAATCCGCTAGTGTTTCAGGCTCGCGAAGCAAAATTGTAGGGCGGCCGTCTTGGCCACCAATGAAAAGAAAACGGCGGCGAAGATGGCCGCCCCTATAATTCCCGAATCGATAAGGATAACTAATCAACTCAGCGCACCGGATTGAATCGCACCTTCAGCGTTACGGGTTTAGTGTGCGCTTGTTTATGGCTTCGCAGAGCGTCGGCCTACCGGTGAAGATGTGGCGAGGACGAATTGGTAGGGCGAGACTCCGTCGAGCCGCGCCAGCATTCGCAGCTAAAACTCTCTTATTCGGGGCACATCGCGTAATCCGGGGCTAAATCGCCAAAAACTGTCACTGAACGATCAGCACGATGACAAGCTGGCCATCGCCTACCTGCGGGCCGCGAATCACCAGCGGGCTTGCTTTGCTCAGTCTGGCTCTGGTTTCCAACAACAGCTTTTGTTCCTGGAAAAGTTTCAGATTCAGAACGTAGGCATCGGCCTTTTCGCCCCGGGAATCGACATGCAGCGAAAAATATTTACTGGTCGCGAGCCAGTCTTCTTCGCCGGTTTTCAACGTCTTGCGCGCTTCGCCGATAAGTTGGAACTGGGAATAGCCAAAAAGTTTCCGTAACGTTCCTTCAATTTGTGTTACTTCCGCGGGTGTCGGTTCAGTCGGTGGCGAATTGGTCGCGATAATTAATCCACTCCAGACAGTTTGTTCTGGAAGTGACGCTCCCGCGGTACTAGACGCGACGGATAGAATCGCGATTAGTAACGGGAGACGCAGTCTCATTTTTATTTTGCCGCGTATTCGGGCGGCAAGGATTGCAGACCATCCACCCAAAGTACAGTCACGTGATCATCCCTTTTCTCGAACATCGAAATGGTCGCGTTCGGACTTACGGTCGGATCGACCCGAGACTCCAGAATCTGGGTCAGATACTGGGACTGACTAGATGGCGTTCTCTCGTGAAATACCAGCACTGTGCAAATCGTGAAGACCGCGAGCGAAGTGACGCCGCCCCAAAGCAGGCGACGAATGGTCCGCCACCCGGTCTCAACCGCGTCAACCTCCGATCGTACTGGCACGTTCTCCCGATCCAAACGTTCCCGTAATTGATAGCTGAAGAAATCAGCATTGCTTAGGGCTATCGCTTGCTCGCGCAAGAGGGAGCCGACTCGTTTCGCATTCTGCTTCTCCGCCTCCGCCGCAGCCCTATCCGAGAGCGAGGCAAGGAACTCCTCGAGCTCACGACCCGTTAGTTGGTCGTCGATCCAAGCTGTCCACTTTTCCTCAAACGTTTTCATAAACATCCCTCAATAGGTTTTGCAGTTTTTTGCGCGCATAAAACAGTCGTGACATCACGGTGCCTATGGAACAACCGAGTGCTTCCGCGATCTCGTGATATTGCATGTCTTCGGTTTCCTTCATCAAAATTACCGCCCGATGTTCCGGCGAAAGTTGCGCAATCGCCTGATCGATCCTGGTCCGCACCTCGCGCCGCTCCATTCGCTGGTGCGGCAATGGCTCAGCTCGAGGGACGGTTTTCGAGGCTGGATCGATTTCTCGCAGCTGAACATTGTCATCGAATTCCGTCCCGCCTCCTTTGACCTGTTTTTTGCGGAGCCAATCGATCGTCACATTCATCACAATCCGATAGAGCCAGGTATAAAACGACGACTTCCCGCGAAAGCGATCGATAGATTTCCACGCTTTCACGAAGCTGTCTTGAGCAAGATCCCAGGCATCCTGTTCGTTATGGACCATGTTGTAAATCATTCCAAAAATTCGGGTTCGGTAGCGTAATACGAGCTCATCAAATGCCGCGCTGTCACCTTTCTGGCACCGTTTTACCAGCTCCAGTTCGGAGACATCGGGTTGAGCCACAGACGCTTCCGTTTGCATAATTGGACGGAGGCGCAGCGATTTAATTCATTCAACCCCGAAAGCCTTCGGAGCCGAAGCGCCGTCGCCATTCGCAGCGATATTCCCCTATCAGCGTGATAATTCCATCGCGCACCTGGAAAAGCCGCTGCAAAAGAACCGCATGCTGGGGGGCAGCGATCCGCTTCTCGCGCAGGAGCGCCGCGGCTGCGTCCATCGAGAGGGTGATCGCTTTTAGCGCTCGTTTCAAGTAGGCGATCGTCATTCCGATTTCATCGACGTCTTCGCCGCTCAAGGCGGCAGCCAGTTTTGCGCTGGCCAGCGCGGCGTGAGTGGCCAGTTTCACCGCCGAGGGCTCGTTTTGCAGGGTCGCGTCCTGATCGAACATATGATCGATCCAGACAGTTAAGGCAAAGGCGGCGCGATAAAGGCTGTGGTCTTCGAAGGAATCCGGCGGCGGCGGTTTTTCCTCCTCCTCTTCCTCCAGCAACGCGTCTACCTCCTGGGTCCAGTCGCGCCCATCGAGCAGCTGGGTCCAACCCATTTCACGCGCGATGATTTGGTCGCGATTGGGATCATCCAGATACTTCTCTAGCAATTCCATATATTTCTCGGTCTTATGATCCTGCTGCTGGAGAAAACGCTCCCAATCGTATTCGTCCCAAGCGCGTTCCGGCTGGTGATCGAATCCGGCCATGAAGAAATAAACGCCAGCTTGCAGCGGGGCGCAATCGATTTAGCCGGTTGATTCGAGCGCAGGCGCGGCCAAACCGCGTTCTGTTTGCAAGCGCAATTGCCCGCAGGCCGCGGCGATGTCATCGCCTTTTTCGCGGCGAAGGGCCGCACGCACGTCGGCCGAACGCAGAATGGCAAGAAATTTTTTCTGACGATCTATGGAAGGCTGCGTCCAATCCAGACCTTCAACCCTGTTGTATGGGATCAAGTTGACTTTTGCCTCCAGTGCGCGCGCATGCTTTGCCAGCTGGCGCGCTTGTTCGTCCGAATCGTTTACTTGAGCGATTAAAATATACTCGAACGTGATCCGCTGCTTCTTCCGTGAAGTAAAATAGCGGCAAGCATCAAGCAGCGCGCCCAGGTTGTACTTGCGATTGACCGGCATGATCCGGCTCCGTATCTCGTCGCTGGCGCTGTGCAATGAAACCGCGAGCCGGATTTGCAGTGCTTGGTCTGCCAATTTGCGAATTTGTGGAACCAATCCACTAGTCGAGATCGTAATGTGGCGCGCACCGATCCCGATTCCCCACGGCGCATTGATGATCTGAATCGCGCGCAGAAGATTATCATAATTCGCCAGCGGCTCGCCCATTCCCATAAAAACAATGTTGTCGATTCGTTCGCCGCTTTCTTCTTCGACCGCCATGATCTGATTTACGATTTCATCCGCGCGGAGGTTTCGCTTCCAACCATCCAGCCCACTCGCGCAAAATTTACAGCCATAGGCACAGCCGACCTGAGTCGAGACGCAAATCGTCCGACGATCCGAGGGCGATCCATAAAGCGCGGGCGATGCCGGGATCAGGACCGATTCGATGAGATTGTTGTCGCTTAATCGAAAGAGAAATTTTCGCGTTGTATCTTTGGATCCGAGGACGCGAACAACCTCGATTTTGCCAAAGCAGAGATTGTCCGCGAGCTTCGTGCGCAAGGCGTGCGGCAAATTGGTCATTTCAGCGAACGAGGTGACGCGCTTCTGGTAAAGCCAATCGGCGATTTGACCGCCACGATAGGATGGCTGGGCAATCCGGCGCAGCTCGTCGAGATGCAACGATTTGATGTCGATTAGGGGAACGACGTGCACAGAGAAATCTAGCTGATTACCGGCGAAATGCAGCCGGACGAGGATTTCCTGGTCTCGTTCCGAGATACGTACGTGTTTAGCTGTGCTATATCCCTTTTCATTAACATCTCGCTTCAGCGAGGTGCATGGCCGAGTCTGCTACCACAACCGCTTTAGCGGTTTACTCGTTGGCTCACAAAAAACCGCTGAAGCGGTTGCGGCTCGCTCGGCCGTCGTTAACACCCAGCTAAAGCAGGGTGTTAATGAGAGGGTCAGTCGACGCTAAACTATAGCCAAACTCAGTTTTCGCCTTGAAGCGCTGCGGAGGCTCGCCAGTTTGCGCGCATGTCGCGTCAGCGAACGCCATGGCTGATTGGCTGGGAAGCGGCCAAAGCAAACGCAGCGCCGGCGTTTGTCCTGCAAAGCATGATGCTGGCGATCTTGCTCGCCTATTACTTTCATCCGCCGAGCGCAGCGTTCCTGAATGCGCTGGCTGGTTTCAAGGAGCGGCACGGGCTCGCTTTTGTTTTGATCGCGTCGGCAATCGTAGGCGCGATTTTACCCGAGCTGTTCGTTATCGTCTTTTTTCAGCGCGGTCGCATTCAGCTACAAAATGCGCGCAATTCTATTTTTAACGCACCATTCTGGGCGTTCGATGGCTTTCTCGTTAACCTGATGTATCGCGGCCTGGCGGAGTGGCTAGGTGATCGCACAAGCGTGCCGATTGTGGCCGCTAAAATCTGTCTCGACCAGTTTGGTTACAATCCGCTTTTTGCCACGCCCTACGGGATCTGGGGATACGCATGGAAAAATAGTGGGTATTCCTTCGCGAAACTGCGCCCACTGCTTACGTGGCAATATTATCGCAAGCATGCTTTGCCGGTCCTGATCGCGACCTGGGCAGTTTGGATCCCGTTAATGGCGGTTATCTATTCGCTGCCATTGGCGCTGCAATTTCCGCTCTTCGCCCTCGCCCTTGCTTTCTGGGTTCTGATGATGACCTATATGACCAACCGGTTCGCCGGAAAGATCGAAGCTGACGCGGAGTTGCCGATTTCTGTGGTAGGTGATGTTGAAGAGTTAAAGAGTTGAAGCGGCAGCGAACCATTGTGTGCCTCCTCTCTTCAATCCTTTAACGGTTCAACGCTTCAACCCATTTCCGTTCAGGAAATGCAGCAACGCTTCGTGAACGCCGGCACCGAATTCGCGCGCGGCTACGTAGCCACCGGCGGAGCGCACTGCGTCTTTCACCTGGTCGATCGCATTCGCGGGGCAAGCTGGCATCGCAGCGAACCGACCGTCGAGCATTGAAACGTCATTGTGATGATCGCCTGCCGCGAAAATCTCTTCGCGCGGAATATTGATCAACCGCGACAGTTCGGCTAGCGCAGCGCCTTTGTGGTAATCGGCGTGACAGAAACGCAAATAGATCGTGTTGCGCTGATAATTAAATTCGGGCTGTCGGGTTCGCACCCACTCGACGAATTCCGTGATCCGATCCATTTCTTGCTCGCTCGTTGCAGCCACGCCTTCGGCCGCAGCGCCGAGGTAGATCACGCGTGCTTTCGTTTTTCGGTTTACGAAATCGATGATCTCGGTGAGAACGGATTGGGCGGAATTGAACAACTCCGCATGAGCTTGCGCACAACGATCGTTCCAATCACCGAATGGCTCCCACTTGCCGCCATTGCGCGACGGGCGGAAGACATCGCGTTCGCTGGTGAGGATGAAATCGGGCCGAATGGGAAATTCGAAATCGAGCAAACCTGATTCGAGCAGTTCCACCGAGCGACCGGTGTTGATGGTCCAAAGCGCGCCGTCTTGCTGCAACTGCCCGATCAGCTCGATGCATGCCGGGTCGAGTACCGGATCGTTGTCGTGAGCGACGAGAGTGCCATCGAAGTCGGTACTGATCAAACGAACGTTTTGGTCCACAGGCTAACTTAGAAATTGATTTCGCCAACGCAACGAGCAACGGTTTTGATGATGAAATCCGCGTACGAGTTGGCAATGGAACGGCTCCAAAAGGGCTCGCCCAGTGTGACCTTGACGGCCGAGCAGAAGGCGGAGCTGGCGGAGATCGATTCCTCGTTCAAGGCAAAGATTGCGGAAAGGAAAATTTTCTTAACCGACGAGATTAGGAAGGCAGTTGCCGCCGGAAAATTTGATGATGTAGAATCGCTCGAGAAACAACTGACGGCGGACGTAATTCGGCTTCAGGAAGATTGCGAGCACAAAAAGGAAAAGCTGCGCGCGACGTTTGGACCTGAGTAGAGCGCAAGCCAAAGTTGTTGCGGTGTCATCCCGAGCCGCAAAGACGGCGAGGGACCCCACAGTTGGTCACGCTCTATCCAAATTTGTGTAAACAATATCCATTGAGAGGTTCCTCGCATTCGCTTCGGGATGACGGCGATGATGGCAGGCGCGCGTTCTCGTCGCGAACACGTCTAACCCTGCGTGCCTCGCCTAGGAAACTGCCTCGGTAGTTTGCGCTGCGGGCTGACCGCGTTTGGGCAAGTTGGGATCGAGGAAGCCCAGCATATGGGCATGATTGATGACGCGGACGCCTTCCAGTTTCTGTAGCTCAGCGATCTGCCGCTGAAATTGTTCCATTTTTGTCCAATGCACTTTCGGACGGAAATGATGCTCGGCGTGGTAGCCGTTGTAGAAGAAAATCCAGTTGTAAATCTTCCCGTAGCTACTTACGCCCCACGCGATCGGCTTGTCCGGGTTAGCGCCATAGTGGCGGAAATATCCGTTCAAATAGCTGAAGCAATGGCCCAAATAGAAGAAGGGCAAAAAGAACAGCATGTAGCGCCAATTAATAAAGGTGATCGGGTTTGTCGGAACAATAAGCGCCATCAAAAGTAACACGCTAATAAACGCGGTGAGTTCGATTGTGCCCCAACGGACATCGGAATTTCCGCGCTTTGCTAGTTCGCGTTTTATCGCTGCTGGATTGTCGCGAAAAAAGCTGAGAAAGACATAGCCCCACGGATTTTCTGCCTCCCCATCATGGCCATGCTTGTAAATGGAAATCCAATCCACGGTCTTGCCGTGATCATCCGGTCGATCAGCGTTTCCCTTGTGATGCTGCATGTGCACGGCGTCATAATAGGTCTGCGAAAAACAGCAGGCGATTGATTCGATCACACCAAAGACGCGGTTCATCCAATCCGGCCGAAAGAACGGGTTATGGATGAAGTTGTGAGCGACACCGTTGATATTGGCGTTGATCATGAGCGCGTAAACGAAACCCATGATCAGCATCACCCACAGAGGGGTGAACGGGAAAAGGAGATACATCCCCAACAAGTAGAAAAAGTGAAATAACCCGGCGAGCGCGGGCACAATGTCCCAACGTGTATGCGCGAAAATTTTCGAATCGGTCGTTGGCCGTTCGATACGGATCGTCTCGGCTGCGTTCATCCAGGGCAGGCAAAACATTGCGCGGCCCGGATGCAAACGCAACTCCAACCCGACCCAAAGCTAGCGCCCAAGCAGTCTCACGAGCACAGACTTAACATTCTAATGTTGCAGGTGCGACACCCAGATGTAACTCGCAAGGATCGGGTCCATCGGGAAACGGGGGACGTTTCAACGGCCCTAGCTATCCCGAGCGAAACAGGTCACCCGCCGCGGCGTGAGGAAGGTTTACCTACTTTTACTCTGGAAAAGCTTGTTCCGGGGGGAATAGCCGAGGTAAGGCCACAGGATGGCCGGGCGGGTGAAGGGCAGGGCGCGCCGGGTTGCGGACGGGGCACAAACCCGCGGGCAGGCTCCGCCCGTCTATGGTTATTGCTTAAATTCATAGTAATTAGGAAAGCAGGCGTTATACCCTTCCGACCATATCCTCTCGAACTTTAGGTGGGTTGTAAGTTGATGAATTACAATCGATTGCATAGTTTCGAACCAACTCGTTGACCTTAAAAAGACATATCTAGTGCCTTTATGAAGCAATTCGGTCACGACCCTGGCAAATTCCCGTTTCTGACTTTAGCTGGCACGGGATTTGTCGTTGACGTTGCGACGCATTTATGAGAATTGTGGGCTAAGCCGAGCTTGAAACGGTATTTAGGCCGCGTTTGAAGCCGGACAATGGGACCAAATGATTGCTCGCAGCATCGTTCTCATCGTCGCCATTCTCATTTGCACCACCGTTGGTTATGCCACGGTTGTAGACCTCACCGGATCCAATGACAGCGGCACTATTAACGATGCGCAGTTCGTCTTCACAACGCCGCAGCCCACTGGTACTGGCGTCATCGAACCGTTCTTACGGGTGGAGAACACTCCGATCGAGCAGGGGTATAATACTTCTGGCGGAACTCCCTTTGACGATAAAGCCGGACCGTGGACTCATGACCTGACGTTTGGTGATCTTCAGAACACCGAAGTAACCCTTGGCGGGGTCAGTTACTTCAAACTCTTGCTCGACGTCAACGAACCCGGCAGCAAAAGATCACTGATATCGCTGGATCAGCTGCAATTTTATACCTCTAGCGTCGGCGGTCAGACGACCAGCAACGTCGCCTCGCTCGGAACTTTGCGCTACACCTTTGGCTCCGGGGACAGCGTCATCCTCGATGCCTCACGTAATCACGGGAGCGGCTCCGGCGATATGTATGCGTATATTCCGACATCCGATTTTGCCGGCACCAAGACGAACGACTTTGTCTATTTATATGCGCACTTCGGTAATGCCGATGACAGCCAGGCGGGGTTCGAAGAGTGGGCATTGGTGAATGTTGCGCCCATTCCCGAGATGAACGCGCTTTTTCCTATCATCGGTTTTTTTGCGGTGGCCTTTGCCACGCAACATTTGTGGCGACGTCATAAGTGGCAGGTGAGCGACATCTAGTTTTCACAAGCTAACATTGCGGTGTTTGGCGGAGGCGACAGCAATTGTCGCCTCCGTTTTTTTTGCTGAATCGGATGGCGCGGTGTTGCAAACGGTCCCGCGTCACGCGTAATCTTGCGCCCGCTTATGTTCGCGCTTCAACCGGAGATGAAGATATTTAGCGGTTCGGCCAACCGCGAGCTGGCCAAGCGCATTTGCAATTACATTGGGGTGCCGCTCGGTCAGGCCACGATCAGTGCATTTCCCGACGGCGAGACCTACGTCAAAATCGAGGAGAACATTCGTGGCCGCGATGTTTTTATTATTCAGCCCACTTGTCCCCCGACCAACGACCATTTGATGGAGTTGCTGATCATGGTGGATGCGGCGCGACGAGCCAGTGCTGATCGCATCACTGCAGTGATCCCCTTTTTTGGATATGCACGACAGGATCGAAAAGATAAACCGCGGGTTCCAA
>QHRA01000058.1 GCA_003221295.1 Verrucomicrobiota bacterium | reverse complement strand
CGCTTTGCTTAGCTCAGCCTCGCGGGAATCGCGAAGCGCGTGACGCTCTCTGCGCTCGAAGGATCACAGCGGCGCGAAAAAAGCGCCGTCGCTGCTTCGCTTTGCCGGCGCAGTCCAAAATGCTGGCTTAATGGGTTGCGCTTTCGTCAGAATAAATTCATGCGAAAATTAAGTGGATGAAATTGTTCCTCGCTTTACTCGCGTTAGCAGTTCCGGTCGCGTCCGGACAAAGCGTCGAAATCGTTAGCCCGAATCACGCCTACACCTTCGCCTACGGCGACGCGATTTTGCATCAGATCGAACGCGACCATTTAACTAACGAAATGATCGCACGAGTAACCTTCAGCAATTATCCCTATGCCGGTGACCGCGAGTCTCGTTGCGACGAGACATTCGACTTTGTTTTCCCGGGTCTGCATTTCGACGCGCCACGAAATGAATTTGTCGCCCGCACCCGTCATCAAGTGCGCATTCCGATCGCCGCGTTACACCCGAATTTTCCATACGCCGGTTACAAGCTCGAGCCGAACGCGAAAATCTTTCTGGCTAAGCGCAGCGGTCGCGTCACTGCGGTCTTGAATGCCACGCCGCAGCCGCGGGACGGCGGACGTTGGGTGCAAATCGACGACAATTGGTCATTGCAGAATTTGCTTGCGCTCGGTTTCGAAAGATTGACGCATTAAAGGCTGCGTGAGTGTCGAGTGCCGAAGCATCTTCTCGCAGCGAGTGCCATCCCTCATTAACATCGGCCTTTAGGGCCGGTGTATATCGTGCATTCATCGCACTTAAGCCGTTTTCAACGGCTTTCTCGTCCCGACAACGCAAGCCACTGTGTTCAATCGACCTCGGCCTCGGTGCCAAGCCGTTAAAACGGCTCACTACCAGCTGCCCGAAGAATCACCGGCCTGAAGGCCGGTATTAATAGGAGCGCGACTGACAGATCCCTCACCTTCATCCTCTCCCTTTTGGAAAGGGAGAAGGCGGAATAATCTTAGCGGACGCTAGACAGATACCCGTTAAACGTCATCGGGCCTCAAAGCATCGGAGATCGGCGCGACATTTCCGGAAGTGACACCTTCGGGCGGCACGACATCAGGAACGCGACCTGGCGCCACGGATTTTGCGGCAGAAAAATCCGGTTGTTTGATCCCCGTTGCCATCAGCATGGCGGTGAACAGGAGCGCGGCTGCCAAATAATATCCCGCGGCGGGGACGTGGAAGGAATGTCTCGGGTCGATGAACCAGGCGAAGGTCCACGAGAACAAAAATGGGCCGATGACGAAAGCGATCGAGCGCAAGCTGCTGATTGCGCCCTGCAATTCGCCTTGTTCTCGTTCGCCCACATGATGGGTCATGATTCCTTGCGCGGCGGGAAAGGAAATATTCCACATCGAAATTACGGGAATTGACGCCACGTACATCGCGCCGTTGCGCGCGAGCCCCGCGATCAACATTCCGAGCGCCCCGAAAAACTGGCCAATGTAAAGAGTGCGGCGCTCGCCGAGCCAGGCGACGATTCGACCGGTCAGACCGCCGGAAATTACCGCCGTACAGACGCCGACAACGAAGAGTGATTTAGCGATGCTCCACGGATCCCAGGCGAAGCGATAAATGGCGTAGAGCGCCCAAATTGCGAAAATTTCATGCGAGACGTAGGCAAGAAATTGAATCGTCGCCAGTTTCCACAAATCCGGGTGCGAGCGTAGCAAAACGAGCGAGCCAACTGGGTTGGCGCGGCGCCAGGTAAATTCTTTGCGTTGATCGTGGGGTAACGATTCCGGGACGAAGAAAAATCCGTAGAGCCAATTCGCCAGGCTAAACGTGGACGCGACCCAAAATGCCATGCGCGGATTAGTGTTGCCAACAAATCCGCCGACGACCGGGCCGAGGGTAAACCCGATGCCAAAGGCAGCGCCGATTAATCCGAAAGCTCCGGCGCGTTTTTCTCGCGGGGTTACATCGGCGATGTAGGCCATCGCGGTCGGAATACTCGAAGCGGTGATTCCGGAAATGATGCGGCCGAGAAAGAGCCAGCCGATAGTTGGCGCAAGCGCCATCACCACGTAATCGAGACCAAGTCCAAGGCTTGAAAGGAGAAGCACTGGTCGCCGCCCGATCCGATCGGACAAAACCCCGATCACGGGCGAGAAGAAAAACTGCATCGCCGCGAAAACCGTCAGGAAGATGCCGTTCCAATCGGCGGCGCGTTTCATGTCGTTGTTCAAAAAACTCAGCACCAATTTCGGCAGCACCGGTGCGATCAGGCCGAGGGCGAGCATGTCGAGCACGACAGTGACAAAAACGAAAATGACGGCGGCCTGACGCGATTTCATCGCAGATTGAAAGAGACTATTGCGTCGGCGCGTCGGCGCGGGCCTCGATTTGCGACAGCGATGGATTCGCGTTCTCGATCCAGCTTCGGGTTTCCTCGATTTCCTCCTCGCTCACAGGTAGCGCACGGGGGACGACTTGCTCATCGCGCGCGATAGCGCCGGCAGATTCGCGCGGGCGTTTCCAATGCCTGCCATGGCGATACAAAGCATAATACATTGTCTTGGCCTCGGTCGCGCCCACTCCGCTGCAACGCATCGCGTTGTAAAACATGCGATCGCATTGTTTCCAAGGCCGCGTCTTTTCATCATAAGAGACATCGTGCAGGACGGAGGCGTTGCGATATTTTCCGTCGAAGGGCCCGCCCATGAATGACCAGAGGACGCGCGGGATTGAGGCGCCATCGACGACCGACCCGGCTGGCGCGATCCAGACGACGCCATCCGGGTCAGTGTAATGCAGTTCGCTCAGCAGCGTCATGTGCCGGCCATCGTTTTCCCAGCGCGCTTCGACCTGCCCGCTATAATAACCCCACGGATGTTTCGGCCGTACCGCGGCAATATCCCAGGCTGGCGATCGATGCCCGCCGCAGCCGGTGAAGAGCAGGAGCGAGATAATTAGAAGAAACCTGTTCATTATTAATGTCGGAAAGTTGCAATGCGCTCACGCTGCTCAGGTTCCGGTTTCGCGCAAGTCGCCTCGCAGTGTCTAACGAGAACCAGGCACATTCGGGGAGACGCACGGGCCTGGCGTGCAAAACCAGTCCGGCCACCGCTACAAACCAGAAGAATTCGGATGAAATGCGCGCCGCTACGAGACCGCGACTTCACGCGCTTCCGCCGCCGGAGAAGGCGCAACGATCCGTTTGGTTTTCGCGGTGGCGTACTGCCGGCGAAATTTTTTCACATAAAACAACAGGAATACGCCGGTCACGACCAGGAGCGAACCGATCCATTTCAAAAGCCAACCGGGGTCGCGCAAAATTTGAATCGTGCTTTGCCCGAGGTTTTCCGGATTCCAGGACGCCTGCGACATCTTGAAAGTCTGGCCGCTCCAGGTTCGCCACCAACTGCCGGGAAAACTGAAGGGATGATTCATCGAGCACTGGCCGGTGGCGCTTTCGCCATCGGCGGTCGAGATCTGCAATGTGCTCTTGAATCCAGCGGGCGCATCGTTGCCTTCATTGCGCGTGACCTCGAAATCCAGCAGCTCAAGCGCGATTGGCAATGGCGTCGAACGCCAACCGTAGGAAATGCCAATTGGATTTGGCGACGTCGGAACGGTGATTTGCCAACCCGCTGAAATCCATTGCTCATAAGTTTCGCCATTCTGTTCCACTCGAACGCGGATGCCGTCGGGCAATTGGTTTGCGCTATCATTTTTCGCGGGTCTGAAATCCATCCATTCTTCCGCGTGCGGTAGGATGCGATCGACTACCAGTTGCCAATCGGCCCAGCCAGTCACGAGCGGTTTATTTAATTCCAGCGGGCCCGAGGAATGGCCGAGTTTGCGTGAATCCAACTCGTAGGAAATCGCGCCGTCGTTAGCGACAAAAAGCGTGAGATGATTTTCCGCAGCGTTCGCTTCGTTCATCGCCGGCGCAATGTTCGGAATGGTTGAAGGCCCGCCATTGGTTGAAACAGCCTGCTCGTTTCCATGCGCAGTTGGCGCCAACGCCGCAACTGGAACTCCGCGGCCGCGAATGGTTACCACTACCGCACGATTGTCCGGCGAATCGCTGAGCGAGACCGGTTTCCCATCCTGGATCCGAAAATCGGCCCAATAGTTTTCAATGCGAACGGTGAATTGCGTTCCCGCAATCGCGACATCCTTTTTTAGATTTTGCGCGACATCGAGCGTCTGCGTCTTTCCAGCGAGCGAAATGGTGAGCTGACCTTTGTCGCCATCTTGCGGCGGTGAGAACGAAATTTTTGCGCCGGTGCCGCCACCCTTGGTGACGTGACGGATCTGGTCCGGCATTTTGGCAAAGACGAAGATTGATTCCTCCAGGTCCATGTCGCCTGTCGTCATCCCGAGCGAAGCCGAGGGATCCCGTGGTGTAAGCTGTGAGGTAACTTCCCCGGGATCCCTCGACGTCGCTTCGCCCTGCTCGGGATGACCGGCGGTCGGGATCTGCGCCTGGCCGCGTTTTAATTCGATGTTGGCCAGGCCCATCGCGAAATTTCCGTTTTGAGCATTATCGGCCAGTAACCAACTTTCCAATTGTTGCCCCATCATCGCGGTTTTGATCGTGAAATGGAGCGCTGGCGTTCCGCCTGCATCCAATGGCCGCGGATTCAGTTTGGCATCAATTGCTTCGGCATAACCAATCACGCTCAACCGCGCACCGCTGGCTAGCCTTCCCAAATCGCGCGGATGCTTCGGCGTTGGCGGGCGATGCAAGAATTCCGCGTGATAACCTTTCAACACGCCATCGGAATCATGAACGCGCAGTTGATGTTCATCGATGAGCAACCGATTGGCAGGCGGATCGCCTTTAAACAAAGTGATTGTGCCTTCGATTCCGAAAATGCGACCGATGAGCGAGCCGGTTAGCAGAGTGATGATGCCGAGATGGGTGACGAGAAAGGCAACGTGATGCTTGCGCCACGGCCAGCGCGAGAGAGCGGAGACGGTGAGATTAGCGCCGAGTAAGACGAGCCAGAGATTGAACCAGGGCGCACGATAAACATACGCGCGTGCGACTTTGGCATCGAAGCTCGATTCCCAAATCGTGCCGGCAATGGCGGCAACGATCAGGACCGCGAGCAGAACGACCGCCAGCTTGAGCGACGCGAAAAATTTGAAGCTCGGGCCGCGCTGCCAGGAGGGACGCACTGAGGAAATAGTCGCCATGATCTGCGCGCAGTTTCCACAAGAAAGGCGCGCGGTTCAACTCTCCAGCTCGTCATCCCGAGCGTCAGTCGAGGGACCCCGTCGCGAAAGCTTTAAGGTTACTTCAGCGGGATTCCTCGACTCCGCTCGGAATGACGGGAAAATTAGCGCGGATTGCTCCGCAATGCCTTCGCTGTTTTCACTGGCGTCTGGCCTAGCGCGCTGGCGCGCGGATTTTTTCGCGCCATCACCGACCGGCGCCGAAACTCAAATTCATTTCCCGACACTCTTGCTTTTCGCCGCGCGCATACTGTGCCGTCGCGCGTCAGCCATTACTTCGTCCAGGCCTTCCAGCGTTTGCGGATGGGTTTGGTATAACGTGAAACCTTCACGTTCTTCAGACGATCGACGCCTTCCTTGAGCGCGTCAGCCGAATCTTCCGCCTTGGCTTTGACCGATTTCAGCATCGGCCACAGAAACGGCAGCGAGAGGAAACCTAATGCGCCGTCGCTTATCTTTTCCTCCGGCTCGATCTTCCTTTCGGCCGTGCTGGAAGCGTAGCGAATCGCCAGTCCGATTGCGATGCCAACGCCGAGTGCGCTAAGCAGGATCGGAATGGGATTGCTGCGTACAAAAATCTCGGTGCGCTCTCGCGCCGCGCCCGCTTTCTCTTTGGTTTGCTCCCACGCGTTGCTCGCGGTTCCGGTCAGACCACGGTTGCTTGTCTGGAAAGCGCCCACGTCAGCCGATGCTCCAGTGGGAACTTCCTCATTAAATTCGTCGCCAGTTGGATTAATCATACAAAAAGATTTCGTATTTCGCGGCCAGTTTGCGCGGCCAGCCCCATTGCTGGAAAATTTACGCGCTTTATCTTGGCAAAGTGAAACTTAACCTCGGATGCTGGATTTTCTACCAGGAAGGTTACGTGAATATCGACCGCGATCGCGAGGTGCGAGCGGATCGTTACGAGGACATTTCGACCCTGCCGAGTTTCGAAGCGAATTGCGCCAATGAGATTTGCGCCGGGCACGTGGCCGAGCATATGGACGACGTGAAAGCGAGCTTCGGGCGTTGGTTTGAGGTGCTGAAACCGGGAGGTCGTATCACCATAACAGTGCCGGATTGTCGCGGCGCCAATCGGATGTGGTTAGAACGAAAACGTTTTCCCGCGTTGGAGTTAGGACCCGATGAAGGAATTATCGCCATTACTACGGAGTGAAAGCAGAAGATATCGGCGATCGGGAAAAGGAAACGCTGCTTCACCATCGGGTCTTCGATGAATCGACGTTGCGAATATGCATAGAAGCAGCGGGATTTATCAACATTGCCCCGGTCGATAACCATGAAGCGATGGTGGCCCTTCCTCAGCGCTCGGCTGGCAACTCGCGCTCGAGGGTTACAAACCAAAGCAGGGCTGAGGCGCATTCGGCTCAACGCCCTTTGAGTCGCGATTCGTACCTTGGAGGTCTATGTGCGGGGTTTCTCGTCGACAAATGACGAAGCACGAATGGTCCGAGCCGGACTGGCGTTGAATATGCCGAAGGAATGACGAAGCTCGTATGACTAAGACATTCTGTATCGGCGGTTCTTGAAATGCTGCTACGGCGCCAGCCGTTCGATCCGCCACGATTCGCCGTCGCGCGTGTAGCGAAAGCGATCGTGCAAGCGATTGGGGCGACCCTGCCAAAATTCGATTCGCTCCGGTTTCACCCGATAACCGCCCCACTGGGGCGGACAGGGGATTTCCTGGCCAGTAAATCGCTCGTCCAGTTCTGAAAGTCGCGCTTCCAATATTCGGCGTGCGTCGATCACTTCGCTCTGGTGCGAAACCCAGGCCCCGAGCTGGCTGCCAATCGGCCGCGAATGAAAATAGCGGGCCGATTCTTCGCGCGAAACTTTTTCGGCGATGCCGTCGATCCGAATCTGCCGCTCGAGTTCCTTCCAATGAATGACCAAACCCGCTCGCGGATTTTTTTCCAGGTGCCGGCCCTTTTCGCTCTGGTAATTCGTGTAAAAAACGAAACCAGCGTGATCGTAACCCTTGAGCAAAACCATGCGCGTGGTCGGCTGGCCATTTTCCGCCACCGTTGCCAGGGCAATCGCATTCATCTCACTGATCCCAACCTCCACCGCCGCGGTGAACCAAATCCCGAACTGCTTGATCGGATCGGGATCGAGATCGATGCGGCGCAAACCGTGGGTGAAGTATTCTTCGCGCAAAGCGACAAGATCGTGCGGTAAGTCCACGCTAGCGAAAATTAGCCGACGCCGGCAGCCGCTGAAAGCTGAAAGAGTGCTCCGGCTGGATGGCCCGGACTGAACGAGCTATGGGCGGCGCATTACTTTTGCCTTTCCCTTTGCCAAAGATCACGCGGCGGTTGTAGCACAGGCATCTTGCCGGTAGGCCACCGGACATCTTGTCCGGTGTTCCACACGCCGCAGGCGAAAATGCGTTTGGTAGAGACTCAGCAGACGAGACGCCCGCTGTCCTCACAGACAAGATGTCCGTGCTACCATTACAGTTGCGAGCGGAAAGGGTAAGCCAGCCATTCCACCGTCCGCTCCCACAGCGAGCGACGGCGGAATTGTTCGAGAGTGTACTCACGGCTCTGCCTAAGATCCTGCGTAAAGGTCTCCTCCATTTGTCGGCCGAAATCGCGATCGTACACCACTACATCCAGTTCTTCGTTAATTTCAGCAGAACGGGGGTCGAGATTGGACGACCCGATCATCGAGAACAGCGTGTCCGTCACAATGGATTTGATATGGATCATTGTGGGCTGGTATTCAAAAATCCTGACGCCGCCTTCGAGCAACTTTCCGTATGCTCCGCGGCCGGCGGATTTGGTTAACGGTTGATCGTTGTTTTCTCCCGGGACCATAATCCGGACATCGACTCCGCGTCTGGCCGCCTTGGTCAACAGTTCCACTTGATCGGGCGTTGGAGTGCAATAGGCGTTCGTGATCCAGATCCGTCTGCTAGCGGCGGCAAAGGCAACCGCTTGCACCAGCGGCACCGGCGCGATGGAAAACGAGTGCGAGCTCACGATCTGTGCTTTCAAGTTTCCTGCTGCCGTCAGCCCGGGAAATTGATCCGCGCCGCCCAATTCCTCACCGCTCGTTTTCGCCCAGTGTTGCTGGAAAGCTGATTGCAACTTTGCCACCAAAGGTCCGCGGACGCGTAACTGGACATCGCGCCAGTGCTCCTTGTCCTGAGCATGCCCGCCCCAGCGTTTGGCAAAACCAACTCCGCCGGTGAATGCGATTCGTCCATCCACCACCAAAACGCGCCGGTGACTGCGCCGATTGGTTCGGTCCACTCGCAACGAATGCGTCGGATGATAATAGGTGAACTTGCAGCCAGCGCGTTTCATCATCTGCACGTCGGAATTATTCAGACTCCAGCTCGAGCCGACACCGTCGAGCAACACCCGCACTTCTAGGTCTGCTCGGGCACGTTCGGACAGTGCTTCGCAAAAGGCCCGGCCAATTTCATCCGAATAAACGATGTAAGCCTCGAAGTTGACGGTCTTTTTCGCGGCGCGAATGGCATCGAGCATGGCCGGGAAATATTCGTCGCCGTTTTGCAGGACTTCGATGGCATTGCCTTCGATCGGCACTGGATCGGACATGGCGAGCGCCGAGCCAAGGAATTCCGGATCGCTTACGGCGAAGGTGTGCTCAAGATGATATTCCAGCGTGTGCCTCCGGATGAGGAGAATGCAGGGCAACGAAACGATCGCGCCGAGCGCCAGGACTAGCCCGATCCATTCGCCAAGTGTGAGTATCCACCAGTGCGTATTGAGCCAGTGATCACTTCGTCTTCGCCGCGCCATTTCCTGAAATAAATCGCGCGCGCGGTGTGGCCTGTTTGCCACAACTAGAAAGATGCGTGTTTCGTCATCTCGAGCGAAAGTTCGAGGGATCCCGACGAGGTTACCCTTAAGCCTTAGCATCGGCATCCTCGACTAACGCTCGGGATGACCGCTTTCGACAGCGAGCTACCGCGCGGCCGCCGGCGACAGCGCCTGCAATTTTCCAATGACGCGCGGAACGATTTCGAGTGCGCGATCGATGTCCGCCTCGTCGTTGAACCGGCCGAAGGAGAAACGCAGGCTGCCCCGCGCCTGCTCGTTAACCAGCCCCATCGCGCTCAAAACGTGTGATGGCTGAAGTGATCCAGTGCGACAGGCCGATCCGGCCGAGCAGCAGATATTTTCCTGGTCGAGCGTCATTAGCGCGGCCTCCGATTCGATGTCGTCGAACATGATGCTGGAGGTATTTGGCAAACGCGGCGCGCCCGCGCCGTTCACACGTGCACTGGGAATTTTTTCGATGAGAGCTTTTTCAAAGCGGTCCCGCAAATTTCGCACTCGCGTTTGCTCCTCCGACAATTTCGCCAATGCGATCTCCGCGGCCTTTCCGAGACCGACGATGGAAGCGGAGTTCTCGGTCCCGGCGCGCCGGTTGTTTTCGTGGCTGCCGCCCAGTATTAGGGGGTGAAATCGGGAGTGGCGGTTCACATAAAGCGCGCCGACACCTTTCGGTGCATGCAGCTTGTGGCCGGAAATAGACAGGAATTGCAGCTGGATTTCGCGCAGGTTGATCGGAATTTTCCCTGCCACCTGCACCGCGTCGGTGTGAAGCGGCACGCCTTTATCGCGCGCGATCTCCGCGATCTCTTCGATGGGGAAAATCACGCCCGTCTCGTTGTTGGCCCACATCACGGAAACCAGCGCGGTATCGGGGCGAATGGCATCGGCCAAGGCGCGCAAACTCAGGCGGCCAGATTTATCGACACCGATGACTGTGACTTCGTAACCGCGTCGCTCCAGTTCCTGCGCCGGTTTGCGCACGGCGCTGTGTTCGACCGCGGTGGTAACGACGTGCTTGCAATCCGGTCGTGTTTCAAGCGCGGAATGGAAAGCGGTGTTGTTCGATTCCGTGCCGCAACTGGTGAACACGATCTCGCCTGGCTCGCAACCCAGGAGTGCCGTCACTTGCTCGCGCGCTTGCTCGATGGCTTCGCGTACTTGCGCGGCGAACCGGTAACCGCTCGACGGATTGGCGAAATATTTTTCCAGAAACGGCCGCATCGCTTCCAGCACCGCCGGATCGATCGCTGTCGTCGCGTTATTATCGAGATAAATAATTTTCTCCGACGCGATCATAGAGGACAAATGTTATCTCTCTAGTTCGCCGATGTAAACCCGCTGTAGCGGCAAGCCGAGCGTCCAAATACATGGAGGGGCGAGCTCTGCGAGCCCGCAATTGTAGCACGGCCATCTTGGCTGTGGGGTCGGTGGGCATCTTGCCCGCCGATTCTTCCGTTCCAATCATTCCGGCGGTCGCGGCTCGTTCCCCGGATGTTTCGGGTGCTGATGAGTGTAGCGGAAATAAAGATTTCGCAGGTAAACCGGCAGGGGAAATAACGCGCTCAAGACGCCGACCGAATCATGCCGGTAAAACGCGAAATAAATCAGCAGCAATATCGAGCCGATTGCGCTGCATTCCCAGAAACCAACCGGAATAATGCTCTTGCGGGCCCGTTCCGATGCGATCCACTGAATGATGAAGCGGGCACCGAAAACGAGGTTGCCGCTCCAGCCAAGAATTTTCCAGCCATTGACCGTAACTCCAGCGATCGCTGCATCGGCAATCAAATGAAAACTGTGCATGGCGCGACGTTGGCGGAGAACGCTTGTCGTCGCGAGTCTTTTCCCGCGGACATTTTCGTTTAAGCTGCGCCGGTGCAATCGATCTGGGACCGGGCCAATCCGCATCTGCGCGATCTCGCCGTTTATCAGCCGGGCAAACCAATCGAAGAGACTGCGCGCGAGCTTGGCTGCGAGCCCTACGAGATCATCAAGCTGGCCTCGAATGAAAATCCGCTCGGTCCTTCGCCAAAGGCGATCGCGGCCATGCACGATGCGATCGAAAATGCACACCTTTATCCCGACGGCGGCGCGTTTTACTTGCGCAACGCCATTGCCAAAAAGCTCAACGTTACTCCCGATCACATCATTCTCGGAAACGGCTCGAACGAAATCATCGAGTTGCTCGCCCACGCTTTCCTGGAACGCGGCGATGCCATCGTCATCTCCGAGCACGCCTTTGTTGCTCGGCGCCATCACCGACCGCACCGAGCTAATTTTCATCGCCAACCCGAATAATCCGACCGGCACACTTTTATCCGCCGACGCGATCGAGCGTTTCATGGCGCGGCTGCCGCCGCAGGTATTGGTCGTGTTCGACGAAGCCTACTACGAATTCGTTGAAGAAATGCCCGATACGCTTCGCTACATGCGCGACGGTCGAAATGTCGTCACGCTCCGTACCTTTTCGAAGATTCATGGACTGGCCAGTTTGCGCATCGGCTATGGCATCGCCCGGCCGGAATTGATCGAAGTGATGCATAAAACAAGGCAACCCTTCAACGTCAACGGAGTCGGTCAAGTCGGCGCACTCGCGGCGCTGGCCGACGAAGAGCATCAGCGTGAAACAAAAGAATTGACCGATAGAGGGCGCGCCTTTTTCGAAAAGGAATTTGCCGCAATGAAACTTCGGTTCGTTCCCAGTGTGGCAAACTTTGTTCTGGTCAACGTTGGCGATGGTCTCGCGGTTTTTCGCGCCCTGCTTCAGCGCAAAGTGATCGTGCGGGCGATGAAAGGTTACAACTTGCCGGAATGGGTCCGCATCACCATCGGTACGATGGACCAAAACCGGAAATGCGTTGAAGCCCTCCGCCGAGTGCTAGGCTCGTAGCACAGCCATCTTGGCTGTGGGGCCGGTGGGCATCTTGCCCGCCGTTGCAATAACATAATGACTGCACAGCTAACTAACCCGTGCGTCGAATCATCAGCTTCAGTCCGGACCACACTTCATCGACCGCACAAACCTTTACATCGACAAGTCCCATCGGCAGCGCTACGGCACGAATCACGTCCTCAGTAATATCACTCTTCACCCCGGAACTCTTCTTCGGCCAGGAGACCCAGATCACTCCGCCAGGGACGATTCTCTCTCTATAGTATTCCAGTTTTCTTTTCAGCTTGGAATTCGAGGTCGCAAAAAGATGCACGAACTCCATATCCGATTTCGCCCGGGGAAGCCAGGTAACCCCGACATCGGCGGGCAAGGCCAGCAAAGAGCGGTAATTGCTCGGTCCACCATCAATGTAGGCCGACATCTCCGTCTTATAGCCGAGTTTCTTCCACAGAGGCGTGCCTGAATATCCAGCGATAGCGAAACAACCTACCTCAATAGCTTCAAACACGGAGGCTCATATAGGCTGATATCTCGCCCACAAACTCAACCAGGAGCTGCCCCACCCTGGATGAAACTCTTACTAATAACCTCTGCTCGAATCCTTGACGGACTGCCTCAGATTTATGGTTAAGCCTCGCTCGCTCGGTCACGCGCCAACACGCGCAACCGGATTGAAGTCGTGAGCAGCCAAGCTAACAGCATCGCGACGAAGAACCGATTGGCAAGACCGTAAGGCGCGCCTCGGTGCAGCGTCAGGAACTGGAGGACAAATGCGATTACGACAACTGCCGCCATCGTCAGGGCAGTGCGCCGGTAAGTGTGCCAGCGTGGGTCGCTCCCGAAGCTGACGGACAGAAGCACCCCGCGAGGATAGTGCTTCCCACGTTTACGAGGAAGCTCATCGTGTGGATGTCGTCCGTGTGAGTCGATCGCGCCTCTTCCGGGTCCGTCGGGAAGATCGCCGTGACCACCAAGCCGATACAAGCGATACCCAGCAGAAGTGTGCCGAGCCGAGCGACGACTGAACTGGGGCCGATGCGAGCCAGTCCCAGCAGCAACATCAGATTGCCGCAGCTCAGGGCGAGGAATGCGGTCGCCATAACCCATCCGTACCGGCCGACAGCGTAGTCACTGATCATGTGACTAGCCGGGGTTAGTCAGGTCGGAGCACATGCATCAACAGAATCGCGAGCGCGGCGTACGCGAAGCAGGCGATAGCCGTGGTTGCGAAGAACGTCGACGTCAAGCGTCGCGCTTTCACAATTTTTTGTGTGGTCATTATGAACTCTTCCGTCTAACGAGTATTAGGCCTGAAATATCTGCAATTAAAGGCAGATAAAATCTGTCTAGTTCGCTTGCTCTGCAGGCTGCCTCTCGCGTTAGACTGAGTCACGCCTCATCTTTTGCCAGAACCCCTCCACCAAGACAAGAAGGAATCCGCGCGTTATAAACAAGGGCGTAAACGTAATCCGGTTAAGGTATGAACCGGGTTGAGCGGAACGAACCCGCTATTACTGGCGCTAATTAGGTAGGGGCGCGACCGGTTGCTGCGTGGTCGGAGTATGGTATCGATATTACATGTCGATGGTGAAAGCCAGCTGTTCCCTTGATGCCGTTCCGGCTTGAGGCTGGCGTGAACCGTTCAATTGTCCCGGGAGAAACAATCGCGGCCATTTCCACTGCGGCAGGCGAAGCGGCTATCGCACTGGTTCGCATCTCTGGCGAAAACGCGGTTGAAGTCGCTGATAGGATTTTTCGCGGCAAACAACGGGCCTCCGACTTGCAGTCGCACACTCAACATCTCGGTGAAATTATCGAAGACGGCGTCACCATTGATCAGGCAATGCTGGCGGTCCATCGCGCGCCAACAAGTTACACCGGCGAAGATCTGGTCGAGATTAGTTGTCATGGCGGCGCGTTGGTTACGACCAAAGTTTTGGAAACATGCCTGCGAGCGGGCGCACGTGCGGCCCGGCCCGGCGAATTTACCGAGCGCGCTTATCTGAACGGCAAAATCGACCTGACCCAGGCAGAAGCAGTTATCGATTTGATTCGCGCGCAGACCGATCTCGCCTTGCGCTCCGCCACCGAACAATTGCGCGGCCGGCTCGGCGACGAATTTCGCGCGCTGCGTGAGCGGCTCATCGAGATCATCGCCCATGTCGAAGCGTCGATGGATTTTCCCGAGGAAGGAATTTCGCCGGATGATGTCATGACGATTCATAACCGCCTCGAGTCATTACGGAACGAGGTCGATAAATTAATTGCCACCGCTGAGACAGGGCGCATTTTGCGGGAGGGTCTGCGAGTAGTGATTTTC
>QHRA01000148.1 GCA_003221295.1 Verrucomicrobiota bacterium | reverse complement strand
ATTCGTAATCTTTGAAAATCTGCGAGCGCGAAAGATATCGCATGACTTCCTGATCAGAGGATCGGGATGCGCCTCGTTTGCTCATTACACCTTGCGCAGCGGTAGGTTTAGCCACGTTTGCAGGTCGCACCACCGCGCGCATTCTAAGATGCGAACCTCTCAGCGACCGTTGTCCTGATGAAATTGCCCTGCGAAGGAGGAGTCGACAAGAGTCTGCCGTCGAAGGTCAGGGGACTGATTCCTGCCCGCAGCGCGCATCTGCCGGAAAAACGCACTGCGTCGTTTTGAAATTTTATGTTGGACGGGGTAAAGCGCGCCGTTTTGCGTGAGTGTTGGTTGCATATTTGGTTCCGTTTTAATGTTACCGGACGCTCATGCTGGCTGCGCTCGACTCGCGGTTCTTCCTGGCCGCTTATTATTAAAGCGACTGCGCATCGCTGCGCACCTCTGTTCGAGGTCGTTGATTTGAGCGCTGAGAAAGGCGACACCGACATTGGAGGCCTTAATTTTCGGGACCAACCGGCGAGCCACCTTTTTGCAGGCCTGCGTTTTTGCGCGAATTATCGATGCTGTGCATTTCTTCATAATTTCCCTGATGCTCCTTTTCAGGAGAGATCAGCACAATAGGACCTTAGTCCTATATGCGTTTCCGGCTGTTTCCCTCGCGGAGATGGGTCGGAGCGAAGTTGAAATTTGTTTTGCTGCCGTTATGCTTTCATCGGCTCGGGCGCGAGCCTCCACAATGCCTTATCGTCCGAACGCTGCGCGCTGGCAGATTTCGTTCAATGCCTGCAACCAACTCTGGAATGCTGATCGGCTTGGCAAAAAATGTATCTGCGGGGCCGATCGGAGGAAAAGGCTGTTTTGGTACGACCTAAGTCCAATAGGCGAACGGCACTGCTTGTGGAAATGTCGTGAAAAGATCCTTCCAATGGTGCAGTAAAATGCGTAATACCGATAGGCGGCGAACGAGGATTTTGAAATACGTTCTTTTCTCTTTGGGCGCCTTTTGGCTCATGCGCCCGGACAAAGTAACTCCGCACCCGGCCCATCGGAATCGAATGGAACGGACCATCACTCAAAACGGCGCCCTTTACGCGCTGCATCACAGACCAACACAAACATTTCAGCGAAATCTGCAGAAAAGAGGGCGCGCTGCGCTACTTCGGCCTCTCACTACCTTACTGAGACGTATTGTAGAGACTACAAAGCGGTCCACTATGGCAGGGAAAGTTCAGCCCACGTCGCTAGCTCCGATAGGGCACTTTCCGGATGTATTTGTTTATACTTGGTGGCATCAGAGATTGGTTGATGAGAATTCAGCAATGAGGAGTTTTCCAATCGAAGACGGAAAACCAGTCAGAACGGAGCGCTTACTTCGCGCAGCATAAAGTCAGGCGGAAGCCTTTGGCTGGACGCCGATCACAGCGGTTCAGTGTGAGATAATGGCGCCTGGCGGTGTGGTTAGTGGCGTTTATTCTTTGGCGTGCTCACCATAAGTCCATCTGAAACCAAGAGCAGTGAGTCAGAGAGTTTGCTGAACCTGCCTGTGGCGGGCGATGCGGTGTGTTGTTCAGCGGTGACAACTGTGTCGGTACCTTGCTTTGTGAGCGTCACCCTTAGTTCAGCTGGTACCGCTACTACCCTCGTGTAATCACCGCGAGACGATCAATTGCCGCGATGCCCAACAGGACAAGTCCCGGTCGGCATGGTCGGCATGTATGTGTGGTACGACCAAGGTCCCATAGTCGTATCGCCCGTCGCGGACCAGATTAGTGCAAGGACCAACAGTGGTAAACCATCTACAACAGCGCCACCAACAATGAAACCACTTAGATTAAGAAGCTTAAAAAGCCACCAAACCAATCAACCATGAAACTAACTCATTCCAAATCTCTACTTGCCCTCGGGCTGATTGCAGCGTCGCTGCTGCCCGCGGCTGCCACCGAACCAAACGCGGATCAACTCCTCCAACAGATGTCCGCAAAACTCGCTTCGGCGCAAGGCTTTAGCTTCGAGGCGAACCGAGTGATCGACCCGGTCTTAGTCAAAGGCCTCAATTTGCCCGAAAACGCGCACCTTGTTCTTACTGTGCTGCGCCCGAACAAGATCGCCGCCGAGTCAACCAGCAAAGGTGAGGTGCGACATTTCTATGCCGACGGACAGAACCTGTCGCTGGTTGATGTAACCAAGAATCTGTATGCGACCGTGCCGATGCACACATCCATCGATGGTCTTGTGGCGGAGCTGGATCAAAAATACGGATTCACGCCGGCGCTGGCCGAGCTTGCGCTAAGCGACATTTACCAGGACATAAGAGGCAAGGCGCAAAGCGTCGCTTACCTGGGCGAGGGAACTGATTCAGGTGGCGGCGCCTGTCATCGTCTCGCTTTGCCAGGCAAGATAATGGATGCCGAATTATGGGTAGGAGTGAGCGATCAACTTCCAAAAAGGTTGATTACCACGCTGAAGAATCGCTCTGGCAAACCACAAATCAAACTGGACTTCTCCAACTGGAACCTAGCCGCGAAGACAACCGATAACAACTTTGCCTTCGTACCGTCCAAAGGAGCAGTAAAGGTTCCGATGATTGCTACCTCTGAAATGGAAGCGGCGCAGAAAACAAACAACGTAACGCAAAACTAACTTTACCCTTATTATGAAATCCTTCTTATTATATCAATTATCACGGAACTCGTTCCGTAAGAACGTCACTATTCTCTTCGCTGCCACGGCTCTCCTTCTGGCGAGCAATGAAGCATTCGGCTGGGTGGCTGCGGGTGGCCGCGGGCGCGGCTTTGCTGTAGCCGGTCGAGGCTATGGATGCGCTGGCGTCGGTCGCTACGGTGCTGTCGGCTTTCGGGGCGGGCTCCCGGCAGGCTACTACGGCGCTCTCCCAGGGGCCTATCGCGCGGTTGCCTACGGCGGTTACAATTGTTACTACTCCGGCGGCGTTTACTATCGCCCCGCCTTTTATCAAGGCAACACCGTCTATGTCGTGGTGCGCTGATTCACACCTGATGACCCGAGTTCCACGGTAACGATCGATGGCAAACAGATCCCAGCATCGCCCGCGCAGTTCGGCGGTGTGATTAAGGAAAGCGCTTTGGACTCGAAGCCTTTCTCGCCGTCGTGGGTTGTGCCACCAAAGGCGCGCCCAACTATGAAACCAAAGTCCAATATGCTGAATGGGTAGACACGCCCGATCAATTCGTGTGAAGAGGATGGACTGTTCGGTTTTGGGGACATTGGTCATCAATCATGAGCCAATTGAATTGATCGACGTTCGGTCAAAGAAGGAATTTGGTGCGATGCACATCCCGGGTGCAGAATCGCTCCCCTTTGGCGAACTGGCGGCGCCAGGGATCTTTCGAAGATTGCGTCCGACGAGACAGCGTGTTTGTGTTATTGCTGCCGACGGTCACGCGCGGGCCAGCCTTGCGACCGGCAAATTGCGATCAGCCGGTTGTGTGAACGCCGTTCCGGTAGATGGCGGAATGAAGGATTGGGTTGCGCCAGTGCGCCAGAAGAGGATCGCCGCCAACGTTCGGGCTTATCTCGCGCGCGTGGCGTTGTCTGTGATGGCAGCGGCCGCGGCGGCGGCGTTGCATGACCTTAGGCTTGCCGCTCTCTTTCTCGCCATTGCAGGGCTTTTGCTCCTCAAAGTGAAGTTCTCCCAGCGCAGACGAGTGCGGCATTGCCCTAAAGTCCTATAGCTATCACCGCGGAGGCACGACAAAATTGGGCTATTCCGATGAGTTAGATGAGCAACAACAAACCAGCTTAACGCCTATGAAATCAGCAAGACAGATCCTCCTTGGCGGGATGCTCGCTGCCGCCGTGATGGCGGCCGCGCCTTCCGCCCGAGCACAAGTGCAAACGACCGCACGCCCGGTTCACCCGGCGCGACGACAACGGCCGAATTTCAATGACTCTGCTCATCCTCCAATATTGCTCAGGAAAGCAGGAACTGCTGACGGCGTGCTGGCGCCTGAGGTGTAATTTTCATTTGTCATGAGACACCATAATTACTATAATTGCGGCAATTGGCAGCCGTCGTGGGGCGTGGGGTCATAGGGTTTTCTCCACGGCGGCTGTCACCAAGCCTCGGCAGCGATCGCTTGCACGAATTGGTTCCTCGGGGAGTCGAAGGTCTGCATTTAACTTTGCCCAGGCAGCGGCGTAACCGATCGCATCCTGCTTTTCCTGCGCGCCAACCCAGTAGGGTGCGACTCCCTCCGCTTCAAAACACTGCCACCCGCCGCGAAACGGCCGAATTTCAATGACCCTGCTCATTTCTAGGTGATGAGTACAGTCGACGCTTAACTTCACCGACTACGTGCCAAATCAGGTCCCTTGCGACCTCAACTGTTATGTCCCGCTCCGGAGGACCTACAAGGCCGTCTTCGTGTCGGATAGGGATAAGATCGTCAACTCCCCGCTCAGTCGGCACGACGTACCTGCCACGCCAGTAAATGTACTGCGTTAAAACGGCCGCCGCTCTCCGCTGTTCAGTGGTGAGGGGGAGCTTCGCCTCCGCGGCAAGCTCTACCAATCGTAGGCCATCATGGGTGAGTTCTTGAGAAAGCTGTGGAAGGCTTCCATCATCTCGACCACCGCG
>QHRA01000057.1 GCA_003221295.1 Verrucomicrobiota bacterium | reverse complement strand
GATGCAGATGTTTGTCGAGGAACTTTTCCATCGCTTCGTAGAAATCGAATCTGTTTTCTTCGTTATGAAAACCGTGGCCTTCGTTCTCCTTGACCATGTATTCCACATCGATGCCGCGCTTCTTCAATCCATTTACGATCTGATCTGACTCTGCCTTGTTCACCCGGGGATCCTGCGCCCCTTGGGCGACAAAGAGCGGGGTCTTAATTTTCTGCGCATTCAACGCTGGTGAGGTTGCGGTTAACAGATCCTTATCTTTTACCGGATCACCCACCATCTCATGAAACATGTCGAGATATGGTTTCCAGTAGGGCGGGATCGTGTTCAGAAACGTAAACAGATTTGAAACGCCAACGTAATCGACCGCGGCGGCGTAGAGATCGGGGGTGAAGGTCACCCCTGCCAGGGTGGCGTAACCCCCGTAACTGCCGCCGTAGATCGCGACCCGTTTTGGATCGGCAATCCCTTGCTCAATCAGCCATTGCACACCATCGCTAATATCGTCTTGCATGGTGCGGCCCCATTGCTTGAACGATGATTCCCAGAATTTCCGCCCATAGCCGGTCGAGCCGCGAAAATTCACCTGCAACACGGCATAGCCCCGGTTGGCCAGAAATTGCACTTCCGGATTATAATTCCAGACATCCCGCGCCCATGGGCCGCCGTGTGGATTCGCTACCACCGGCAAATTTTTCGGCTCACGTCCCAGGGGCAGCGTCAGGTATCCATGAATCGTTAGCCCATCGCGTGTTTTTAAGTTGATCGCTTTCATCGGCGCGAGTTGCTCTTCTTTTAACCAAGGAGCGACATCCACCAGTTTCGTTAGTTGACCTGATTTTTTATCGAACAAATAGCGCGAGCCGGGCGTCCGGTCGTTGTTCGCCACCGCGATGAACTTCTCTTCCGCTTTATCGTGAGCGGCGACATCGATTTCGTATCCCGGCAATTTGTCAGAGAGCGTTTTGTAGATGGATTCCGTTTCAGGATCGAAGAAATGACGCTCGAGTTTCCAGGTGTCGAACGAGGCAAGGGTCAGTACCTTTCGTTTCTTCGAAAAAGCCAGGCTATCGACATCGACCTCAGGGTTTTCGTAAACGAGCTGCGTCTCCTTCGCAGTCTCGGGGTCGATCACCACGATGGCCGATTTGTCGCGGCCGATGTTCGAACTGGCATAAACCGCTTTGTTATCGAAGGTGTAAAACTGCGGGGCGCATTGCTCGCGGAAATTCGTTGTTAGCACGGTCTTAAATGGCGCAGTCTCGTCCGGCCGCGTCAGCAGGCTCGTGTTCACGCCATCGGTGGTGACGGCGGCGCGAATCTTGCCGGCGTGATCGGTGATGTACCGGTCAATATTGCCCGGATTTTGCGCCACCAGTTTCATCTCGCCGGTCGGCACGTTCAGGCGAAAAGCATCGAAAACCTTCGGATCGCGTTTGTTCATCCGGAAAAGGATTTCATTTTCGGAAACGTCTTCCAGATCGTCGACCAGCTCCGCGCGCACTTTTGGAAATGGCGTCAGATCTTTCACCTCGCCGTTTTTCACCTTCACACGCTTGAGATGAAAGTTTTCATCCCCGCGATCATCCATGCCATAAATGACGAAATCGTTTCCTTTCCAAAAATATTCCTGGATGTCGCGGTCTTTTTCCGATGTCAATCGACGCGCCTCACCGCCGCCGACCGGGCGCACGAAAATATTGAGGCGCGATTCCCACGGTTGGAGAAAGGAAATCGTCTGACCGTCCGGGGAAAGATCGTAGCCGCGGCTGACCGGATTGCGGAAAAAATCGCGGACTGGAATCTTTGGCGGGATTTTCGAGATTGGTGACGGCCCTGGTGTTTGAGCGGAAAGAAAACCACCGGCGAGAAATGAGATCAACGCGAACAGGGTCGTTTTCATAAGAAGAGTCGTCGGTTTGACGAAACCAGAAGCCGGTTTGGATTCAAGGTCTCGCGCCGTTCAATCACCCTTTGACTTGTCGTAGAAAAGAATGTTCAAAAGCAGAACAATCCCCGCGCCGGCGGCGCAAAGAAAAAATATAATGGCCAACCCGGGATAACCCCAGATGCGGAAATTCGTTTCCACCCGCATCAGCAGCGCGGCGCCGACAATCAGGGCTGCAATGATTAGTCCAACTGTGATCCGGTTCGCAATCTTTTGGAATCCGACGATTAATGTTTTCTCGTCGATGGCATCGACTGAGACCTTGAATTCATTATTGGCCAACGCATCGAAGAATCTGTTCAAGCGTGCGGGCAATCGTTGAACCAAGTCTTTTGCTTCGAGGATCCCACTGAATAAATTTCCGGGCGATAAAGTTTTGACCACTCGCTGCCGTAAAATCTCGGCCGCATTGCGGCGAATAGACGCATTCGGATCGAACTGCGGCGCGAGCGTTCGGCCGACCTGATCGAGATTGAGGAGGGTTTTGCCAAGCATTGTTAGTTCGGGCGGAACGCGAATCTGGGATTCCGCTGCGCATCGGGTCACTTCGAGAACGAGCCGGCCCACCTGCATTTGCTCGACCGTGGCCGTCTTTTGCTGCCCTACGATTTCGGAGATGCGGCGGCTGAATTCCGTTTGATCGAACTCGCGACGGGGCTGACCGATTTTAATCGCGATTTGTGAAGCGTCCTCGCCGTGACCTTCGGAAATTGCGAGCAACAATTGCAACAAATCTTCCTGTAAACGCGGCATGATCCGCCCGACCATTCCAAGATCAAGCAATGCGATGCGATGATTCGGCGTCAGGAAAACATTCCCCGGATGCGGATCGGCGTGAAAAAATCCCTCCACCAGAATTTGGTTGAGATAGGCACGAAAAAGTTCTTCGGCCAGCATCTCGCCATCGAACTCCATTCGCGCCAACGGACTCATCTCCGTGATTTTAATGCCTGGAACGTATTCCATCGTCAGCACTCGCGACGTGCTGTAATCCGAGATCGGCGCCGGGACGATGAGGTGCGGGAAATCTTTGAGCTGTTCGCGAATAGTCGTCAGGTTGTGGGCTTCCTGCCGGTAATCGAGCTCACGCATTAAACTTTTTCGCAGCTCCTCCAGCATGCGGGTGAACTCGTAGCGTTGGCCGAATTCGGTGTGGTTATCGAGGAACTCTGCGATGTCGCCCAGGGCATCGAGATCTTCCACCATCTGCTCGCGAATGTTCGGGCGCTGCACTTTCACTGCCACCGGCCGGCCATCGCGCAAACGAGCGAGGTGCACTTGCCCGAGCGAAGCCGACGCCATCGGTTTCGATTCAAAATCGGAAAATGCCTTCGACATTCTGACTCCGAGCTCAGTGGTCACCATCTTCTCGACTTCGCCGAAACCGAACGGCTCGACTTCGTCCTGTAAACGGGAGAGGGCATCGAGATAAGCGCGTGGCAGCAATTCCACACGCGTGGACAATAATTGCCCGAGCTTAACAAAGGTTGGACCCAGTTTCTCCAAATCCGCGGCCAGCTCGTCTGCTTTGGCCTCTTCCTTAGGCGTTACGCGTTCTTCAGCCGTCAGCGTTTCCTCAAGGCCCGTTTCTTTGACCAAGTCGGAATGTCCGTATTTCGCTAATAGCCAACCGATCTGACGATAGCGATTCAAGTGCTGTGGTTTCAGTGAAATGCCCATCTTTTGATTGAACTATCCGTCAACGAGAATTCGTTTTTGGAAGCCGGAACGAGGCTACGCCGGACTCGTCATCCTGAGCGAAGCCGGGGGTCCCGTGGCGTGACCTTAAAGGTTCGATCGCGGGATCCCTCGACTGTCGCTCGGGATGACCGAGTGCTGGACGTTTTCCAAGAAAAAGGGGCACGACCTTGCGTGCCCCTTCCAATGAATTGTTGTCCTTAGTTTACGCCGCTTTTTTGTAGCTCACTTTGTCGTCGGTCTCCAGCCAATCGAACAATGGTGTCGTTTTCGGATCGAGGCCGAGGGGTTGCAATTGCTCGACGTACCAATCGCGTTTCTCTGGGTTGTAGTAAGGATTCTCTTTCATCACTTCCTCACTCCAGGCTCGCTTTTCTTCTTCGCTTTTCGGAGTGCCGTTGCGATCGACCCATTTCGTAATTTCGTCATCGCTTGCGCCGGTCTCGACGAAAGCTTTGAAATCATCGCCCTTAATGCCCTTGAAACCGAAGAGCATGTTATCGAGCGGACAATCGAAATGGTATTCGCCGATGTTTCCCCAAAGCAGCGCACGGCATTTATCGATCGTGCGCCCCAGAATGGCGTAGCCGCCCACCCGCGTTTTCGGACTGCGCGGCGGTTCCTTTGTTAAGTCTTTCCCTTTTTTATTCATAAGAAAAATTACGACCTACCGCAGATCGTGCAAGGAATGATGAACGCGAAATGCCAACCGCGTGCGAAATGATCATATGGCTATACAAAAGGAAACAATCTCGACACTCAACGATCTCATCGAAACGCTGAAGGACGGACAGGAAGGTTTTCGTCAGGCAGCGGAAGCAGTGGCAGATCCGAAACTTAAGTCGCTTTTCAACGAGTATTCGCTGCAGCGTGCCCGTTTTGCCGGTGAATTGCAAAGCCAGGCCGTGGCTCTCGGCGAAAGCAAACCCGAGGACAGCGGTAGCTCAGCCGGTGCAATGCATCGGGCCTGGATCAATCTTAAGTCCGCCATCGCGAAACACGAAGATCACGCCATCCTGGCAGAGTGCGAGCGAGGCGAAGATTCGGCGGTCAAGGAATACCAGGAGGCGATGGAAGAAGAAAATCTCGCCGCACCGGTGCGCGAAATTATTTTGCGTCAGTACGCCGAAGTGCAAAGCGCGCACGACCGCATCAAGCTATTTCGCGACACGATGGCGACTTAGCGTTCATCCCGAGCAATCTGTAGCGGCGGTCTACTCGTCTCGCCGGAGTGGACGGAGGCGGATGACCGTCGTCCGGTATGAGTTTCGGCAGTCATAGAGTGCCGCTACAGTGCGGTCATGTCGAGTGATGGCGAGAGTTTGCGCTGTGGTGGCATTTCGTCGCGCGGCGGGATCCCTCGACTGTGCTTCGCTGCGCTCGGGATGACGTTTGCAGCAGTCACAGCTCTCGCCGGTCCCGTCGCACCGCCGTCACCGGGAAAACTCTATCACGGATTTTATTTCGGCGGGATAGGAACCGACACGCACGATCCGACCGAGCACGATGTCACTCCGCAGGACGTCGAGCGTTATGAAGAGACGGTCGGCACCAAGGCGGCCTGGATTTATTTTTCCGATAATTGGTTTGAGTCACGCAAATTTCCGGAAGCAATTTGTTCGTGGATTCGCCAATTGGGAAAGATCCCGTACGTGCGCCTAATGTTGCGATCCGATGTCGATCAGCTCCACGGCGAGAAATTCTTTTCGCTCGATAAGATTATCGCAGGAGATTTTGACGACGATCTCCGTGCTTGGGCGCGTGGGGCGAAAGATTTTGGCACCCCGTTGCTAATTGAATGGGGAACGGAGCCGAACGGCAAATGGTTTAGTTGGAATGGCAAATGGAACGGTGGCGTCAAGGTTGGACCAGCGAAATATATTAGCGCATACCGTCGCATCGTTGATCTGATGCGGGCGGAAGGCGCGGACAACTTGCAATGGATCTGGCACGTGAACTGGCTGGATGAGCCGGAGCAAAAGTGGAACTCCTTCGAAAATTATTTTCCGGGCGAAAAATATTGCGATTGGGTGGCGCTGAGTGCTTATGGTCCGACTACGCCGAGAATGGAAGATGGCGCGGAAAATTTCGCCTTTAAGATGCGTGAGGCATACCCTCGTTTGCTCAAAATCGCACCGGGCAAACCAATCCTCATCGCGGAGTTTGGTTGTGATTTGCACAACAAACATTGCGATGCCGCAGAATGGGCGCGCGGTGCCCTCGCAGACATTTTTTCGGAGAAATGGCCCGCCATTATTGGCTTTTGCTGGTGGAACGAAGGCTGGCAGAACGATAATTATAAGAAAAACGACACTGACATGATCATCTGGCATGACGCGAATCTGATGCACGTTTTCCGCGAATCATTCGCTCGCTATTCCGATAAAATTCAAGAGACGCCGCTGCTAAGAAACGGCAGCGGCGGTTGACAACGAAACAAGTTTCCGACAAATCGGCGCAAACGATGCGAAAGTTCCTGGTTCTTTTTCTGCTGCTGTTGCCGCGCGGCATCTGCGGACAAACCCCGTCAGCAATCCCGACCGAAGACACGCTTGATAAGCTGGCGAGCGACTTTTGGAGTTGGCGCGCGAAATATGCGCCGTTTACCGGCGACGACGTGAATCGGCTCGAGCGTCCGGGCGGAGTGCGCGATTGGTCAGCGGCCGCAATCGACAAGCGTAGCCGCGATCTGAAAGATTTCGACGCGCGCTACCAGAAAATCGATGCCAGCGGTTGGCCGGTCCCGCAGCAGGTTGATTACCGACTAATCGGTTCGGCCTTGTCGCGAGTGCACTGGGAATTGGAGGTGAATCCCCGCTGGAAACGCGATCCGAATTTTTACATCGAGCAAACTCTCACCCCAATCGTGGAAGCGCTGACAGTGCCTGGTCCATACGACGAAGTACGCAGCCGGGAAATTTTGACCCGTGTCGAAAATGTTCCGTCGATCTTGCAGCAAGGTTCTGAAAATCTCGACAAAGCACCGGCGCCGTTCGTGACCGTGGCGATTCAAGCGCTGGAGGGGGTGCGGGAACGATTGCGCAAAATGGCGACGTCGTTACGTCCCGTCACCACCCTGAGCGAAATGGAATTGACCGCGGCAACGAATCGCGCGGCTGATGCGCTGGAACGTTTTCGAGCAACGTTGCAGGACCTACTGCCGTCGTCGCCAAACGAGACCGCGCTCGGGCGTGACGCCTACGTTTTCTTTCTCAAAAACGTCGCTCTCTACCCTTACTCACCCGAACAAATTTTGGCGATGGGACAACAGGAATGGAATCGGGCGGTAGCGTTTGAAAGCTATGAGAAAGAACGCAACAAAAATGTCCCGCCACTTCAACTCGCGAAGGACATTGATAGCTGGATAAAAGATGCGGCCGCTAAGGAATCGAAGATTCGCGAGTTCCTCGACAAACACGGGATTCTTACCGTGCCGGGTTGGTTGCAGCATTATACCCTACGTCCGATGCCAGAATATTTGCGCGTTCTGGGCTTTAGCGAAAACGACGACTTCACTTCGCCGTCGCGATTGAATGAGAATTGCATTCGCTACGTGAGCGAGCCTTCCGGGAACCTTGGTTACTTCTGGCGCGCCACTGCACAAGATCCGCGGCCGATCATTGTTCACGAAGGAATTCCGGGACATTATTTCCAACTTTGCCTTTCCTGGAAGCACGAAGACCCAATTCGGCGGCATTATTACGACTCGGGCGCGAACGAAGGGGTCGGCTTTTACGCCGAGGAGATGATGTTACAGAACGGTTTGTTCGATGACAGCCCGCACACCCGCGAGATTATTTACAATTTCATGCGGCTGCGCGCGCTCCGGGTGGAAGTAGATGTGAAGCTGGCGCTTGGCCAATTCTCGTTAGAAGAAGCCGCCAAGTATCTCGAGCAAAAAGTTCCGATGGACGCACAAACCGCACGGCAGGAAGCGATCGCGTTTTCCACCGGCCCCGGTCAGGCCCTCACATATCAGATCGGCAAACTCCAAATTACGAAGTTCCTCGCCGACGCCCGGATGCAACAAGGTGATAAATTCAACCTCCGTGCTTTCCACGATTTCGTCTGGAAGAATGGGAATGTGCCGATTGCGTTGCAGCGTTGGGAGTATCTCGGCACGAGCGACGATCTACCAACAGTCAGCGGCAGATAACAATCTCGTTGGACACGCGCGGCTTGAACCAACCGCTGGTCGAAGTCTTTTCCGCTCTCAATAAGACGGCAGGACCGTTGCCTTCAGGCGTCACTGATTTTTCCAGAAGCGAGATTTCGTTAAATCCGCCCGCCCACAGCATGTCAGCTAAAGAGCCAATCGTCGGCTGAAAAGATTGCGGGTTCACTGCGGCCAGCGGGTGCTAATAGCTTCGCCGAAAAGGCGACCGCAAATGATGGTGGAAAGCCACAAAAAACCAGTCGACTGGGCTGCTCGTGCGAGAAACTCTGCTGGTTGTCGCAGATGATAAAGTAATCCGACGCAGAAGATCGCATTGTGTTGCTGTGCAAGAGCTGGAGACGGCTCATTAAGATTCTCTTTGGGGAGTCGAACGTTTGTAATCCCCGAGGCCGAGAGAATGAACTTTGCCTCCTCCAGACTTGTTTCGCGCACATCCACCGCAGTGATTCCGCCTCTGGAAAGGCTTGGGCGAGAACGCTGGTGTGACCACCTTCAAGGCAGCCGCATTCGAGAATGCGCAGAGGCTGGTCTCGCCCACGATTCGAAGCAGCAAGTCGCTCCCTGAATCTGCTTATGAAACGAAGAACGCATGAGTCAGTGTCTGCGCGATACTGGCCGCCGTATTGAGTGCCTCCGAACTCGAATCCAGTAATCCAAGGTCCCAGCGCGTCGAATTGCGCAGCGTCACATTCATTCACCAGCTCTTGGCGGCCGAACGTCGTTTCAAATCAGTCAACAATTTCGACGCCCATTTGGCGGGCGGTGCCGGCGATGATGCGGAAAGCTGCTTCGTCATTGCGCGCATTCAAGTCTTTTGCCTTCGTTCTCACGATATCCATCACTTGCTTGTGCGTTACTTTTCCAACCTTGGTCTTGTTAGGTTCTTTAGAACCAGCAGCGATGTTGGCCGCCTTCTTCAATAACACTGCCGCGGGCGGGCTCTTGGTGATGAAAGTAAATGACTTATCTTTGAAAACAGTGATAACGACTGGAAGGATATCGCCGGCTTGCTTTTGGGTGGCAGCATTAAATTCCTTACAGAAAGACATGATGTTGACCCCGCGCGGTCCGAGCGCGGTGCCGACGGGGGGCGCTGGATTGGCCTGACCGGCTGGAATTTGGAGTTTGATGTGAGCTACGATTTCCTTTGCCATTGTATTTGTTAAATCGTTGAATCGAATACTTCTTCTGACTTCTGATCTCTGATTTTAGCCGCGTTCTACTTGCCAGTATTCCAATTCGACCGGCGTCGCACGGCCAAAAATGGTAACGGAGACGCGCAACTTACCGCGTTCAGGATCGATCTCTTCCACGATACCGTTCTGGTTTTGGAATGGTCCATCGGCAACCTTGACCGTCTCGCCGACTTCAAATGAAACTTTCGGTTTCACCTTTTCCTCGCGTTCCTTCATCTGTGCCAGCATTGACTCGACCTCTGATTGTCGCATTGGGATAGGCTTATCTTTGGTGCCGGCAAACCCGATTACTCCTGGTGTATCCTTGATGAAATACCAGGTGCGATCGACCAGCTGGTTGTCCAGATCGAGCAGATGCATGTTCACGATGAGGTAACCGGGAAAAAATTTTCGTGTGGTCTCGCTTTTTTTGCCTTTCTTGATTTCGGAAACGCGCTCGGTTGGGACGAGCACTTCATAGATGACGTCGCTCATTTCTTCCGTTTTGACGCGCTTCTCGATATTATCCTTGACCTTGTTCTCCTGACCGGAGAGCACGTGCACAACGTACCACTGATCCTTGGCTGCGAGTGCCTGGGCCATATCTAATTAGTGAATACGAGTAAAGAAATGGACGACGTTAACGAGAATAAAATCGAAGAGAGAGACATAACCGCCTAACAAAAGCATCGAAATGATGACCACCCCGGTCGAGTCAAACAGCTCTTTATATTTCCTGAACCCCTTCTCCTTAGGGTCCCACGGCCAGGAACATTTCTGTAGCTCAACCTTCACTTCACTGAAGAAAGTCCTTATTTTCGTGAGCATGGGGAGGGAGCGAGGCTAAGTTGTCAAAATCTTACATTGTTGAAACGGATCTGGATCACTTACATCTGACAATTTAACATTGTAACCGTTTTAACTTTTTAACTCTTCCGCGAAACAACACGCCAGGAGGGACTCGAACCCCCAACCGACGGTTTTGGAGACCGCTACTCTACCAATTGAGCTACTGGCGTAAAAAATCTTCCTCCTTCACTTCCTCTTAATCTCCTCTTTCTCGAAGAATGCTCAAAGAGAACCGACGAAGCGGAAGAGATATATTAATCCAGAATTTCGCTCACGCGACCGGCGCCAACGGTTTTGCCGCCTTCGCGAATGGCGAAGCGAATCGTCTTTTCCATCGCGATCGGGGTAATCAACTCGACCTCAATGGCGACGTTATCGCCCGGCATGACCATTTCGACGCCATCTGGCAACTTGACCGTCCCGGTCACATCAGTGGTGCGGAAATAAAATTGCGGCCGGTAATTGGTAAAGAATGGGGTGTGACGGCCGCCTTCCTCTTTGCTCAAGACGTACACTTCCGCCTTGAACTTCTTGTGCGGCTTAATCGTGCCCGGCTTGGCGATGACCTGACCGCGCTCGATCTCTTCTTTCTTCGTGCCGCGCAGAAGCACCCCGACGTTGTCGCCCGCGCGCGCTTCATCGAGAAGTTTGCGGAACATCTCGATATCGGTCGCGGTTGTTTTGGCGGTGGGACGAATGCCGACGATCTCGACTTCCTCCATTTTCTTGAGCACGCCACGCTCAACCCGACCGGTCGCGACCGTGCCGCGACCTTCAATGTTAAAGACGTCTTCGACTGGCATCAGGAATGGCTGATCGATCGGCCGGTCTGGTACAGGAATGTAATCGTCAATAGCGGAGACGAGGGCGAGCACTTGTTTCTCTTGATCGGCGTCGCCGTCAAGCGCCTTAAGCGCGCTGCCCTTCACGATCGGAATTTTGTCGCCCGGAAATTCATACTGCGTAAGCAGGTCGCGCACTTCCATTTCCACCAGATCGAGCAATTCTGGATCGTCCACCATGTCCACTTTGTTCAAAAACACGACGATTGAGGGCACGCCTACCTGGCGCGCTAGCAAGATGTGCTCGCGCGTTTGCGGCATCGGACCGTCCGCGGCCGAAACCACCAGGATGGCACCGTCCATTTGCGCGGCACCCGTGATCATGTTCTTGACGTAGTCGGCATGACCGGGGCAATCGACGTGCGCATAGTGTCGCTTTTCGCTCTGATATTCCACGTGCGCGGTGTTAATGGTGATGCCGCGTTCTTTTTCTTCCGGTGCGTTATCGATGTCAGCGTACTTGCGCACCTCGGCCATGCCTTTTTTGGCAAGAACGGTAGTGATTGCTGCGGTCAAAGTTGTTTTGCCGTGGTCTACGTGTCCGATGGTGCCGACATTCACGTGCGGCTTATCGCGTTTGAATGCTTCCTTAGCCATTTTCGAATTCTCCTGTTTAAAACTAAACTTCGTCTGCTGCTTTTGTGCTGGCAGGCTCACTGGAGCCCATGACCGGGATTGAACCGGTGACCTCGTCCTTACCAAGGACGTGCTCTACCAACTGAGCTACATGGGCGAACCGGTTTCGCTCGCGCCAGAGAAGCAAAAGTCCCAGAGCCGCCGTTTGAACGACCTTGGGACCGCTTCGTCCAG
>QHRA01000056.1 GCA_003221295.1 Verrucomicrobiota bacterium | reverse complement strand
GGCGAAATAAACATTGGCCTTGTCTTCGCTTAAATTTTCGAACGGCAGCACGGCGATTGATTTCTGCGGCGCTGTTGGCGTGACCACATCAATCTTGCGTTCATCCGTTTGAAATTTTTTCGGCTGCTCAGGATTACCGATTTCATCGGAGTAAAGATTGAAAAGCGCGAGCGAGACGCCGTGCTTCACTTCGCAAGTGCCGAGATCGTGCAACAGCGGCCGCCATTGCGCGTAGTGTTCGAGATCATCCGCCACCCGTTTCGACACGAGAATGTGACCGGCGTCGCCACAATCCATCACCCGTTGCGCGATGTTGATGCCGGCGCCCGCGATGTTCCCCTGCTCGCTCAAGTCCGTCACTTCTTTTACCGGCCCGCTGTGAACGCCCATGCGCACGCGCAGCTCGGGATGCTTCTTCAATTCGCGCGCGATCTCCATCGCGCACTCCACTGGTGCTTCCGGGCTCGTGTGGAAAACCAGCGCGCCTCCATCGCCCGTGGGCAGGCGCTCCAATTTCCCTTCGCGTTGCGCCGCACGAAATGTTTCTGTCGCGCGCACGATCTCGCGCAATTTCTCCAAATACTCGAGTTGCTCGTGGATGAGCAGCTTGGAGTAACCGACGATGTCAATAAACAGAACGTGCCCGATTTCGAACTTCACATCGGCTTCGGACGGCATGTGATTTCCTTACCACGATCTTCCGAATCTGACGAGATTGGAGGTCACAGATCAGAACGACAGATGACAGACCACAGACAACGACATAACTAAGCGCAACTCGCGATTAGTTTTTTACCGTGAGAGTGGCAACGATTTCGTCAAAGCGTGGATCGCTGCGCAAGACATCGAGGATGGGATTAATTTTTAGCTGCAGGGCGAACCAGTTGGGTTCTTCGACTGTTTTTGCCAACCAGACAAGGGCCTGCTCCTTATCACCCAATCGGAGGTAGGCCGTTAGATAATTCCAGGCGGGAACATATTCACCACGCGCGCTCCTTTCGTTAAGGTGCTGCAATTGTCTTTGCGCGAGGGCGCGAACGGCGGCGTCGAATCCGGAGGCGGCAAAAGCTTGTTCGAGGAATTGCGCCTGCTCCGGTTGGCCACCCAAGGTTAAACTCGCGCACCATTGCGTAATGGCTTCGTGCAGCATTCCTTTGCGTTCACAGGCATCACCAAAATGTTCGTGCGCGACAGCATTCGTCGGTTGGAGTTCCAATGTGGTGGTAAAATAGGCAATCGCGCCATCGTAATCGCGCAGAAAAAAGAGGATCCTCCCGGCAAATAGATGCAACCCGGGAAAGAAGGGATCGAGCTGTTTCGCCAGTGCGATTTGGGCGAGCCCCTCTTCGTTGCGTCCGAACAGAACGAGACAGAGACCATAATGATGGCGGATTTCGCCAGAACTCGGATTCAGTTCTGCCCCGCGAAGGAAGGCGCGCTCGGCGGCCGGCCAATTCCTTTTATAATATAGCTCGACACCGGCGAGGAGATGATACGCGTCGGCCAGCGTGTCATCCAATTCGAGCGCTTTCTGAAGGGCCGTCTCGGCAGCCGGCCAGTGCGCAGGCGGTAAAATGGCGTTGGCCGCGCCAAAGGCGTGATAGCTACCGAGACCAACGTAAGCGGGCGCAAAGCTGGGATCGAGCTCGATGGCGCGCTGAAAATATTTGCGGACCTGTTCGTAGCCCGGCGCGAAAAAATTACGCCACTGATGTCGCGCCTTCAGATAGAGCTGATACGCCTCGGTGTTTTTGGTGGGTTGTGATGAAATCGCGCGACGTTCGGCGCCGGTGAGTTTTGCGTGAAGTGCGTCAGCGATTTTCGCGGCAATGTCGCTTTCAACGGCAAAAATGTCGATCAACTTGCGGTCGTATCTTTCCGCCCAAAGATGCGAGTCGTTCTCGGCGTCGATCAGCTGAACGTGAACGCGGACTTGGTCGGCAGCTTTTCGCACGCTGCCCTCCAGAATTGTCGCTACGCCAAGTTGCTTTGCGATATCAGGAATACTTTCCAATGAATTCTTGAAACGTTGCGTCGATGTGCGCGAGATAACCTTGAGATCCCCGATCCTCGAGAGTCTGGTCAGAATTTCCTCCTGGATGCCGTCGGCGAAATAAGCGTTCGCTTTATCCTCGCTCAGGTTTTCAAACGGCAGGAGCGCAATCGATTTGCGCAGAATCGGCACGCTCGGTTTTTTCTCGGCAGCTTCCTCGGCTTTGAATTTTTTTGGCGTCTCCGGATTGCCAAATTCATCCGAGTAGAGGTTAACGACGCCGAGCGTTGCACCATGTTTTACTTCGCAGATCCCCAAATCGTGCAGGAGCGGCCGCCACCGCCCGTATTGTTCAAGATCGTCGGCGACGCGCTTGGACAGCAGAATATGGCCGGCATCGCCGCAATCCATCACGCGTTGGGCCATGTTAATGCCCGCTCCGGCGATGTTGGCTTGTTCATTTAAGTCTGTGACCTCTTTGACCGGCCCGCTGTGGACTCCCATCCGGACACGGAGGTCAGGATAATTCTTTAGCGCCTTGCTGATTTCCAGCGCGCACGCGACCGGCGTTTCCGGACTATCGCTAAAAACGAGTGCACCCCCGTCGCCGGTCGGCAGACGCAGCAATTTGCCTTCTGCTTGTGCAGCGCGGAACTGCTTCGTTGCGCGCGCGATTTGCCGCAACTTTTGCAACTGCTCGGTCTGCTCGTGAATGAGCAGCTTGGAATAGCCCACGATGTCGATGAACAGAACGTGCCCAATTTCGAACTTCACATCGGCTTCGGACGGCATGCCATTTTCCTACCACGATCTTCGGAATCTGACGAGATCGGAGGTCAGAGGTCAGAAGTCAGAGATCGGAGACCAGCGGTCACGGCGCGAGGTTGAGGCGCGAGAGACCCGTAGCTTGCAATTCCCGGTCGAGCGCAGGCACTTCCTGCGCGATGATTTCTTTCCAGCGTTCCGTGAGCACGGTGGCCTGGGACCGGACATCGTTTACCGCTGCTTTGACGCGATCGGTGGGCGCGGCGTCGACTCCTTGAATTTGTGCGAATAGATCTTTGGCCGAATCCAGAGCGTGCAGAGAAGGAGTCGCATCCGGTCGGGCGTTTGGAGGTCCCAGTTCCATTAACTTGCTGTTCAGCGCGTTCAATTTTTCCTCGACCTTTTTCGGTAGCGACTGATCCCTTAATCTCGTCATCTGCTCGACTAACGAATCAAAGATTTTTCCGATTGGCTCGAGATCGCGCCGCACGTCGCAGAGTTGCTGCGACAAAGTGAGCTGCTGCTCAAGTGCAGCCTGCGACATTTTCACCCGTGGATCCATTTTGACAGTCAACGGTTGTGTGAAGCTCTTGCTGCCGGCGGTCAGGACAATGCCGTATTGTCCGGGCACGACCCACAGCGAAGTCGGCGACGGCGCCGTATTGCGATTAATCGCAGACATTGGATACTCCGGTTCAATGCCCGGGAGTGGTGTGTAATGCATGTCCCAAAGAAATCGATGCAGCCCGCGCTGGCTTGAAAGTGACTGCGGCGGACGGATCCAGTAGCGAGGGATTTTCAGCTTTTTTGCATCCGGCAGCACCGGCAGGTCGGCACTCGAGTAACGCCGCACCAGATTTCCTTTGTTATCTTTGATCTCAAGCGTGACCGGCGAATCTTCCGCCAGGAAATAATCGATCATCGCGCCGTCGGGCGGATTCTCGCCCGCAGGTTCATCCGGCGGAAGCGGCGTGTCCGTGTTAAGGCTCCAGCGAATCCGAAGCCCGGTCTGTGGTTTGAACAAAACGGTGTCGTGTTGTTCCTTTTTCCACTGGCGGAGCGGCGCGATGTTATCCAGGATCCAAAAGCCGCGTCCGTGGGTAGCGACGGCGAGATCGTTGTCCTTAATAATCAAATCACGAACGGATGTGGCCGGCATGTTAAGCCGCAACGGTTCCCAGTTATCGCCGTCATCTAACGAAACGTAGACGGCGCGTTCCGTTCCCGCGAACAGCAATCCCTTTCGCTGGGTATCTTCCCGGACAACGTTCACCGTCTGACCATCGGCCATTCCGCGCACGATTTCCGTCCATGTCTTGCCGCCATCATGGGTCCGATAAATATGCGGCCGCACATCATCGAGCCGGAGCGTGTTAATCGCTGCGTAAGCAGTATTGGCGTCGAAGTGACCCGCGTCGATGATCGATATTTTCTGCCACGCCGAAATCGCGGGCGGCGTCACATCATTCCAGGTCTTTCCCCCATTTGTCGTTAGGTAGATCAAGCCATCATCTGTTCCGCACCAAATGCGATTCACATCCAGGGGCGAGGGCGCGACGGTATAGATCACACCGCGTTGCTTCGCCACAGCCGATGGATCGGCGCGATATTTTCCAATACTCGCCGGCAGCTCGTAAGTCTTGCGTGTCAGGTCAGGGCTAATCTGTTGCCAATTCCGTCCACCATCCCGTGTCTGCCAAAGCGTGTTGCCGGAAAAGAAAAGCAGATGCGGATCGACCGGAGAAAAGACCACCGGCTGGGTGCGCAGCATTCGAAAATCGGGAGAACGCAATGGCACTGGAAGAATCCCCTGGGCCTGACCAGTGCATCGATCGTAGCGCGTCAGCTTGCCGCCATAGATCACATCGGGATCGAGCGGATCGGCGACGACATAGCCATATTCCTCCGCCGCCACCGGGTGCCAATCACGAAAGGTGATTGCGCCATCATTGCCGCGGCTGGCGATTCCGACCGAACCGCTCTCTTGTTGGCCGCTGTATAATCGGTAGGGAAAGGCATTGTCCGCGCTGACATGGTAAAGTTGGGCGGTGGGCTGGTTATACCATGAGCTCCAGCTTTGGCCGCCATTAACCGTGATAATCGCCCCCTGATCGCTGCCGAGCAGAATGATGTTCGAATTGTCCGGATTGATCCAAATGTTCTGGTAATCGTCGCCGCCGGGCGCGCCGCGCCAGCCTTCCCATGTTTTGCCGCCGTCTATCGACTTCCAACAAACAACGCTGGCCGAATAAACGATCGCAGGATTCTTCGGATCGAACCGCACGACCGGTAGCTCGCCGCCGCCGATACCGGCCGAGGGTCGCAAATCATCCGTCGTGCTAACCCAGGATTCGCCCCCATCTTCCGATCGAAAAATGTTCGAGGCAACTAAGGTCTTAACAGTAGCGAGCAATGTCTTCGGCGAACTTGGCGCGACCGCGAGGTTGGCCTGGACAATTTTCTCGGGAAGGCCCTGCCGTAGTTGGTTCCAGGTTTTGCCGCCGTCGGTTGATTTGAAGATGCCGCCATTAGTGCCGTTCCAGGTGCTATTTTCCCAGGGTCCTTCTCGCGATTCCCAAAGGGTCGCATACACGACATCCGAATTGGTCGGATCGATCTGGACATCACCGCCTCCGGTATTTTCGTCGCGGTAGAGAACTTTTTCGAACGTCTGACCGCCATCGAGCGAGCGGAAAATTCCCCGCTCTTCATTGGGGCCGTAAGGATGACCGGCGACCGCAACGAAAAATCGATCCGGATTTCGAGGATCGACCGCGAGCTGCGCCACCTGTTGTCCATCGCGCAATCCCAAATGCGTCCAGGTTTTTCCCGCGTCAGTCGATTTGTAAATGCCATCACCGATCGATAGATCCGGCCGATGCAGCCCTTCGCCGCTGCCCACATAAACGATCTCCGGATTGGAAATCGACACTGCGATAGCGCCGACCGAACCGGTCGGCTGATCGTCAAAAATAGGCTGCCATGTTCGCCCATAATCGATCGTTTTGAAGACGCCGCCATTGACCTGCGCCATGTAAAAAACATTTGGCTGGGAGGGAACGCCGGCGATTGCACGAGTCCGACCGCCGCGGAACGGTCCGACGTTGCGCCATCGCAGGGCGCCATCAAAACCCGCGTTGGCGGAGAGCGCGCAAGGTGCAATGGCGACGAGCAATATCGTCAGACGACAAACAAAAAATCGTAGAGCTGGCATATAAGAGGCGAATCCTCTGCCGCGCCGCCTGTGAGCGCAAGAAGACGGGCGACTTTGGCCTCCTTCGCGCGTCTGCAATGCGGCCTGCGGGCGTAGCCGCTCCTCCCAGTGAGGAATCGCTGCGGTTGACTTCCCCGTCATTTACGGGAATATCGCGGCGCTTTTGCTATGTCCGATGCCGACCTACGTTCCCGGATCAAAGACATGATGGTGAAGAACCTGATGCTCCAAATTACGGCCGATCAGATCCCAGATGATGCGCCACTATTTGGGCCCAACGGGATCGGTCTTGATTCGATCGATGCGCTCGAGCTCGCCGTGGGCTTGGAAAAAAACTTCGGCGTAAGCGTGCCTAATTCTGAAATTGCAACCAAAGTGCTCCGCAGCGTGAACACGATCCACGATTATATTCTCGAAAAACGCGGCGAATCGGCGCAGTCTCAGACATCCTCGTGAAATTTCTTTTTCTGGAAAGCAGCCGGAGCTGGGGCGGACAAGAATACCGGACCTGTCTCGAAGTGAACTGGCTGAATGCTCATGGCTACGAGGCCTGGTTCGGTTGTCATCCCGAGGGTGAAGTTTTCGCGAAGGCGCGCGAAATCGGCACCCGCCTTGTCCCTTTTGCATTGACTAAACGGATCGACCCGCTGGTTTCATTTCGCCTCTGGCGCTTTTGCCGGAAGCATCGGATCGACCTGATAAAAAGTTTCAGCTCGAAAGATCATTGGCTCGCTCTGCCGCTGTATTGGTCGGGTATTCCCCTCACCCGGGCGCGTTGCATTACCGATGCGATCGGAGGCGCGAACCGCGCATTCGTTTATCGTTACGGGTGCTCCCGCATTATCGCTGATGCACCGGTGATCAAGCGGCAACTCGTCGCTGATAACGGAATTGCTCCGGAAAAAATCGAAGTAATCGGCTCGGCGGTTGATCTCTCGCGTTTCCATCCAAATCGGGACAAGACAAAGTTCCGCACTGAGCTCGGGATTCCGGCGAATGTGCCGCTGATCGTCAATGTGGGAATGATTCGCCCGGACAAAGGGCAACTGATTTTGGTGGAAGCGGCGCGACTGGTATTGCAGCAAATGCCTGACGCACGTTTCATCTTTGTCGGCGAGGGAACGGGATCCCGTAAACTTGGCATTCGGGTGCATGAAGCGATCGAGCGTTATGGGCTCCAACATCGTATTCTGATGCTCGGGTATCGCTGGGACATTCCCGACATTTTAGCGGCCTGTGATCTGGTGGTAATTGCATCGCTGCGCACGGAAGCTTCGCCAATTGTGTTGCGCGAAGCGCTGGCCAGCGGCCGCCCGGTTGTGGCGACGCGCGTTGGCGATGTGGACGAAGTCATCCACCATGGCAAGCATGGCCTGATCGTATCATCCGGGGCGCAGGAAGAAATGGCGTCAGCGATTCTGGAACTGCTTCAAAATCGAGAGCTGGCCGCTAACTGCGCGCGCAACGGTTTGCAACTCGCACGCGAACAATTCTGTTTCGATCGCATGATGCATCACAAGCTCCAGGTCGATACCGAAGTAGTAGCGCCGCATCGGGATCAGTCTGCCGTGCCAGCGCCAGCGCCACGGGCGCGCGATTACATCAGGAATTAGCCAGGCGCCTGGAGGAAAATGCGCTGTCGCGTCCCAAATTTTACGGACGCGACAGAGCGCTTCCCTCCAACGATCGCGTACATTCGGCGCGATTGATCGCATCGATCAATTGCCGGAAACGCCCGAAGCTGCGGCGATGCGGAGTAAGAACGAGCCGCGGCAAAGTGCGAATCTCGGGCTCGTTTTTTTCCTGAGGTAACGCCTTGCTTTGTACAATCGAGCCGCGTTGCAAAACATCTGCAAATTTGTCGTTTAACGTGGCGACAGCCGAGGCGGTGAGCGAGTGCCCGATCCGGATAACAAGCTTCTCCCCTACCCATCGTGCCGAATGATAAATGCGATAAAAGCCGGTGATCTCTTTCACCGCCGCTTCCACGTCATGGATGATTTTGAAAAAGTAAAAATCGTCCTCCGAGATGAAACCGATCTTATAAAGATGCTGGGTCAGAAATTTCATCCACGTCTCCCAATAATCGCCGCCCGGTTTGTCGAGTAAGACCACCGGAATGATCCGGGCTTTGCCGGTCTGCATCAGAGTAAGAACTTCGAATGATTCGTCGAGCGTGCCGAAACCACCGGGAAAAAGCGCGGCTGCATGAGTTTCCTTAACGAAATTAAGTTTGCGGGTAAAAAAGTAATTGAAGTTGATGAGCTTCTTGTCGCCATCAATGGTTTCGTTGGCGCGCTGCTCGAACGGCAACCGAATGTTTAGGCCGAAGCTCATGTCGCGCCCCGCTCCCCGTTGAACTGCACCCATGATTCCGTCGCCGCCACCGGTAATGATCATGAAATCGTGCGCGACCATTTGGCGTCCGAATTCCTCCGCCACTTTGGCTTCTGGCGAATCCTGCGCGGCGCGTGCGGAACCAAAGATGCCAACTTTTCGGAACGCCTGATAACCGGCGAAGATTTTCGCGGCGTAACGCATTTCTTTCATCGAGCGCGAAATCAGTTTGAGATCGGCGACGCTCATTTTCTCACGCGCCATTCTTAACGCGGCCACAATCATCTCCTCGATCAGCTCCGGCGAATACTCGGCCCCGAAGTCGCTCACCAGCTTGTGCACGCGCGCATCCCATTCGCCTCCGAGAGTCAATTGTTTTCGAGTGGGCTGGCTGCTGATGGTGCCGGCAGTGAAATCTTCCACGCGAAATTCGTAGCGTGAGTTGTGCCGGGCGGCACGGAATTTTTGTTACCAGCCTTTCCGCCCCCACCGCAATTGTGGGGCAAGCGCTCTCGCTTGCCGGGTTAGAAAGCGGCAGGCAGGAATGCCTCCCCACAACTCTCGGTCATCCTGAACGGAGCGAAGCGAAGTTAAGGACCCCCGTGAAGTTACCTTAAAGTTTCAAGAACGGCGGTTTCCAGACCGCCGTTTGTCTAAGTCGGCAGCTGGGAAGCCGCCGCTCCTTGGTCCTCAAACGGCGATCAAATCGGCCAGGATTTCGCGAATATGACGAATGGGCACCGAATAATGACCAGCCCTTTCGATGACGCGCAAATTGCAATTCGGAATTTTCTTGGCCATTTCTCGCGCCACTCCAACGGAAAAGCTTCGATCGAAATCGCCGTGCCACATGCGAACCGGCACTCGCAATTCGTTGAAGGAAAATCCCCACGGTTGTGCAAACAATTGCGCATCCGCCAATACGCCTTCGGCAGACGCTTTCCAAGCGCGGCGTTGACTCTCGAAACAAGCTTCAAAAGCCAGTTCGTCACGCAGCGACTCGGCATCGCATGGTTGGAGAAATCTCAAGAGCCAGGAGCGGCTGCGCCGCGGAGGCCGCAGCGAAAGAAGTGGCCGCGCCAGTCGAAATCCGAGGCGACAGAGAGGAGCTGGAAATCTTTGGTCGGCAAACATCAACCATCGATAGAGCGCGAGCAGTCCACTGTGATCGCTCAGTCCGGCAATGTTGGGTGCGCCACTCACGACCGCAACGACACGGACACGCTCCGGCATTGCCCAGGCCAAGGCATAAGCGTAGGGCGCGCCGCCTGAGATACCGAGCACGCGAAATTTTTCCAGTTTCAAAAAATCCGCTAGCTCAGAAACAAGCGGCGCCCAATCGAGCAATTTGCGCTGGGCCACAAAACTCGAATCGGCAATTCCCGGCCGGTCCGGCGAAATAATTCGCACTCCCAATTCGCGGGCGGCGTCGTGGGTAAACTGCGCCATCAAACGCGAGCTTGGCCAACCATGACAAAACATGACCGGCTCTCCACTTGTATCGCCATATTCGCTGAACGCGACCCGCTCGCCGTTCTCGCGAATAAAAATTTCGTCACGCAACGGAATCATTGGCACATTATGCTGACAGGCTTATTTTGCCGCGATGCGAATTGATGGCTCGACAACTCCCCTCGTGCGCACAATCGTTCGCTGTAATCCGATTCATGTATGTATATGAATGAAAACTTACAACCCGGCTTCGGAAAAATTTCCGTACACGGCGATGGCGTCGGCGCACCCACACCGGAGTTGATTGAGCGGCGTGCGCGCGAGATCGCGTTGATCGACGAACGTGATCCCGATGATTTTACCGATAGCGATTGGGAACAGGCTCGCCGGGAGTTGATGGGAATTCCGCAGGCCGGCGCGCCGGAGGAAGTCGGTGGCGGAGTCGAAGTTTCCGAGGACGAGCATGAGATTGTTCCCGAATCACCCGGACATCGCGCTCCGCGCCCGGGTTTTGATGAGGACGATGAGACGCTCGGGCAATCATTGGTCACCGACGGTTTGGAAGAGGCCGCGCACGATCAAATGCTGGAGGCGCGCCTCGAAGAACACGAGGCGGACGAGACCTGAAACATGCCGGCGATTGGAGAAAGGCCCGTTTCGTCCCGGGCAATATCAAGGGCAGAATCGCTGTGCGCGCGTTTTCGCGATGTCCGCGATTTTTCGAAACTGCTGACGCGCGACCTTGAAGCGGAAGACTGTGTCGTGCAATCAATGCCCGACGTTAGCCCGACGAAATGGCATCTCGCGCACACGACCTGGTTTTTCGAGACCTTCGTGCTCAAGAAATTTGTCCCCGGATACGCGCCAGCGATCCCGGAATATGCATTTCTGTTTAATTCCTATTACAACGCCGCCGGCACGATGCATCGGCGCGATCTGCGGGGTTTGATCTCGCGGCCAACGGTGGCGGAATCATTCCGCTACCGCGAAGGCGTTGATCGGCAGATTGAAGATCTCGTCGCTTCCGCTTCGGAGGAATTGCTGGACGAAGTTGAACCGATCATCACGCTCGGCAGTCATCACGAACAGCAACATCAGGAATTGCTCGTTACTGATATCAAGCATGTCTTCGCGCAAAATCCGTTGCATCCGATTTTTCGAAAACGCGCCGAGGAAAAAGCTGAACCGCTTCCACCGATGACATTTGTCGATTTCGAGGAAACGATTGCAACCATCGGCCATGACGGTCGCGATTTTTCCTACGACAATGAAGAACCACGGCATCGCGCCCTCGTTCCGAAATTTTCCCTCGGCTCGCGCCCAGTTACTTGCGGCGAATATCAGCGCTTCATCGAAGCCGATGGATATCAGCGACCGGAATTCTGGTTGTCGCTTGGTTGGATGACGGTAAACGAGCAACGTTGGGAAGCACCGCTCTATTGGGAAAAACGAGATGGCGCGTGGTGGCATTTCACTCTTTCCGGTTTTCGCCCGGTCGACGAAAACGAGCCAGTCACACACGTGAGCTATTGAGACGATCGAGGGCAACTTTGTCGAATCGGAGCGTTTTCATCCCGCGCCCGCCAGGGAACCGGCGGGGCTGATGCAAATCTTTGGCGACGTCTGGGAGTGGACGCGCAGCTCCTACTCGCCCTTTCCGGGTTACCGCGCCGCGCCCGGTGCGCTCGGGGAATACAACGGCAAGTTCATGTGCAATCAATATGTCTTGCGCGGCGGCTCCTGCGCAACTTCGCAATCACATATCCGCGTCACCTACCGGAATTTTTTCCAACCCGAAAAACGCTGGCAATTCACAGGGATTCGACTGGCACGCGACGCGGCATGAACGGACAAGCCGGCCAAATCGCCGTGCTCGATTTCGAGCCGGCCAATGAAGAGTTTTGCGAGCAGGTCATCGCCGGGTTGTCGCAACATCCGCGCACCTTGCCGTGCAAATTTTTTTACGACGAAACTGGCTCGGCTCTTTTTTCGAAAATTTGCGAGCTTCCCGAGTATTACATCACGCGCACAGAAATGCGGATTTTGCGCGAGCGCGGCGGCGAAATAGCCAATGCGCTCGGCCGCGGGATCGAATTGATCGGACTTGGCACGGGGGCAGGAACGAAAACGCGAATCCTTTTGGATAATCTGGAAGCCCCGGTCGCCTATGTGCCAGTAGATATCTCGCGCGAACAACTCACCCAATCGACGATCGTTTTTCGCAAAAAATTTCCCGCGCTCGAAGTTCTTCCTGTCTGCGCCGACTACCTTCAGCCCTTCGATTTGCCTCCGCGCAGCGGTGTTGCAAATCGCACCGTTGTTTACTTTCCCGGCTCGACCATCGGAAACCTCGAACCGGAAGATGCGACTCAATTTCTGAAAAAAATCGCGGTCATCGGCGGGCGAGGTGGCGCTTTACTCATGGGAGTCGATCTGAAAAAATCGAAATCGATTCTCGAGCGCGCCTACAACGACAGTACGAGAGTGACCGCGCAGTTCAATTTGAACTTGCTCGCGCGCGCCAATCGCGAACTCGGTTCGGATTTTGATCTCCGGGGCTGGCGTCATCGCGCCGTTTACAATGAGAAAGCCGGGCGCATCGAGATGCATCTCATCAGTCTTAGGCCGCAAACCGTGAACATCGCAGACGCTGCTTTCAGCTTTGCGCCCGGCGAACACATCATCACTGAATTCTCCTACAAATATTCGCCTTCAGAAATGATCGCGCTGGCCGGCGCTTTTGGTCTGCGTTTTGAAAAAATTTGGACCGATGAACAAAAGCTATTCGGCCTCTTTCTCTTCGTGTTGTAGCTATCGATTTTCGTGAACGCTCTCGTTCACTTCCGCGACGTCACCAAACGCTTCGGAGACGATTTCGCCATTCGCGACGCCAATCTCGAAATCGAGCGCGGCAAGATTACCGCCCTGATCGGCCCAAGCGGCTGCGGCAAGTCCACCATCCTTCGCCTGATCGTCGGGCTCGTCACTGCTGACACCGGTGAAATCCAATTTGATGGCGAGAAGATCGCAGCCGAAACGATCATGAAAATTCGCCGTCGCCTCGGTTATGTTATCCAGGATGGTGGCCTCTTCCCGCACCTTACCGCCCGGCACAATCTCACGCTCCAACCACGCTTGTTTCGGAAAAGACGCGATGAGATCGAGAAACGCATCATGGAGCTCTGCGAACTCACGAAATTTCCCGGCAGCGGGCTCGACCGTTATCCGCTCGAGCTCTCTGGTGGGCAACGCCAGCGCGTGAGTTTAATGCGCGCTCTGATGTTGTCGCCGGAGTTGCTTTTGCTCGACGAGCCATTCGCCGCGCTCGATCCCCTTGTTCGGATGAATCTACAACGCGATCTCAAGGAGATTTGCGCACGACTTCAGCAAACGGTTTTGCTCGTCACACACGACCTGGCTGAAGCCGCCTTTCTCGGCAACGAGATCGCTCTCATGAGCGAAGGCCAGATCATCCAGCGCGGATCGATCGCAGATCTCCGCGCGAAACCGGCAAACGAATTCGTTCGCGAATTCGTCAGCGCACAACGGGGCCTGGTTCAGTTATGAATGCGGGCAAAGCATCATGGAGTCGCGATCTCTCTCCGGGCCATCGCCGCTTCTTGCTAGCAGTCGCGTCGCTCCTCCTCCCTGCAACCCTCGTATCCGCTGATCAGGTCATTATCGGCTCCAAAAAATTCACCGAATCGTACGTGCTTGCCGAGATCGCGAAACGCTCGCTCGAAAACGCCGGCCTCAAGGTGGAGCACCGCCAGGGAATGGGCGGCACTATAATTCTCTGGGAAGCGTTGCGCGGCGGTGGCATTGACGTTTATCCCGAATACACCGGCACGATTGCGGAAGAAATGTTGAAGGAACCGGGAGCGTCGATTGCGCAAATTCGCAATGCCTTGTCAGCGCAGGGAATCGCGATGACTGACGATCTCGGTTTCAACAACACTTATGCGCTCGTGATGCGGAGCGATCGAAGCGAACAGCTCGGCCTTAAAACCATCAGTGATTTACGTGCACATCGTGAGCTGAAGTTCGGGTTGACCCATGAATTTCTTGAGCGCCGCGATGGCTGGCGACCAATGAGCGAGCGTTATCAGCTCGCCCCCTCTCAAGTTCTCGGGATCGATCACGCTCTCGGTTATGCCGCACTGGCGAAAGGAGAGATCGATGTCAAAGATGCTTACTCAACCGATGCGAAAATCGGCGATTACGGACTCGTTACTCTGATTGATGACCTGCATTTCTTTCCGCAATACAAAGCTGTATTCCTCTATCGCAAAAAGTTGTCGCTACAAGCCGTTCCTGCCCTGAATGACCTTTCCAATTCTATTGATGAAGCCCGAATGATTCGCCTCAATTCCGAAGCCGAGCGGACTAAGAATTACGCTGCGGCCGCGCAACAATTCTTTGGAACCACGGACGGGGCGATCACGACTCCATTCGTGTCGGAAACTTTCCGCAACAAACTCTTGCGCTGGGTAACGCGACACCTCGAGCTCGCCGGCATCTCGCTGGTTCTTGCCATAATCGTCGGATTACCGCTCGGAATTGTCGCCAGCCGCGGCGGCGCAGTTGGGCACGCCATTCTCGGGGCTACCGGAGTAATTCAAACGATTCCATCGCTGGCTTTGCTGGCGCTTCTGGTGCCGTTGCCGTTTTTCGGAATTAGCGCACGCACCGCCATCGTCGCCCTTTTTCTTTACGGCTTGCTGCCGATTGTGCGGAACACCGCCACTGGATTGCAGGATATCCCGCGACCATTGCGCGAATCTGCCATCGCGCTCGGCCTGACCGCTGGTCAGCGATTGCGGAAAATTTTTCTGCCGCTGGCGTCGCGGTCGACTCTCGCCGGCATTAAAACGAGTGCGGTCATCAACATCGGGACAGCCACGCTGGCAGCGTTGATCGGCGCGGGCGGATTAGGCGAACCGATTATCAGTGGACTGAATTTAAACGATCATGTCACGATTCTGGAAGGCGCAATCCCGGCGGCGCTGCTGGCGTTGCTGGTGCAATTCTTTTTCGATTTGCTCGATCGCGTTTTGATTCCAAGAGGTTTGCGTTTGTAACGCCCCCAATTTGTAGGGCAGGCATTTCTGCCTGTCGCTTTTTAGCCCGGCAAGCGGGAACGCTCGCCCTACAATTCTGAACAATCCGATTGCAGCATGATGTAGATTACGCGCATGGCCATTGCATCAATCAACCCGGCAACTGGCGAATTAAGCAAACATTTCGACGCGCATACCGACGCTGAAATTGAGAGCGCGTTGGACCGCGCCGTTTCCGCCTTCGAAAAACATCGACGCAGTTCGTTTGCTGAGCGCGCTGCCAAACTGCAATACACTGCCGAGATATTAGAAAAAGACCGCGAGCACTTTGCGCGGATTATTACCACCGAGATGGGAAAACTTTTGCGCGCAGCAGTCGACGAAATTGAGAAATGCGCGCGCGGGTGCCGTTTCTACGCGGAACAGGGCGAGAAATTTTTGAGCGAACAGATCGTATCGTCTGATGCCGGGCGAAGCTATGTCCGCTATGAGCCACTGGGAGCCATCCTCGCAATTATGCCGTGGAATTTTCCGTTTTGGCAGGTCTTTCGGTTTGCGGCGCCGGCCTTGATGGCAGGGAATGTCGGCGTGCTCAAACACGCTTCCAATGTTCCGCAGTGCGCGCTCGCCATTGAGAAAATTTTTCGTGATGCCGGTTTTGATCCCGGCGTGTTCCAATCATTGTTGATCGAAAATGAAGCGGTCGAAAAAATTATTCGCGATCCAAGAGTGAAAGCGGTCACGCTAACCGGCAGCGAACGCGCTGGCAGTGCGGTCGCGAGCACGGCTGGTCGCGAGATAAAAAAGAGTGTGCTCGAGCTTGGAGGGAGCGATCCGTTCATTGTCATGCCGAGCGCCAAGTTGGACGATGCGATCTCGACCGGAGTGAAATCGCGCATGGTGAACTCGGGTCAATCCTGTATCGCGGCGAAACGTTTCATTATCGCCGACGCGATCTACGAAAAATACGTCCCGCAGTTCGTGGAGAAGATGCAAAAGATGAAACTCGGAGATCCGGTGGATGAAACTACTGAAGTCGCGCCGCTCTCGTCAGAAAATATACTTCGTGGGGTGGACGAGCAGGTGCAGAAATCGGTTGCGGCTGGAGCAAAAATCTTATGCGGCGGAAAACGTGCTGACCGTGTGGGCTATTTTTACGAGCCAACGGTGCTGGCGGAAATTCCCAAGAGCGCGCCTGCTTATCGCGAGGAAGTTTTCGGCCCAGTCGCGCTGTTCTTTCGCGCGCACGATCGCGAGGAAGCGGTCGCGTTCTTTTCGCACGAACTGGAAAGCGGAATGGTGTTCGTAAATGCGATGGTCGCGTCCGATCCGCGTGTGCCGTTCGGCGGGGTCAAACGATCCGGTTACGGCCGCGAACTTGGCGCCGAAGGGATTCGAGAATTCACTAACGTCAAAACGATTTGGATTTCGTAAGGACGCCCTCGTCATCCCGAGTCACTTCGAGGGATCCCTTTGCGAAATCTTCAAGGTCTCATGGCGGGATCCCTCGACTGTCGCTCGGGATGACGAGGTTGGTTACAACAATGTCAGCTGCTCGCGCGGACGCCTAAAATGTTGGGTCGATAACTCCGGCCGTGGACCGATTCCGGCCTTGCGACAACTCATTTGAAATAGTCTCGCGATTTGTTCCGCGAAGATTCCTTCGCCTTTAATTCGCGTCCCCCAGCGCGGATCGCTCAATCGGTCGCCGCCACGCACTGATCGAATCCGCGAGAGCACTTTTGTTTTCCGCTCGGGAAAATATTCGTCGAGCCAGCGCTCGAAGAGCGGCGCCACCGCAAAAGGCAGGCGCATGATGGTATAGCCCGCGAATTGTGCGCCCACTTTCGCACAAGCAGTCAGAATTCCCGGCATCTCATGATCGGTAAGTCCAGGAATGACGGGCGCCACCATTACGCCAACTGGGACGCCGGCTTCGCGTAATTTGGAGATCGCTTCCAAACGAGCGTGGGGCGGCGACGTTCGCGGTTCAAGAATGCGCTGCAATTCCTCGACGAGAGATGTAACCGACACGTTCACGGCCGCGCAGGAAAATTCAGCAAGCTCGCCCAGCAAATCACTATCACGTGTCACCAGTCGATTTTTAGTAATGATTCCGACCGGATTCCGGAATCGCGACAGGACTTGCAAGCATCCCCGGGTGATTTCGAGTTTGCGTTCGATCGGCTGATACGGATCGGTCACGCCGCTAATCGCGATCACCTGCGGTCTCCACCTTCGCGAAGATAATTCGGCCTCCAGTAACTTCGGCGCGTCCAGTTTCACCATAATGCGCGACTCGAAATCGGTTCCCGCGGAGAACCCCAGATACTCGTGGGTAGGGCGGGCGTAGCAGTAAACGCAGCCGTGCTCGCAGCCGCGATACGGGTTCACGCTCGTCTCGAATCCGACATCGGGACTGTTATTGCGAGCAATAATCGACTGCGAGCCATCGCGGTAAAAAATGGTTTTCCGAGGACGCGAGTCTTCATCGACTTCATCATGCGGATCCTCTTCAAAATGCAACGCCTCGAACCGGTTTGCCGGGTTAATCGACGCGCCTCGCGCATGAAACTTCCGAGGATGGACGGTGCGCGCCGCGTTTGGAATTTCACGCACATTCTTCCACAAGTTTTTTCCATCAGGCTTTCGCTTCACGCGATATGTTCATCTGAACATTGACCTCTGTCGAGCCATTTTTTGTGGATGGTTTTGCCGCGGTCAGCGACCGCGGCTACAACATCGAGCTAAAAATTCGCGGGCCAGCCGCGCGGCTTGCCCAACGGGTGCTCAGTGGCACACTTCTCGGAACGAAGAGCTCGGAGGGGTGGTCGAGTGGTTGATGGCTCCGGTCTTGAAAACCGGCAGGGCGCAAGCCCTCGTGGGTTCGAATCCCACCCCCTCCGCCAACTCAATTGCGGATTTGCGACTTCGGATTGCGGATTGAAAGCCAGTGAGCAACGAACACCGCACAGATCACGCCCAGGATCGCGGCGAAGGTGACGTCGGATAAGTAATGGGCGCCAGCGATCATACGAGAAAGTGCGATCAGGATTGGAATCAACAATAGCGGCGCACCCTGTTTTTTGCGCGCGAGAAACAACGCGACAAAGAATGCGGTAGATGAGGCGGTGTGACCGGATGGGAAGGCGTGATATTTGGAACTGAATTGCGGGCCGTTCCAGCGCGCTTCGGTTTTGACGGATGGACGCGCCCGGCCGGTTGCAATTTTGATGGCGCGTGTGGTAATCCCGGCAAGCGCAAGCGCGATAATCATGGCGAGAAAAATTCGCATCCAGGCTTTGCTTCCGACGGCGAAGGCAATCGCGATTCCAATCAGGCCGGCAATGACGTGGGCTGGCCAATCCCCCACCCTGCTGACGATTCGCATCACTCGTTTTAATTCGAGCGAGGAATGTGCGGTGATCCAAGCGGCGGCTGATTGATCGAGAAAAAAGGCCGCAACCAATGCGATTACTGCCAGCACGACTAGTGCGATCCAAATTTTTGTTGACCGCACCCGTGTGATTTCAGCTTCGGTTTTCACTGCAACGGCTGCTACTTTCCGGTTCAATCGTGCGACCGGCAATGCGCAATTACATCGTGCTGTTTGTTGGGTGCCTGCTTTTTCACCTGGCGGGCACCTGCAGTTTGCCGTTAATCGACCGCGATGAGCCACGTTTCGCCGAAGCGGCGCGGGAAATGCGCGAGCGCGCCGATTTCATCGTCCCCTTTTTCAACAACCAATTTCGTTTCGATAAACCGCCGCTGACCTATTGGTTTCAAGTCGCGAGCTATCGTGTCTTTGGCGAAAATGATTTTGCCGCGCGTTTCCCGACCGCAGTCGCGGCCGCGTTGGTCGCGCTGGTTTTGTTCAGCTGGGGAAAACGAATGCGAAATGAGAAGGTTGGTTGGTGGGCGGCAATAATTTTCACGCTTTCGCTGCAAAGCTTCATCCACGGAAAAGCCGCGGTTGCAGATATGTGGCTGGTGTTGTTCGTGACGCTGGCGCATTGGGCGGCCTGGGAACTCTTCAAGGCAAACACCGAACATCGAACATCGAACATCGAACACCGAACGGCCTTTTGGTGGATTTTTTATTTCTCGTTAGGACTCGCTTTTCTGGCCAAGGGGCCGATCGGATGGACACCGCTGTTAACGGTCGCAATCGCGCAAAGATTTTACCGTCACGAGTACCTTGCTGCCCGCTTCAAATTCTTGCGCGGAATTTTGCTTGTGCTGGCGGTGGTCTGTGCTTGGGGATTTCCGGCGCTCGTTCGCACGCACGGCGAATTTTTCCGAGTCGGAATTGGAAAACATGTGGTCGAACGCTCAGTCGCCACGATGGAAGGACATGGTGCATCATCCGTCTGGATGTATCTGGGGCTACTGCCCTTCTATTTTTTGACTGTGTTCGCTAGTTTTTTTCCCTGGTCGATCAAACTGCCGGCGCTTTGGAAAAACCTGCGCGCGCAACGCGATGACACTGACCAATTCTTGTTAGCTGGCGCGCTTATCGTCTTTGGAATTTTCACGCTGGTGCAGACCAAACTACCTCATTACACCTTGCCGGCCTTTCCATTGCTGGCGCTGCTGCTGGCGCGACGCTTTGAATGTTTGAGACTTTCGAGGGCGTTGCCCATCGCAATGACCGGAGTTTATCTCGCGATCTCGTTTTTTCTCAGCCCGTTTCTCACAAAGTTTTTTCCCAGCTACAACCTTGCCCATGACAGCCGGCCTAACCTGAAACCCGAAATGGAATTCGGCGCCATTGATTTTGCGGAGCCGAGCCTGGTTTGGTACTTTCGCGACGGCATCCACGGATTCATGACTCCATTGAAACGGAAACAAGCCGCCGAATTTATGAGTCGCAGCGGAGGGCGTTTTGTCGTGCTACCGACGACAGCTGTCGCAGAGGTTTTTCCGAACGTCGATGTATCCTGGCGGAGCTATCGCGCAACCGGATTCAACATCCCGAAAGGTCGGCGCGTTGATCTAACGATGTTGCTCAAGCCCGATTAGTCATCCCGAGCGCTCGGGATGACGTGAATTGTTGCTTTGCAGATTTCCGCGTCGCAGTTAGGGATTCCCCGCATGATCACATTTCTTCGTGGCCGCCTGGCGCACGCGCTCCCGACGCAGGCGACGATCGATGTTGGCGGTGTTGGCTACGAGGTTTTTATTCCGCTTTCGAGTTACGACAAACTTCCCGGAGTCGGGCAGCCGATTGAAATTCTCACGCATCTGCACGTGCGCGAGGATGCGCAGATTCTCTACGGATTCATGAGCGCGCCGGAGCGCGATCTCTTTCGCTTGCTGGTCAATCACGTCAGCGGGATTGGACCAAAACTGGCGCTGGCGGTGTTGAGTGGAATGAGCGTGAACAATTTCAAAGCTGCGGTGGTGAACAACGATGTCGCGTTGCTTTCGAAGATCAGCGGTGTAGGAAAGAAAACGGCGGAGCGAATGGTGCTGGAGTTGAAAGACAGGGTCGGCGTCGCGGCAGCGTGGGAAGCGGCGAGCGCGACGCATGCACCGACGCCGGAGCAAGAACAGGCGAACGAAGCGGTGCTAGCGTTAATCGCGCTCGGTTACAAGCAGGTCGATGCCCACAAGCTGGTGCGCGATTTACAGGAACGCGAGGGCGCGGGGAAGTCGGCCGAGGAGCTGGTGAAGATGGCGCTCAAGAAATTCGCGAGCGGACGCTGACTGGAAGTTTGATGTTCGACGCTTGATGTTTGATGGGTACTGATGGCGGCTATGCAGTTTTGAAATCAAACTTCAAACATCAAACCTCAAACATCGCGGCGACTGCCGAGAGCGAAAAACTGGATGCCATCCGCGCCGCGTTGCCCGCGGAAGGGCTTTTCGCGGACAGGGATTGGCTGATCTCACCGGATCCGTTTCCGATTTCAGAGAAATTTGTCAGCGAGCTGGAGCAACTTGGCCATCGTCTGTTCGTTTTCCAACGCGCGTGTAATCAGCTTTATCAGCTGAGCTTTCGGGGGAAGCACCCGGGATGGATCGCGAAATATCTCGATGCCGGGAAACCGGCCAAACTGGTCGAATTGTCGCGGCAGAAAATTTTTCGCGACGAATTGCCGCGCGTTATTCGGCCCGATCTCATTCTGACGGAGAAGAGTTACATCATTGCGGAGATTGATTCCGTGCCGGGTGGAATCGGATTGACCGCTTGGTTAAATCGGACCTACTCGGCGCTCGGCCAGGATGTGATCGGCGGCGAAGACGGGATGCTTGATGGATTCCAGACCGTGCTCCCGAATGGCGGTGATATTCTGGTTTCGGAAGAATCGGCAACGTACCGGCCGGAGATGGAGTGGTTAGCGGCGCAATTGAACCAACATCGAACATCGAACATCGAACATCCAATATCGAATTGGCGCGTTCTAGCAGCGGAAAATTATGAGCCACAACCAGGCCACGATGTTTACCGATTCTTCGAGTTATTCGATCTGCCGAATATTCCGATGATCGAGGCGCTCCTGAAATCGGCTAGTGACGGAAAGGTGCGGGTGACGCCGCCGATCAAACCGTTTTTGGAGGAGAAAATGTGGTTCGCGCTTTTCTGGCTCAAGCCGTTGCGGGAATTCTGGCGACGCGAGCTGGGCGAAAAATATTTCCTGAAATTGCAAGAGGTCATCCCGTACACCTGGTTGCTGGATCCGACGCCGTTGCCGCAACACGCGGTGATTCCGCGACTGGAGATTCACGATTGGCGCGAGGCAGCGAAGTTCAGCCAGAAAGAGCGCGACTTGCTTTTGAAAGTGAGCGGCTTCTCGCCGCTGGGATGGGGAAGTCGCGGCGTCGCGCTCGGGGCGGATTTACCGCACAGCGAGTGGGAGAAACGAATCGACCACGCGCTAAATAATTTTGCAGCGCAGCCAACGATTTTGCAGCAATTCCACAAGGGAAGCTTGTTCGAGCATCGTTATTACGAAAACGAAAACGCCGAGGTGCGATCGATAAAAGGCCGAGTTCGTTTGTGCCCGTACTATTTTGTCGAAGGCGATCGGGTGAAATTGCGCGGCGCCCTAACGACAATTGTGCCGGCGGATAAGAAGTTAATCCACGGAATGCGGGATGGCATTATGATACCGACCAGTGTTGCCGATCTAAAAAGCCGGTCTTAATTTCCAAGTCACTAAATACACTTCGAGCGAGAACGAAGGTTGCCCCGCTGGAAATCAAAAGTCCTTGCCCAAAGCTTTGGCAAGAGATGCAGGGAAATCGTAAGACACGCTTTTGTGATCAATGCGAACTGCACGTCCACAACCTGTCGGCGATGTCACCGCATACAGTCGAGCAGAGCAGCTAATTGCGCGCGGAAGGAATGAACCTGTTTGAACAAGTTACGCGCTCCGGCCAGATAGAAACTTGATGACGCAAAGGGACACATTGCGTTACGCGCTTCATCGCCCGCTGCGGCGCGCACTGGCGTGGGTTTTCGCGATCTTTTCGCCTCTCGCTTTTAGTTCCTGCGAGACGCAAAACCAGCCAACTAAGCAAGGTCAGCTGACTGGAAGAATTGGACCTTGCTGCGAACCGCAACAAAAAACGATCGATCGATCCTCTGGAGAACCATTCCCGCGGTTGACCGGCATGGTCGCGCCTCCGGAGGATCTGTCTCGTTAGCTCGAGTCGTCCGCGCGAATAATTCGCACTTCTCGGTGAATGGCGCCACCAGCGGTAAGTTTGCTTTCATAGAGCGTGAAAGACGCGATACGGACGAGGCCGGCATCATAATCACGATGCTTTTTTAAGAATAAGTCAACGAGCGCTTTCGAAATGCCACGAGCGCGAGCGATGGTAAAATGTGGCGTCCAAGCGCGCTCTTCGATCGGTAAGTGGCAAGCCAAGGCAGCCTCGCTCACGCGCTTATGCAGTTGGAAAAGGTGCGGGTGCGCATGGCCGACCCCAATCCAGAGAATCTGAGGCATCCCTTTTCTTGAAAAAACGCCCAGTCCGGCAACGGGAAGAAAAAAGGAACGAAAGGAGATGGCAGCGAGTTTCTCTTCGAGCGCGGCGGCGGTGCTTTTTTCGACCGCGGCAAAAAAGGCGAGAGTGAGATGCATTTGCGCGGGTGGTGAAAAAATCAAACCGCGGTAGTGGGGATCGAGCGCGGCCAAACGTTCCGCGATTTCGTCGGGATAATCGATGGCAACGAAGAGGCGTTGCGTGCTCATGAAGTTTGGGCCGGCGCTCTCGTCATCCATGCTTGCGATTGAAGCGCGCGACTTCGCGGGCGGTTTCGCGATCGGTGGCTCGCTTTTTCAAATCGGCACGTTTATCGCGCGCGACTTTTCCCTGCGCGACTGCTATCTCGGCTTTCAGTTTGCCGTTTTTCCAGTGCAGATTGAGAAGGACCAGGGCGCGGCCGCCTACCTGGGTTTCGCCATAGAGCTTGTCGATCTCAGCGCGGTGGAGCAAGAGTTTGCGCACTCGTTTCGCTGACGGAATTTCGTGACTGGCGCGTTCGTAAGGCTGGATGTCGGCATTATAGAGGAAGGCTTCACCATTTTCGATGCGCGCGAAGGCATCGTTGATGTTGGCCTTTCCTGCCCGGATCGATTTGACCTCGCTTTGAGAATCGTCTCGGCAGTCATTAACCGAGCGATGTTAGCCAAAAATCACGCGCCGTCGGTGGACGCGCTCTGCTCTTCAAAAGTGAGTTTGCCGGCAATGATTTCCTTAAGAGCAATGTCGGTGAGCGATGCCCGCGGGCCAGTCTCGACCATTGGCCGATGCCCAAGACCAAGCTGACGCACGCGCTTGGATACAACGTTGATAAGCAGTTGCGGGTTGGGAATGATCTGGCTGGCTTCCTGCAAGAGTTGAGTCGTCATAATGCGCAAGGTATGGACGGCGCGGGTAGGCTCCGCCGGGAACTGGAGAATCGTCGGCGCGCAGGACGAAATGGGACCAGGGAAAAGACGAGAGCCGAGCATCGCGACGAAAAAGAAATGGTGAATGTGAGAAGCAAGCGCGCCCTTGTCAAACGATTTGTGAACTCAATGTTCGGAATGTGTCCGAGGACGCGGCCCGTCCCCGATGAGGAAATCGCAAGGATCGGCCACGGCCCGGCGACATTGGTCCCAGTAGAATCTTCTCGGCGATATCGGTGGACAACCGAGGCACGATCGCCCGTTGGATTAAACATGGTAATTATAGCTATTAGGACGGGACCATGTAAATCTTGTCTTTGTGGCTCACTCCATCGCTGGCTATTACGGACAGGTGATGCCTCGAGTCAAAGCACTGAACAATCTCCTCAGCTGCGCTAAGGGAGCGGCGGGGGTCGTTTGGACCCAAGGAGTCCTCTCAAGTGGCACCAGTGTTGCTATATCCAGAATTTCCATAACTATGGCCTGTGGCCAGAGGATATTCATGGGAATCGATTCAAACATTGACGAAAAGGTTGGCGCTCTGACCAGCGATTCCAACCCTCTGAAAAGGCGCCGAAAAATGCTCGCGCAACACGAACGAGGAACCACGCTGGTCGAGGTTGCCATCGCAGGGGCGTTGCTCGTGCTCGCGCTGGCGAGTTTATATGCTCTTTACGGAACTACCGTAAAAGAGGCGAAAGCTGGCGACACCGCCGCGATCGCGGAGCAAAATAGCATCGCGCGAATCGATCAGATAAGAAATCTCAACTGGTATAACACCACCGCCCCATCCAACATCGCGACGCTGCTAAATACGCCCACTTCCTCGGATAATGCTTCGACGATTTCCAGAGAAGTCATAAGCATTTATCCCGCTGCTGTTCCGCAGACTTCGCCCCTTCCAGCACCGACTCCATCTCCAAGTCCCACGCCGGGTTCCACCCCATTCTTTTCCGTGACCAAGATAGGCACAGGAACACCCGCCATCAGTCCCTCTGCTCCGAGCAGCATCCTCGGTGAAAGATTGATCCGGGTAGAAGTTACGACCGAGTGGGTTACCTCGGCGACGACCCATCAGCGTCAATTATCGACCTTGATCAGTAAATCGGGGACCAAAACCCGATGATCGCGCGACCCGTATCCTACAAGCAAAGAGCGGCTGCGGGAATGACGCTGCCGGAGATAATGATTGCTTTGGCCATTCTCGGAATTGTTCTTTCTGTGTGCTACGGTTCATCCGTCGCGCTGCAACGTGGTTTTGCCTCAACCACTTCTTGGGCCGACGCGCGAAACAGTCAGCTGCGCGTGCTCGATTCTTTGGCAGCGGATCTCCGCAATGCTACCGCCAAATCATTCACGATAAGTGCGGACGGTCTCACGAACACGCTTCCACTGACATTGACGATCCCCATGCGATACCAACCGAATCCAAGTCCCTCTCCGGCTTACGAGACAACCGGACCGCTTGCAGGCGATCCCGCTCGCTTCGCTCTCCGGGTCGAGCCAGGAGTCTATCCGACGACCGGAGGTATGCAATATAGGGATAGCAGCGGACAACAAGTGGCAATAGCCGTGACTTATAGATATGGCGCGAGTGGAACCAAGCGAACGATTGTTCGCCAGATTGATTGGCCGTACACTGCGCCAGCGACTTCGACACTAGCCTTATCCCAACCATTACCCGCGGCCGCCAACACCGCTAGTCGCGAGGTTGGCAGCTTTACGAACTACTCCAGTGCAAGTCTCTCTGACCCAAACAATATTTTAAAGGTGACATTCACGAACAAGGATATGCAACTGATTAGCTCTTCGGATACCGCCGTCGTAGTCAGAATTGAGGCGAGTCCCGATTCTCGTCACCCCGGAAACAAATCAATTTTGAATGATACGGTATTTCTAAGAGAGGCAACTTTTAAGTGACGAAGTATTTCTGACCACGTCTGGTCAGATAGCGTTCCAGTTAACCATTATGAAAATACGAAGCAATAGCCAATCGCGCACAGCGTCCGCCCTCGTTGCAGTGATCATCACTATTACGATCCTGGCATTACTGGCGAGCTCTCTTGTTGTGAATGTGAATAATCGCCGCATGACGGTCAGCCAGGCGTCGGCCTGGCAGGAAGCGTTGGCTGCGGCTGAGGCCGGCGTTCATCAGGGAATCGCCCAATTGGAGCAAGGATTGGCCCAAAATTCTCTTCCGTTAGCGGGCCCTAGTCCGATAGCTTGGAGTAGTCCGTTTCCAAGCGGCACGACTACATCTACATCCATAAGGGTGTACCTAAACCATGCTGGTGAAGGGCCATCTGGCGCATCTAACAGCTATGCCGACTATATGTTGACTCTGAATGAAAACACTACGCAGACAATCCCGAGGCCTTACTACTGCATCGTCTCGGTTGGAACGGTGGGACTTCCGGGAGGTAAATCTCTCAGTATGGATAGCGCGGATGCTGTATTGCGGAAACTAAATCTGCGGACCGCCACCCGAACAGCGACCCGCACGATCGAGGCATGGGTCAAACCGGTTTACACCACACAGGGCCCGCTGAAAACGGATCAACCCATCAATTTAAACAATCATAACATCTTTGTTGATTCTTTTAACTCCGCCGATCCCACTCGTTCTGTCAACGGTCTCCCAGACGCTCGAGATTCCAACGGACATCTTCTGACTAATATTGGACAGTTTGATGCTCCAAATTTCAACGTCCCTCTGTCAGCCAATATCGCTACCAATTCACCATTCGCCAATATCGGTAACGCGAGTGTTTACGGCGATGTCCTTACTAATGGCGGCGCCACTGATGCAAATGGGGCCACGGTTACAAACACGTCTAACGTTAAGGGTCAGATTATCAATGATTATTACGAACCGCTTGAGCCCATTTATGCACCGCAGTGGAGTAACGCAACTGTAAGCGGATCGGTTAATAATTCCAAGACTTACACCGGAGGCACCGCTACAAGTCCTGCTCGTTACCAGGTCGGTACTATCGCAAGTATTGGCAATATAAAACTTTCAGGTGGAAAGCAGGTGACGTTTGATTTCGGCACCACGAGGGGTAGTCCCGATCCGAGCAAAAATTACATCGAACTCTATGTAACCGGAGATTTTACTACAAGAGGGTCAGGCTCAACCGATGGCTCGGTTGTTATCGTAAATGGAGTCAACGTTAAAATCTATGTGGCAGGGGATTTGAACTTCTCTGGCAATGGATTGGTTAATTACAACAACACGGCAAAGAGCTTGGAAATCTATGGAATTAGCCCACCGGATGGAACGACTCAGACCTTTACTCTAGCCGGAAACTCGGACTTTTATGGAACAGTCTACGCTCCGGGGGCGGACTTGAAGCTCGCCGGAGGTGGCGGCAGCGGCGAGTTCGTAGGAAGCTTTACAGGCAAATCAGCCTTTCTTAACGGAACGACGCAGATTCGCTATGACGAAGCGCTCGCTGGCAGTGGGCGCATCAGCAGTTTTAAGATTGCTGGGTGGTTCGAAGACGTTAAGAAAACTGGAACTTTTACGGGCCAATTGCAATTCTAGGCGCTGCGCTCGCTCAGCCCAAATCGAGATGGATTCTGCACCAGCGTCAGAATGGCGTTCGCTTGTGGTCAGAAGCGGCCGCGCCTTTCGGCGGGCAAAGCTTTGGCGACAGACGTCGGGTGCTTCCCGGCGGCGGACGCCTCTCAAAAATCGCTGCCCGGTTTGGGACCTAGAAAAAGCCGGGGCTACGCGGAAGTTGCAGTTATAAGAGTCGTCATCCCGTTTTTGCGATCGTTGGCATGCACGACTGGCGAAATTTGCGAGATCCTGGCGGAAACGACTGGCACGGCCGACTGTCCAGCTAGCGGGTGAGGACGCGCTTGCGCTCCTAACATTGCTCTCTGGCGATGGAAACTCGTTATCGGGTCATTGGCGGGGGGTAAGATCATATGTCCTTCTATCTTATTTTCGAATTCGATAACTTGGTCTCATCGACTCCCGGCACACGAAATGCATACTAGCCAATACAGATGGATCCGTTGATCGGTCGAATGGAGAGCGGACTGCGCCTAAAGATTCTTTCGTCTACTCGACGCAAGGATTTCTTCGCTCATTTGAAAGGAGCTCAGCAGGTTCACTTTGCCAATAAGATTGCGGAGCCCGGCAAATGCAGGATTACCAGCATCCATCCGTCGGGAGTTGGGCGTGTACACCCCACACACGATGTCACAATGTATACGGATGAGGCATTTCGTCTGCGACGACGCCTTGCAAAATTGCACAGGAAGATTCTGATCACTGGAAGGATTACTTGATACACGCTTCCCGTCATTTGCCGTAACCGAATCCGCACTCTGGGCTTCCACAGCGCATCCGATCAAAAGCCATCGGGCATTGTTGAAAACTTGATCATCTACCAGACGGTGCGTCTTTGCGGTTGGATATCTTGCTGGCGTGAGGATTTCCGTATAGAGCCAGGGAGGCTGGGATAAGCATCGGAATGACACAGCTATGGAGTCTGCTGTAGCATCGGAGTCGGTTTGGGCAGCATCGGCGTCGGCTTCGGCTTCGAGGTCGGAGGGGGCCCCAGCACAGGGGTGGGCTTCGGCTTCGGCAAACCTTTGAGGGAAGAATTAGCTGGAGAAGGCGTTGCGTGTGCTTTTACGACGGCTTCTTCTTGTTTTTTTCTTAATTCCAGCGCTGCTTTTTTTTCATGCTGTTTTTGCAAGAAGAAAACCCAGCCAAGACCGAGAAAAATGACCACAAAAATGGTATACTTAATCACAAAAACCAGAGGAACAGTGAGCTATACCCTACCCACCCTACGTGCGTTTGACAGCGTTTTTCTACCATCGTACAGATAATTTTCTTGGGTCGAGAGCCCACAAGGTCCCGCCTTCCCGCTACTGATCCTGTTTTTAGTTAGAAGTCGCTAGATGGTTTGCCAGTTGACCCCGCTGTGCAGCAAACCTGGTGAACGTGGGAAGTTGGCGCGTCGTTGTTATCAACCGATTTCTGCGAGCGCGCGAACAAGAGCGCGCTTTAGCGGGTGTCCTCTACGTAGCTGGCGATACGAAAATCCAGGACTTCCCCCTCACTATTGAGTGCGCGATCATAATGCCAGCTTACGTTTCCGTTCCCGTAAAAAGTCTTGCAGACCATGGTCCCAATAAAATCAGGGTTCCCATTCAAGGTGACATCCGCGCTCGGCGCGTAGAATGTCATGGCAAGAGTACTCGGCGTGGCGGAATTAAGTTGGATAGTTTGTGTCCATTGCGGAACGCCGTTCACGTCACGCGGTGGACTAATACCGTAGAATTGGAGGTTGCCGGCGATTGGGTTCGCGAGACTCGGATTCTGGTTTATAAGGTTATTGTTTTTAACGTCAATATTGCGGTCGAAATAAATCTTAAGGTGGACATTCGGATTTACCGTGATGCCGGCGGAGTTGCCCGAAATATTGCCTGTGACGTGGATAGCGACGTAGGTGTCCGTTCCCGCTGCTGTGGGATTCACTTTCAACGCACCGGTGAGCGACGAAATAACATAATAGACTGGGGCATTTGAGCTTCCGTCAGCCGGTGGCGTAAGCGTTGTAGAACTCGAGACGGCCAACGGCAGCTTCCCCGCTCCGGTCCCAGCCGGTTGGTACGCCCACGCCGAAGTGTCAGGCATATGATAATCGTCGAGATTAAAAGGCACATTATTATCTACAGTTCCGGTTATTTGAGATGAACCAACAATGGTTCCTCCGTTTGTCGCCACATCCCCGTAAAGCATGCCTTTGACAGTTGCCGTGGAGCTGCCGATTTGGAGGGATCCATGACGTGAATCGGGATAACGTGGGTTAGTCGGATCATTCGCGACGAAGACATAGGGACCTTTTCGCGAATCGTAGCTGTCAAGCATGGCGGCGGAGCCAAGGCCGTAGAAGCTGGCAGACGCTTTAATCGCCGCGTCGAAGAAAGGTGTCACCGGGGTGACGATCTGCTCGATCCGTCGCGAGATTTGCGGAGTCGCCCCGATCGCCGCGGGATCATTCCTCGTTCCGAGCGGATCATCCCAATCATTTCCATAAGTGGTTACGAAATGGTCATATTTAAAATCGATTTTGCGTAAGACGCTATCGCCGTTGCCTCGGGCGGTGATATCCTGCATTGCTGTGGAACCCTTCGCAGCAAAGTGGCTATGACCATCATTGATAAGCGTGTCATCCATTCCGGTTCTCTTAAGGCCTGGAAGAGGCATCGTACCTTTGCTTCGAACACGATACCAGCTATTTGCGTTTGGATCCGGATTTGCCCCAGGATGGAAAACTCCTGAGCTGTCGAAATAGCACGTTTCTACTACTGTCCGAGCCTTAAGGTTGTCGCTGCCGAAAGTGGTTACCGGACTCACGTGCGTGGTTCCGGAATTAGTCCATCCCATCCACGGGCTCGGGCTCGGGGTCGGGCTCATCCCGGGGACTGTCTTCCGTAGCTCGGCAAAGGCCATATCACCACCTGCTTCGGCGGCGGAGAGCGCTTCCTTCCATGCTCGCACCTGATTGGATGAACTATTGAGGCGTGTCGTGGAATTGCGCAGAACATTAGCGCCGATAAGTGATACGACCAAAATCGCACCTAACACGCAGATCAAGACATTACCGGATTCGTTGTTGTTGCTCTTAATTTTCATCTTTCGTTGTTAGTTTCTAAAGGGAACGCCGCCGGTTTCTCAGGTAAGCTGTCGAATAAACGACTGTGCCGTTTCGGTCGGCCACGGAAATAGGCTTAAACGTAATCGCCGTAGTAGTGTACTCGGTATTAGCTAATTCTACGTCGACCGTTTCCGGGATTAGATTGTCAGTGCTCGAGGCAATCGTTGTCACGACACCGTCTTCCGTCCGCAGAATGGAAGAGCCGCTTATTTGGTACAGGACTGTACTAATCTGGTTGGTCGCGGTACCATAATTTATGTTGTAATCGCCACTTGAGATAGCCAACCTTGGCGAGCGCGGAGTTCCTATGGTGGAAGGAGTTGCATCCGAATCGGCCGCCTGAATAATATACCTGGGGATTTTCACCGTTACCGTTTGCTTATCAAGGGACGAGGTGACGCTAAATCCACGCCTCACATCTCGGGCGAGATAATCTACAATGCGGATTTGCTGCATGTGTGTCGCGAAATAGTTGTCCACTGAATTAAAACTCTTTTCTAGAGCGATTGACGAAGTCAGCGTGACACCCAGGATCGTGAAAGCAATGGCGATCGCGATCATCATTTCTACGAGAGTGAAGGCGCGAATCTTTGTGAGTTTTTTGAGTTTCATTTCTTAGTGCCGTTTGAAATAATGCTGCTTGTCTGTTCGATTCGGCTGCGACCACCCACGGCCATAGTCCAGGAGTCTTGGACGTCCACTTTGAGCAATCCCGTGCCAAGGTCCGTGGCTATCGAGTCAGTGGTGACCGTGCCGTTAGGTGCGCGTGTGAATTTGGTTACTCCGTTGGCTGTCGGATACTTGCTAATCGTGACTACCTCGGTTGCCTTCTTTGAAAAAGGTGCCGGATTAGCAGACGTGTTCATCAGATTCTGCACAAACGAAGTGTTCGTCAGATCAGAGAAGGCGAGATTACGCAAAACCTCGCTCCGATCCTGAACGCTTTGCACTGCGGCGAGTGACTCTTTACTAGCGTCGATGCACCGCAGACAGACGGCATTAAGCTCGAAAATCGAAGCGAAGAAGGTCGCAACCAGCACGACTGCGATGAGCACCTCAGGCAGTGTATTAGCTGCGTTTGTGACGCTCCGGGTCTTATTCATCTTCATAAATGAGGGGATTTATTAGAATTACTATAGCAGTGCCGGTGCCACGGAGGGTTGTGTCTAACACTAGACACGTAAACACCAGAAAAAGTCGAACCTCTGATGTGCAAGACTACAAAAGGCAGCCATCCCCTAACCGATTGCATCCTCGAATCTTCTCCTCATTACGACTTTTCTCGGACGCTTCCTCGCTTCAATCGACGGGTGGCAAAAAAATGCGACACTTTCTTTCTTCGCAATGGGATAAGTCGAAAAACGCGCGATCTTCTTGCTATCGCGTCCCAAATACGCGAAGTAGTCAGCTAAGCCGCGGCACTCCGCGGCCGCACATCGCGGGCTGTGGCTCAGCTTGGTAGAGCGCCTCGTTCGGGACGAGGAGGCCGTGGGTTCAAATCCCACCAGCCCGATTAAACGCGCGGGGTCAAGGCATGAACGAAACCGTCCTCACTACCATTGCGTTTACCGGATTCACGGTGGCATTTTTCACGCCGCGATTCCGACCCACTGGTTGCCCTTCGTGGCAGCGGGTCGTGCGCAACGCTGGAGTCATTCCAAAACACTCCTAATTACCGCATTAGCCGGCACGGGCCATGTCCTCACAACTGCGCTACTCGGTTGAATCCTAACGATTTTTGGAGTGGCGCTGAGCTGGCGCATTGGCACGTGGTTCCCGCGAATCGCGGGAGCATTGCTCATCGGACTCGGTCTATTCTACGTCTGGCGACAACTTTCCGGCCACGCTCACAGCCACACTCACTTATTTTCGAAAGGCGGCCACGGTGGGAACGAGCATGAGCATAAACATCAGCATGAACTGAAGGAATCGCTGGCGCATTTTCGTGCCCGGATATTTCGCGCACCCGCACTCCGACTGGGTCGCAATTGGCAGCCTGTTTGCCATGCTTACCTTCTTACCCTGTGAAGCGTTTCTGCCGATTTACGTTTCGGGAATTCGCTTCGGCTGGGGCCGTTTGTCCTGCTAATCCTTATTCTCTCCACCGCCGCAGTTGCAGGAGTGTTGGTTTTCACCTCTCTGGCCCTGCTCGGAATTTGCAGCATCGGACTTGGTTGGTTTGAACGCTATGAAAGCCTGGTGATGTGATCGCTGCTATTATTAGTTGGTGTGATGGTGCTTCTTTTCGAAAAGTGACCGCGCGATTTGATTACCGAAACTGTTTGCCATCCTACGCAAGCAATGCTTGCGTTTCGCCTCACTGCCACGCCAAATTTATCTTTCCGCTATGGGTTCTCTCAAAAAAAGACGCAAAGCGAAAATCTCCAAGCACAAACGCCGCAAGCGAATGAAGGAGAATCGCCATAAGAAGCGTCTGCGTTACAAGTCGTAACGGCGACTGTGCCGGTTTGCCTCGGCAGACCGGCACAGTAGATTCAGGCAGGATGATGATTGTGCGCAAGCAGGGAGCTTATCTTGCGCTGCTTCTGCTGGTATGCGGCATCGGAAAAATCTCATCCGCGCGGGCACCATCTACGCGATCGCAAAAGGCAACGGCGGCGCACGCGGCACCGAAGCGAGCCGATGTAATCGATGATTCGCTGGCCCTACCTCCTGCGCGAGATTTGAATCTGAGCATCGAGGGTGAACACAAGGCCGAGGCCCTCGCCCATTTCGTCGAAGGAATCGATTTTGAGGAGAACGGCGAAATGGAAAAAGCTGTCGAAGCTTATCGTCAGGTTCTGAATGTCGATCCGGGGCAGATCGAACTGGCGGTTCGTGTCGCGGCGTTGCTGACGCGGGACGATGATTATCCGAGCGCGATTGATGTCTTAAAAGACGCAATTAAGGTACATCCGAAAGCGCCCGAGCCTTATCTGGAGCTGGCTTTTATCTACGCAAAGTATTTGAAGAAGGTCGGTCAGGCGATTGAGTTCGCCAACAAAGCCATCGCGCTGGATCCGCTGAAAATTGATGGCTACCAGCGACTGTTTGAGATTCATCTCACCGCTGGCGATGAAAAAAAGGCGGTCGAAACTCTCGATCGCGCCGCCAAATTGCCAAGCGACGATCCGATTTTCTGGGCAAGGCTTGGCCGACTTTACGGTTCCGTCATTTTGAAACCAGATGCCAAGCCGGTTCCGGAGCAAATAGCGCGTCTGAACGACGTTTTTAAGAGGGCGGCCGCGAAAGGGCAAAACGATGCTGCCGTTTTGAAGGAGGCGGGGGATTACTTCGCCTCCACCCAACAGATCAAGGAAGCGCTTCCGTTTTATTTGCGCGTGCTTGAGTTGCAACCTGACGACGCCAATGTCCGCGAAAAACTGGCGACCGGATTTGTGTTAACAAATCAGCGGGCACGCGCCGTGGAAACACTTGAAGCGATTATCCAGGAACACCCTGAAAAATATCAGCCCTACGAGTTGTTAGCCCAATTGCACGATGATGAAGCGCGCGCGCTGCTTCGGGACAATCAAACCGACCCGGCGAACGTGGAATTCAAGAAGGCGGCACAGAACTATGAACAAAGCCTGCTTATTAATCCAAATCACGCGGCCACATATTTACGGCTCGCGGAATTATTGCTGGCGCCGCTGAAACAGAGCGAGCGCGCCGTTTCGATTTTGACAGAAGGGCGCCGGCGTTATCCCGAAGCTCCCGAATTCGCCTACTATCTCGCGATTGCCCTGCGCGAGTCGAAAAAGGCGAAAGAGGCGGTGGTCATGTTCGAAGAAGCGCTCAACGAAGCGCAGAATGCGCAGGCTGATTTTCTGAAACCACGTTTTTACGTTGAATATGGCGCCGCGGCGGAAGAGGCCAGTCTCTATGATAAAGCGGCCGAACTTTTCCACAAAGCCATCGCGATGGATCCCGCCAATGCGGCCGAGCCCTATAATTACCTTGGCTACATGTGGGCCGAACAGAACAGTCACCTCGACGAAGCAGAAGACGCAATCAAGCGCGCGCTTCAACTCGACCCCGACAACGGCGCTTACCTCGATAGCATGGCCTGGGT
>QHRA01000055.1 GCA_003221295.1 Verrucomicrobiota bacterium | reverse complement strand
GAATATCGGCGCGCGATCGAAATCCGTCCCGATGAGGCGGACTCACATAATAATTACGGCAGCGCTCTGCGTGAGCTCAAGCAATTCGACCAGGCGGAAGCCGAATACAAACGCGCTCTTTCCTTGCGACCGCAATACCTCGATGCGCGCTTAAATCTTGGCTCGCTTCTCCTCCAACGTGGCCGGACGGCCGAGGCCATCGCAAACCTCGAAACGGCCAGGCGTTTACAACCAAATGATGCCGCCACCCGTGTCACTCTCGCCTTTGCTTTGATAAAGAACGGGCAGGCTATGCAAGCCGTCGCGGAGCTCAACCGTGCACTTCAACTCGCGCCAGACAAAGTGAGCGCACTGAATAGCCTCGCCTGGTTGCTCGCGACGGCTTCGGACGATTCAGTACGCGACGGTAAACGCGCCGTTCAATTAGCCGAGCGCGCGAATGCGCTCGCTGGTAATAACGATCCAACGATTCTTCACACTCTCGCCGCGGCTTATGCCGAAGCGGGACGCTTCGAGGAGGCGCTGCAGACCGCACGCCGCGCGATGAAACTCGCAAGCCGAGCGGATAACAACGCGGTTTATAATGCCATCCGTGACGAACTACCGCTTTACGAGTTGGGTTTGCCTTATCACGAAATGGCAAAGACACCGTAATGCCGGTCTTTATTTTGCTCGGGAAAAGCCAGATCGCGTCTGTTTATGGTTTCGTCCCATCGCGCATTGGTTCTTTCCGCTGCCGCGCTGTTTGCAGTTGTCAGCGCGCAAGCAATGACGCCAAACTTTTTTTGGTGAAATTCCAATTCAGTACGTCGGTCCCGGCGAGAAAATAGTGCTCGACTTGCATCGCTTCCTGCATCCCCCGAAAGCGAGCATTCACGTAGACGGCCCGGACGCCGGTGCGGAACTTCCGCCCAAAACTCGGCAGGAGATAATTCCGCCTTCTGCGGCGCTTTCTATTGGCCAACGCTAACAGGATTTAGGCCAAGCCAGTTGGCATCGAAATGGGCGCACTTGATGGCGGAGCGATAATGCCAGGTATAGGTCAGATAAAACGTTCCATCTCGCGCTTGAACTAACGAAGGATAGGAGAAATCCTGACCGGGCTCGTTTTCGATGTCGCGGAGCTTGCGAAACGTTGTCCCGTCATCTGAGATTGCGATGCTCAGTGGATTACGAATCGTGTCATGATCATTATAGGCGAGTAGAATCCGACCATCTTCAAGCCGAACTGCATCGATCGCCGAATCGGAGTTGGGTAAATTCGTTGACTGCGGAATGCTCCATCCATTCTTGTCGGGATCAAAAAACGTGCTTTGCAACATTCCGCCGCCGCGGGCACGCACGAAGGCGACGACGCTATTGGAACCTACAGCAACAAAAGCAGGATGGCTAAATTTCGAGCCATCGATGGTCGGATAGCTCGGTTGCAAAAGTTTCGCGCATGTTTTCCAACGCGCCCCGTAAGCATACTTTCGAAAGGCGGAATGAGAGAGCGGTAAGAGAATCTCGCATCCGGCCAACTCCACGGGTTTATTGCGGGGCAAATCGCCAAGCCCAGTCGTTAGCCGATGGGACTCCGACCAGGTGTGTCCGCGATCGCGCGAAGTTTTGTAATCGACGTGCGCGCCGCTCCAGCCACCGGCTTCAACGGCAGCATAGAAGAGCCAAAGAACATTTTCCTTGTCTTGAAACAAGACACTGTTTCCGACAGCTTTGTTCGCCAACCAGGATTCGCGTGCGCGCTCTCCCGGTGAGACAGCAATTTGAGTTGGGCCCCAGTTCAAGCCATCCGACGTTGAGCGCCGACAAAAAATCCGGCTGTCACGTGCGGCTTCATTGGTTGCCGAATACCAGGAGACGAGGAGCGAGCCGTCATCGAGTTCGACGACGGAAGATCCATGTTGCATCGGCATCGTCGCTTCAGTAGAGACGATGCTGCCGGTGAAGATTTGTGCACGAGCGATGGAAGCCACGCCGAAAGCAAGAGCAGCGCAAATGAGAGCGCGTTGGAGATCTCTTAAGGTTCTTGTCATGTCGAGCGCAGTCGATGAAACGACAGAGTTACAATTCGTTACAAAGTTACAACCTTAAAACAGTTGCTTTTTGTAACGTTCTAATGCTTTTAACCTATTAACTTTTTGACCCTCATTATGAGGGTACGCCTGGCAGCCTCCAACAGCGATTCATGTCCTATCATTGGTCGCCGACTTCGCCCGGAATGACAACTGTAGCGGCGGTGTATGACCACCGACCAATGGCATGCGCTCCATCATTTCGATTGGACCTGGAATCACAATAAGGCGGAGTTTGTCGCGTCTGTGAAATCGCGCTAACAAAATCGCGTGCAAATTTTTCACGACCCACGTTGCACCGAGTACGGCAGGCCCGGTCATCCGGAGCGGCCGGAGCGGATTGTACGGACCGTGCCGCTTTTGAAGAGTCGGCACGGTAACTGGCAATGGCGCGAACCACGCGCGGCCTCCGATCAGGAATTGTTGCGCGCACACTCGCGCGAGCATCTCGCGCGGATAGCGAATGCGAACCAGGATTTCGATCTCGACACTCCAGCCCATTCCAACATCGATTTCTACGCCCGGCAATCAGCGGGCGCCGCGATGGAAGCAGCACGCGCAGCAATCGGCGGGAAACGCGCCTTCAGTTTGATACGGCCGCCCGGTCACCATGCCCTGCGCGATCGCGCGATGGGGTTTTGTTACTTCAGCAACATTGCGGTCGCGACGCTGGATGCTCTCGCTGTAACCGGCGTCGCCGACGCCGGGCCGCGGCCAAGGACCGCGGTAAAAGGGAAGATTGAGCGGGTGGCGATTTGGGATTTCGACGCACACCATGGCAATGGCACCGAGGCATTGGTAGCGAATAATGAAAAGATCATGTTCGCGTCGATTCACCAATACCCGGGCTGGCCGGGCACGGGAACAAAATCCTTCGCCAATGTTTTGAATTTTCCGATCGCGCCTTACTCTTCGCGCAGCAACCATGTGCGTGCCGCGGGGCAAGCCTTGCAAAAGTTACTCGGATTCAAGCCGCAGTTGCTGCTGGTCTCAGCGGGGTTCGATGCGTATAAGCACGATCCAATTACTCAGATGACATTGGAAGGCGACGATTTCGCGACTTTCGGCAAATGGCTGGCTGACGTAAAAATTCCAACCGCCGCAATTCTCGAAGGCGGCTACAGCGACGACCTGCCAGAGTTAATCGATGCGTTTTTGAGCGCGTGGAATTCCTGATTGGACTGCAGCGGCGGTCTATGACCGCCGGACCCGATGGAGAATTATCGGCGGTCATAGACCGCCGCTACAGCATATTCCTTTCAGCGGAGGTTAACTCCGCTGGGCGCACTGACTGGCAGTCTGTGTTCCGCGCCGGGCTGATTTTCCTTTTTCGAATTAATAATCTCGATTAGCTGGATAGCTGCCTTTTCGATGTCGGCATAGCCGAACTGATGTGCTCTGCTTTTCACCGCGAGCAGACCGCAGCGGTGAACATTCTTGAAATCCCCGAACGGAAACTTGTATCTGGCTTTGGTCCCTTCTGCATGGGTCTCATCGATCCCGAGATGCCATTTGCTGTATTGAGCGAATCCGTGCGCGCGAATGAACTCGTTCTCGTCCTCCGCCATCGGATGATGATCTCTCCACGCATTTTTCTTATCAATGACAACACGTCCCTGAACAATTAGTTCTTCAGCATAAGCGAACGCGGTTTCGTTTAGTCTTATCGTCCTGCTCTGAGCAAACGAAAAAGCGGGGCAAAGAATGAGAATGCCGGCCAAGAAAAGTATGGCCGGGACAAGTCGAATTCGATTCTTCATTCGCTGACGAACTGCACGGATGATCAAGGTCTAGGCCTGTCCGGGAAACGTCTCAATAACAATCGGCGCATCAAGCCAACGGAACACAGGCTTTAAAGCCTGTGCGCCCCACGGATATCCTATCCGCGGCTCGTCCTATTCCGTGGAGGGTAACTCCGCTGGGCGCACAGACTGGCAGTTTGTTTTCCACGATCTGCGCGAATGAGCCTGCCGTGTAGCACAGCCATCTTGGCTGTGGGGCCAACGGGCATCTTGCCCGTTGATTGAAACCGCGTCGCCCTAAGATGGGCAAATTCTCGTAGCATGGCGGGATCCCTCGACTTCGCTGCGCTACGCTCGGGATGACGAGCATTTTATGCGGGCGCGCCTTTTATTTACTTATGCACCTTGCAATATCGACTCGATTCTTTTCATCACGCCGTCATCCAGCTGTTCGACTACCTCGCCGGCTTTCATGTTTTCCCGAACCTGCTCAGGCTTCGATGCACCAGTGATAACGGTGCTCACGTTCGGATTTTTCAGGCACCACGCGAGCGCGAGTTTTGGCAAGGTAACTCCAAGCTCGCCTGCTACCTTCGCGAGTTCCTTCACTTTCGCGAGCCTGTTGCGGACTTCATCACTCTCGAACTGCTGGCGTAACCACGAGTACATCGGCATGGAAATGCGAGTGTCCCCAGGGGCACCTTCGTTGTACTTTCCGGTGAGCAACCCGGAGGCAAGGGGCGACCAGACGGTGGTGCCGAGTCCAACCTTTTCGTAAAGCGGCAGAAACTCGCGCTCCACCTTCTCGCGCTCAAACATGTTGTATTGCGGTTGCTCCATGGTTGGCGGTGCCAAATGTAATTCCGTTGCGATGGCATGGGCACGCAGAATGGCAGTTGCCGACCACTCTGAAGTTCCCCAATAAAGAACTTTGCCCTGCGCGATCAGATCACTCATTGCTCGCACCGTTTCCTCAATTGGTGTGTTCGGATCAGGGCGATGACAAAAATACAAATCGAGATAATCAACTTGTAGCCGTCGCAGCGCCGCGTGACACGCTTCGATGACATGTTTACGACTCAGGCCCTCCTGGTTAGGCCGGTCGCCGCCCCAAAAACCTTGCTCGAAATGACGAAAGTATCGCGCGGCCACCCTTTCTTTTTCAAAACATTACCCATCACGATCTCGGCTCGACCCTCGGCATAGGCCTCAGCGTTATCGAAAAAATTGGCACCGCTGTCGTACGCGATGGTCATCAATCGCTCGGCCGTTTCATTGCTAATCTGCTGCGCGAATGTGACCCACGCGCCAAACGAAAGCTCGCTCAGCTGCAATCCCGATTTCCCGAGGTGTCGATATTTCATACCATAAATGGGCGGCGATCTTTTCCGAGCCGTAGCAATTTAGCGGCGCCAGAAGCCAGATCGCCGGCAGCTTGGAAGCCGCCGTTCTTTCTATCCGCAGACAAGGTTGCCAGCAACGCCGAAGTAGCGAACACTATTCCCCGCAATCGGGCCGTAGTTCAGCTTGGTAGAACGCTTGAATGGGGTTCAAGAGGTCGTGGGTTCAAATCCCGCCGGCCCGAGGTTAAAGACCTGACAGGCATGTTTCATGTTTATGTCCTTCGGAGCATGAAAACAGGCCGATGCTATGTTGGTTCATGTCAGGAGCTTGACGATCGGATACGTCGGCATAATGCCGGTCATTCCAAGGCCACGCGCCATGGAATCCCATGGTTTCTACGTGAAAAAGGAAAGTTTCTCGACTCGGACCGAAGCCGTGAGAAGAGAGCGCTATTTCAAGACGGGGCGAGTCCGCGACGAACTTGCCGTGTTGAATTTGTAGAACGGTCGCCGCGGCGACAGGTCGTGGGTTCAAATCCCGCCGGCCCGAAATTCTGCTTTGCCCCGGAACACAAACTTTCAGTCTGTGCGCCCACCGGAGTTTTACTCCGGCTGACACCCCACAACCTTCAGCGGACAGCATGTCCGCTGCGCGCACAGGCCGGAAGGCCTGTGTTCCTACATGCGCCGAAATTGCGGTTCTTCTCCGCGCGCGGTAGCGTCCGCACTTCATGCTCAGCGCAGGAATTGTCGGACTGCCGAACGTAGGGAAATCTACGCTTTTTAATGCCGTCACCCGAACGCACAAAGCGCCGGCGGAAAATTATCCATTCTGCACGATTGATCCGAATGTCGGCGTGGTGACCGTGCCCGACGCACGACTCGAGGTCCTCGCGAAGCTCTCGCATTCGCAAAAAATCGTGCCGGCTGCGATCGAGTTCGTCGACATCGCGGGGTTGGTGAAAGGGGCCAGCACGGGCGAAGGACTAGGCAATCAATTTCTCAGTCACATTCGTGAAGTGGACGCGATTGTACAGGTAGTGCGTTGCTTTGAAAGCGCCGATATTCATCATGTTAGCGGGACGATTGATCCGATTCGCGACATCGAAGTAATCAACACCGAACTGGTGCTGGCCGATCTCGCATCACTCCAGAAACGGCGTGATCGCTTGCAAAAAGAAGTGCGCGCCGGATCGAAAGGCGCCAAGGCTGAAAATGCCGTGCTGGAGAAACTGCTGCCACATCTCGACACTGGAAAACCAGCGGTCACGTTATCGTTAACTGAGGAAGAGAAGGCAATCGCACGTGAATTCTTCTTATTAACTTCCAAGCCTACCCTGTTTGCCTGTAACGTTGCAGAATCGGATCTGGCGGCTGTAGCCGCGGTCGCTGGCCGCGGCAGTACAGAATCACCGCATAAAGCCGCGGCCGGCGACCGCGGCGACAACGCAGCGCTTCACGTAGGGGCGGTGCAAGCTTACGCCCGGAATCACTTCGCAACTGAAGCGGTGGTGATCAGCGCCCAAATCGAGAGTGAGCTGATTGATCTGGACGAGACCGAAGCAGCGGAATACTTGCGCAATCTCGGGGTCAATGAGAGCGGCGTTGGTGCGCTCATTCGCTCCGTCTATCACTTGTTAGGGCTACGCACCTACCTGACGACAGGCGAAAAGGAGTCACGCGCGTGGACAATTCACGCCGGCGACAAAGCTCCGCAAGCGGCCAGCGTAATTCATACCGATTTCGAGCGCGGCTTTATCGCAGCCGAAGTAACCCATTATGATGATCTCGTCGCGCTCGGTTCCTTCGCGAAAGCGCGTGAAGCGGGCAAACTGCGGATCGAAGGCAAAGACTATGTCGTGAAGGACGGAGACGTGATCGAATTCAGATTCAATGTGTAATCAGGAGATGAGGAATGACGAAGCACGAATGACGAATGACGAAGGAATGACTGAACCTTGAACGAAATGCTGCTTCTGTGATATCGCCCAGCGAAAATCTTTTTTGTCATGTCGAGCGAAGTCGAAATATCTCTAGTCTAAACTGCTAGAGAAGAAAAACCTGTCCTCGCCGATCCGACGGCTACGCTGCAACTTTCGGTTGGAATGACACCGAAAGAGCAAGATAGGCGAACGTATTCGTCATTTTGACTATTCGAGCTTCTTTCGTCACTCGTCATTCGTACTTCGTCATTTCCAGCGTTCCTACTCCGCGACGTAGAGAATGCGGCCACATTGCTCGCAGCTTACAATCTCGTTTCCACTTTTGGCGTGCACCGCGGTCGCCGTCGTCACTTTCATGTGACATCCGGTACAAACACCGTGCTCGACCGCAACTACGGCGGCGTCACCTTTGCTCGCGAATAATCGCTCGTAACGCTCTATCACCTCTTCGTCGATGTTGTGGGCAAGCTGGACGCGTTCGTTCTTTAGTTCTTCCAGTTGCGTCTGCAGCGTTTTCGTTTTTTCCTCCAGATCGGCCAGTTGCCGGTTGACAGAATCGCGTCCGGCCGATGCCGTTTTCTCCGCCGTCGCAATTTCCGCCCGCAATTTGTCTGCTTGCTCCATGAGCTCGAGTTCCTGATCTTCGAGTTGCACGATTTCCTTTTCGTAGCGCTCGATTTCGTGGCCCATCGCCTGAAACTCGTCGTTCTTCCGCGTCTCGTACTGTTGCGTCTTCAGCCGGGAAATGCTGCCTTGGCGCGTCCCGACGTCGAGTTCCAACTTCTTGCGATCGACCTCGAGTTGTCGAGCTCGTTGTTTCAACGATTCGAGGCTGGCGGCGGTGGCAGCAAGCTGCGCTTCGAGATTCTTTCGCTGTTGCGGCAGTGTTTTTATCTCGAGCCCAATCTGCCGGATTTTTTGATCGCGATCTTGCAGGATCAACAGTTTTTCCAGCTCCGCTTGCACTCACAAAACGCTATCGATTGAAGGCGGGGGCGTCAATCGTGGTCAACCGCGATCAGATCTCGCTACCTTTAAAGACCACTCCCTTGACCAAGGTGACGGAACGCTGTTAATCCGACAGCGATGAAGCGGCTGCTCTGGCTCGATATCGCAAAAGCACTCGCCATTTCCTGGGTCGTTTATTTTCATTTTTTCAACACTTGTTTCGAACACGCCCAGTTCCCCCCTGATAACTGGAGTAGTCTTGCCGCCAGCGCGGTCACGATTCTTCGGATGGTGTGGCTGAAAATTTCGGGGATCGGTTTGCACGCGGTCGGTGTTTTCATCATTCTCAGCGGGTGGGCGCTGATGGAATCGACAGCGCGCCGGGTAGAATCGGGGTCCCTGAAATGGGGAAGCTGGTACCGCGCGCGCTTTCTGCGCCTTTATCCGATGTATTGGGTCGCGCATCTGGTCTATCTCGTCTCGCCATTCGTCGCGCGACTTGAGCCAGTAGATAGCCGCATCATACTAAGCCTGCTTGGCCTGCGTTTCATCGATATCACGATGAATTTCATGTACCTGAACGCTGCCTGGTGGTACTTCTCCATGCTCATCCAATTTTATCTCATCTTTCCCCTGCTCTTCTGGGCCGCACGACGCTTTGGCCCATTTACCTTTTTATTAATGGCGTGCGCGCTTGGATTTTTTGTGCGCTACCTCATGCTCGTTGTCTATCCGCAACATGGCTTTTGGGTCCTTGGGGGCTTTGCCATTTGCCGCCTGCCCGAGTTTGCCCTGGGGATGGCCCTCGGAATGTGGCACAAACAATCACCTGCGCGGGTTGAGTGGTTTCTTTTGCGCGGCGCGGGTTTCCTCGCCGGACTGCTATTGTATCCCGCAGCGCTGTGGCTCTATCGCAACGGGATTACTTATGTCTTTGTTGATTTCGCCACTGGCGCGTGTTGCTTACTCGAGGTGGTAGGTGTCGCTGGGTTTATCTGGCGATTAAATGGCGTCGCCAAACTATTTGGTTTGGTTGGCGCGTTCTCCTATGGCCTGTATCTCATCCACCAACCTTACGTCATCTGGCTGGGACTTCGTATCCGGCCCTTATCGACCTGGTCGTTCCTACTGATCTTTGTCGCAACGCTGATTGTGCTTAGCGCGTGGGGAATCCTCTTGGAGAAATCGACTAACGGACTCGTAAACAAACTTTTTCCGCCGAAGAAAGGTGAGTAATGATCAGTGAACCATGTCTATTCACCGATCACTGATCACTGTTCACAATTTCGAGGTTGGACTTTCCGCAAAATCGAGCCACTCTGGCCGCTCATGAAAATCCTTACCGTCATCGCTCGCCTGTTACTTGGACTCGGCTTCGTCGTCTTCGGCTCAAACGCCTTTTTGCATTTCATCCCCATGCCACCAATTCCGCAGACTCTCGCCGGCGACTACACGCGCGTGTTCCTTGCCAGCGGTTATGTTTATGTCATTGGAGGGCTTCAGGTGATTGGAGGCTTACTTCTCCTGCTTGGACGCTTCGTCCCGCTGGCTCTTACGATTCTCGGCGCAATTATCGTCAACATTTTGATCTTTCACACCCTCATGGCGCCGGAAGGTTTTCCACCTGCACTCCTGTTTACCGCCCTCGAGCTGTTCCTGGTGTGGCGGTATCGCGAAGCTTTTATTCCGTTGCTCAAGCCGTAAGATCTTGGCTCATTGAGGAGCCGCGGCCGGCGACCTCGGCTACAGCTACAATCCTTCGAAATTGCGGAGACCGAACCTGCGGACACAGTCCCTTCGTTGCCAGAAGTCGCTTTGCAAGTCGTGCAAGAATTACACGCGCGGATTTTCAGCGGCGTGCGAAACAAATTTAGGCAAGGTGCTCCACTGGTCCCGCCCGTGCGGGATTGGCTTCCGTAAGGTTAGAAACAATGGAGAACCTTGCTCCTCTTTTTTGATTCGATGTTCCGATGAGTAAGCCTGCGAATAAGCCGTCAAAGACAAAGCGTTGGTCGGCTCGAGTCACCAAGCACAGTAACGCACTTGATCTGCAGCCAAAAATTTTCCGATCCAGCAACCCGCGCCAGGTCGCTTTGTCGATGAAACGCTCCGCTGAAAGGAGCAAGCGTCGAAAGGGCACGCCGTATCAATCGGCCATGTCGATGCTGAATTTTTACATTAATCGCGCTGGCAAGAAACTTCCGAAAAAGCAAAAGCGCGTCTTGGAGAAGGCCAAAGACGAACTGCGCGATGTTTTTGGACGGGACTAAGGCGGCTTTTCGTCCGCATGACCAAGATCTCGATTAAGATCGTTGTTTTATTGCTGCCTTCGATAGCAATGGCTTTCACACCCCCTGACGAGAAAACGATTCGCAATGCGATTGGTGATCTGAACGGATTGCCGGCTGTCTTCCAACGCGTATTTACGCCGGATAAAAATGGCTTTGATCCGATTCCAGAACCAAGACCGGGCGACTGGCTCGCTGTCCATAACGAACGCGGGCAAACGTTCGACGAGTTCAAAGCGTCACAACCAAACCGGCCAGGACAAAAACAGCATATAATTTACCTCCAGCCACTCGGGGATTTCGCACCTGAGCACAGTCCCTCCAACGACAAACTACGCGAGTTCGCGGCTGCATTTTTCGCGATGGAAGTGAAAGTGCTTCCGCCGGTCAAGATTGATGGCTCGACCTTCGTCACGCGCCGCAATCCAATCACTAATAATCCGCAGATTCTCACTGGCGACGTCCTGGATTTTCTTAAAACCCACATTCCCGCGGATGCCTTCTGCATTCTCGCTATCACCATGGAAGACCTTTATCCGGAACCTTCCTGGAACTTCGTCTTCGGACAAGCTTCGGTGCGCGAGCGTGTCGGCGTTTACAGTTTTGCCCGGTACGATCCAGCATTTTATGGTGAAGCGCGGGCGCCCGGTTACGAGACGCTGCTATTGCGCCGGAGTTGCAAAGTGCTCGCGCACGAGACCAGTCACATGTTCGGCCTCGCTCATTGCACCTACTTCAACTGCCTGATGAACGGCTCAAATCATTTAACCGAGGCTGACCGTCGCCCATTGCATCTCTGCCCGGTTTGCCTGCGGAAGCTGCAATGGAGCATCGACTTTGACCTGCTTAAGCGCTACTCCGCGCTCGAGGGAGTCTATCGCGCCGATGGATTCACCGATGAAGCCAACTGGCTCATTCAGCGGCTGAAAAATTTGCAACGCGACTAACGATCGCCCCCGTCGCGTCTCTGCCCGGTTTGTCTTCGCAAGCTACAGTGGAGCATCGGCTTTGACCTATCTAAAACGCTACTCCGCGCTCGATGGCACCTATCGCGGGAATAGATTCGCCGTCGAGAAGTATCTAATTAACCGGCGAAAAAGAATAAGTCGTTATCGGATTACGATCCCTACCAAGAAGTGCGATTTTTTCAACTGCCGCTCTTT
>QHRA01000054.1 GCA_003221295.1 Verrucomicrobiota bacterium | reverse complement strand
CCTCATGCACTTTTTTCGTTAGATCCGGTTTCGCTTTTTTCACGCCTGCCATGAATGACGTGTCTCCTGTTCCCAATGTTACTCTTAATCCTGTTCGTATTCTTGCTCTTGCTGGCGAAATCAACAAGAAGCGGTGGTTTCGAAAAGCCTGCCGTGATAACTGGCGGCGTTCTTGAAGGTGCCGCTCGCCAATTCTATGCCGCGCGTCGCTGCGGCATGGCCGAGTGAACCATCATCAGCTCGGTTACATTTTCCGGCGTCAGCAAACCGACCAGTCGCTTCATCCCATCCAGCACCGGCACCACCGGACAATTGCACTCCTGCATGATGCGAAACGCTTCCTCGAAACGTGTGCCAGTCGTCACCGTCGGAATATCGCGCCGCATCACGTCCGCGACTCGAATTTGCGGGTCGTGTTTGCGTAACGCCGCAATTAAATCGTGCCGGGTCAAAACGCCGGCGACGGCGCCATTTTCATCAATCACTGGAAAATCGTGTTGCGAAGTAGCCAGCAGCGCGTCCACCGCCTCCTGGAGCGTTGCGTTTTGCGGAAGCGAGTGGAATTCGCGCACCATCGCGCTCGAAACCGGAAAACTGCGTGAAATATCCTTGAGTTGGGCGAGGGCCGCTTCCTGCGATGCACCCATGTAAACAAACAAGGCAATGAAGAGGAGGAGTGGATTTCCAAAAAGGCCGATGAAACCGAAAATGAACGCGCAGCCCTGGCCGATGCTGGCGGCGATTTGCGTGGCACGCGCATAACTCAGTCGGGTGGCGAGGAGTGCACGCAAGACCCGGCCACCATCCATTGGAAATGCCGGCAGCAAATTGAAAAGGACGAGCACAACATTAATCACGAGTAATTGGGCAAGGAGATCGGGCCCGCCCATCGCCGCTTGCGCCGCCAATCCACGCCAACCAACGACCGCAAACAAAGTAAGTGCGATGACCACGTTCACCAGCGGGCCAGCCAGCGCGATGATTAACTCTTGCCGCGGTTCATCGGGCATTCGTTGCAACCGCGCCACCCCGCCGATTGGTAGCAGGGTAATATCGGGCGTGTTGATGCCGAAATTTTTCGCGGCAATAGCATGACCGAATTCATGCAGAACGACACAGACAAAAAGCAAGAGCACAAAAAGAACGCGCCCCAACGCCACAGCTGAGCCGCCTTCTGCGTAGTAGCCAAATGCGAGCCAGGCGATCAGCAGTAAAAACGTGATATGAATCCGCAACTGAATTCCAGCGATCCGAAAAATGGGAAGTGACCAGCTCATCGGCAACCAAACGTCCTCATCAAGATATCGTGCGCCGACGCCCTTGGAGCAATCAGTAATGGGAAGTTGCGTTAATTGAGCTTCAATACTCCAACGCTCCATTACTCCATCCGGATCGCTTGCGGAAATCGCTTTATGCCCGTGCGCATTCCTCGAAAGTGAAAACGAATGGAACTTTTCGACGTCGCGGTCATCGGCGGCGGACCGGCGGGGTCGGTTTGCGCCGCCTTTTCCGCGGCCAGCGGATTGCGCGTCGTCCTCATTGAACGCGAAAAATTTCCGCGTGAGAAGGTCTGCGGCGATTGCTTGAATCCGGAGTGCTGGCCAATTTTGCGGCGACTCGGAGTCGATCAATGCGTTCGCGCCTCGCCGCACGGTGCGCTCGATTGGGTGGAGTTCATTAGTGTAGGCGATCGCCATGTCCGCATCGATTTGCCGCGCGGGGAAGAGGCTGAGATCGCGGTCAAGCGAAGTGCGTTCGATTCCGTGCTGCTCGAGCGAGCGCGTAAGCTGGGGGCAGAAATTCGTGAAGCGAGCACGCTGACATCGATCGAAAAATCGGACAGCGCCTGGAAATTAACGACAACGGAAACGGCGACCGCCTTTCGTGCACGGGTGCTGGTCGCAGCGGACGGTCGCAACTCGACCGTAGCGCGATTGCTCGGTCTGCTCCCGCGTTTCGCAAAAGAACGCGTGGCATTGCAGACGCACATTCCGTTGCCGCGAGGCTTTGGTAATCGCGTCGTCCTGCAATTGCTGCCGGGCGGTTATTCTGGACAAGCCCCGGTGAACGACTCCGAACTCAACCTTTGTCTGGTGGGAAAGCCGAAATCGATTCGCCCGCTGCAAGCCTGGGCAGCACAGTATTTCAATCTTCCGTCGACGCAAAGCTGGCGCACGATCACGCCGCTTACGCGTCCCTCACTCCCGCCTGCGCGCGAAAATCTGCTTTTCGTGGGCGATGCCGCCAGGGTAGTCGAGCCCTTCACCGGCGAGGGAATTTTTTATGCATTGCGTTCCGGTGAATTGGCGGCCGCCGCTGGCAAAGAGATGATTCGCGGGAATGCCGCGGAGGCGATGCGCGATTATATTCGGCAGCACCGCGCGATGTATCGCGGACGTTTATGGATTAATGCCTTGGCGAGAGCGACGGTGATTTCGCCAGAACTCGGCTCGTTTTTTTTTCAGCTCGCACGCTTGCAGCCAGCGCTGCTGCGTTTCTTGACGCGCAAGATTGTAAAGTAAGCGCCTTATGCCGAGTCAACATTCGCATGTTGCAGGTGCAACACTCCAATATCGATTCGACTTCAACCAGATTTTGTTGCTTGGAATGATGTGATCTGGCGACAGGCTTTGATCGTGTTTGACATTAGCATCGCGATTGTCATCGGGCCGACACCGCCGGGAACGGGAGTGATCGCGCCGGCTAATTTCGAAACGCTTTCGAAATCGACGTCGCCCACTAGCTTGTAACCGCGTTCGCTACCGGCGTCCTCCACCCGATTGATCCCGACATCAATCACGGTCGCTCCTTCGCGAACGAATTCCGTTCTAACGAAATGTGGACGACCGATGGCAGCGATAATGACGTCGGCGCGCCGGCAACTTTCAGAGATGTTCCGGGTGCGGGAATGAATCACCGTGACCGTTGCATCGATGCCCTTTCGCATGAGCAAAAGCGCCATTGGCTTTCCGACGATCATGCTGCGACCCAGCACGACAACGTTGGCGCCGGAGAGGGCGATGCCGGTTTCGCGGAGCAGGCGCAAACAACCCAGCGGCGTACACGGAACAAAGCCGGTGTCATCCTCAAGCGCGAGCTTCGCGACGTTGAGCGGGTGAAATCCATCCACGTCTTTGCGCGGATCGAGCGCGCGAATGATCGCCGCCTCATCGATTTGCGGCGGCGGCGGCGATTGAACAAGAATGCCATGAATTTTCTCATCGCGATTTAACTCATCAACCCGCGCGAGCAATTCCGCCTGCGTGGTCGTAGCCGACAATTCCAGCTTGACCGAATGCAGGCCAAGCTCGCGGCACGTTTTGTCTTTGGCGCGAACGTAGGCGCGAGAGGGGGGATCATCGCCGACCAGAACCACGGCCAGGCCCGGCGTTGCCCCCCGCGATTTGAGGCTGACAATTTCGTCCCGCAATTCCGCGTAGACTCTTTCCGCGATTGCGCGCCCATCGATTAACTTTGGCATCATGCGTTGCTTAACCTGTTTTGCAGAACGAAACGTGGCTAGAGAGATCTTTCGCTTCGCTCAGGATGATACATCCCGACGAAGCTATCAGCGCATTTCCACCAGCGCCATCATTGCCGCTTGTAGACGCTCGCGTTCTGCCTCAAATTCTTCTTCGCTCGATGTCGCCCGCACCTGATGAGGCGGGCCGAGAATAAAACGCACTCGGGTAAATGGGCGCGGAAGGATGAATTTGTCCCAACTGGGCAGTCGCCAGCAACGCGAGTATTCGAGGTTCAATGGTATGATCTGTGCGCCGGTTTTTTGCGCGAGCAGAATGATCCCGCCGCCGGGTCGATATACGGGACCGCGCGGACCATCCGGGGTGATGACGACATCGTGACCCGATGCGATGACGTCGGCCAGATGCAGCATAGCGGCCGCGCCTTTGCGCGAGCTGGAGCCGCGGACGACCGAGAAGCCAAATCGGTGGACCAACTTAGCCAGCCAGGCGCCATCGCGGCTGGCGCTGATTAGGGCCGCGCCCTGCCGCTGCGGGATAAAGCGATGAATGGCGAAGGGAAGCAGGAGAAGGCGATTATGCCAGGCCGCCCCAATGAACCGTTCCGAGAGCGGAATCTGTAAGAATTTCCCGGGATCTACGACTTCAAAACGAATTGTGTGCGACCAGGTCTGAAGCAGGCGAAACCCGAATGCGACCAGAAAACGCGCACTGAAACTTTCCGGATCGAGCTTCAAATTTGCCGCCGACCAGCTTGTTGACTTTGCCAGCGGAATGCTTGCGGACTGGGCAGTCCAAGTTGATCGAGAATCCGCCAGACGACCGTGTCCGCGACTTCGTTTACATTTTTCGGACCGCTATAAAAGGATGGGATGGCGGGTAGCACGATCGCGCCAGCTTCGATCAAAGTGACGACATTGCGCGCCTGAATGAGACTCCAGGGCGTTTCGCGCGGGACGACGATCAGTTTGCGGCGTTCCTTCAGAAAGACATCAGCGGCACGCAAGAGTGCGCCTTGGCCCGAGCCAGTGGCAATTCGACCGAGCGTGGACATCGAGCAGGGCACAATCACCATCGCATCGAAGCGGGCAGACCCGCTGACGAATGGCACGTTCATGTCGTTGTCGGGATGCTGGAGGACTTTCGGAGGAAGGCGAAAGGTCAGGAGTTCATGATCGGCGACCTGTCGTGCATGCACCGTCATAACGAGGTGAACTTCGTGTTCGCTGGTGTTGATCTGTTCGAGCAAACGTTGCAAATAGATGCTGCCACTAGCGCCGGTCGCGCCGATCACAATCTTCATAGATAACCGCCGGTTGCTAGTTTCTGCGCGAGATCGGCGTGCCGTCTACGCAATTCCGCATAAAGCGTTTCGTTTTCTTTGCGCGGCTCAGCCCGTGTTTTGCGATCGATCTTCACCGCGGACTTCACAATTTTCTCCAGCGGCATCGGCTCTCCCCGGGTTTGACCGTAGGTCCATGCCGCTTGAATCGCCGCACCGAGCGCTGCGCCTTCCCCGACTTTAAATCCCACCACCGGCAGCCCAAAAATGTCCGACACGATTTGGCGCATAGTCGCACTTTTGGCCCCACCACCGGTGATGCGCAATTCATCAGTGCGAATTGCGAGGTCGACGAGGCGTTTCATTCCCTGAGCAAGTCTAACAACGATTCCTTCAATCAAGGCGCGGGCAATATCGTGGCGATTGGTGTTGGAGGAATTCAGGCCGTGAATCACGCCGCAGCCGTTTGGTAGATTTGGCAGCCGTTCGCCGTCGAAATAGGGCAGGAAGGTCAGACCGTTCGCGCCGGGCTCGGAGCGGACGACATTTTTTTCCAGTGCGTTCATCTCCCATTTAAACAAATCGCGAACGCGATCGACCGCGCTTGCCACGTTCATCGTGCAAGCCAGGGCCAGCCAATGATCGGTGCTATCACAAAATGCGGAAATTTCTCCTTTCGGATCGATAATTGGGGTTTCTGCGAATGCGTAAACAGTGCCGGAAGTGCCGAGGCTGATGCTGAGCCGACCGGTCACGATGTTTCCGGTGCCGATCGCACCGAGCATGTTGTCGCCGCCACCGGCGCTGACGAGGACGTCGCCCAGCTGAAATTTTTCGCGCAAGGTCGAGCGCAGCAAACCGGCCGGCCGAGTAGAGGAACGAAGCGGCAGAAACTTGGCCAGCAAATCCTTGTCGATGAATTCGGCGAGCGGCTCGCACCAGGCGCGCGACTGGACATCGAGCAATCCGGTGCCGGAGGCGTCGCCGTATTCCATCTGTCGTTCGCCGGTGAGCCAGAAATTCAAAAAATCATGGGGCAGAAGAATGGTCCGAGTATGCGTGAAGTTTTTCGGTTCGTTTTCTTTCAACCACAAAATTTTCGGCGCGGTGTAGCCGGGCACCATGGCATCGCCAGTGCGGCGAATGAGTTCGTCGACGTTTCCGAGAGCGCGATTTAATTTTTCTGCCTCTGGCGCGGTCGAGGTATCGCACCACAGCTTCGCCGGGCGCACCGGTTGGTTACGATCGTCGAGGGTAACGAGGCCGTGTTGCTGCGCGCTTACGCCAAAGGCGACAACTTCGTTGCGACGCTCCCCGATTTTTTCAAGGCAGGTCTGGATGACGCGCTCAGTTGCATCACACCAGGGATCCTGTTCGACATGGCCCCGCGGCAGACCGTCGATAAACGAATGCGGCGCGCTGGCCTGAGCGAGAACTTTTCCGGAATTGGCCTCGAGCACGAGACCCTTGCAGGTGGTTGTCCCGCTGTCGAGACCGAGGCATAGCATTATCGAATTTGAATTCGAGGCGAGGTCGCGGCAATTAGTTTAGCGATGATCAAGAAATTATTGCATACCCGTTATCGCGTGACCGATCTGGAAAAGACGGTCGTGTTTTATCGAGACGTCCTCGGTTTGGAGGAAACACGACGTCACACCTCCGGGCGCGGCTCCCAGCTCGTTTTTTTCAAAGCACCCGAGAGCGAGGAAGAGATCGAGCTTTGCAAGTATGATAAGAGCGGTCCAGTAATGGTTGGGCCGGACCTGACCCATCTCGCGTTTGAAGTGGACGACCTTGAAAAATTCGCAAAACAAGCTGCGGCCAAGGGTTATCCGCTCTCCGATGGCCCGCATCCGCATGGCGACGGTGGCGCGATTGCTTTCATCGACGCTCCGGAGGGCTACGAGATTGAATTGATCCAGCCTGGGCGCGAAACTGGCTAATTTAGTGACCTCCCGTCTGCGACGGCATTGACGCTAACAACTATTCACAGCCAATGAAACGAGTGAAGCGCTGGATTACGCTGACGGTTTGCACACTGCTTTTTGTCGGCAGTGTCAGTGCCGCGATCTCGCCGGAAGACGATGATGAGGTCAACGTAGTTCGCCCGAGTGGCGTGCATAAGCGCCATACGAAAAGCGCAGCGCGAGCAGGCAGACGCTCATCACCCGACGCGGGCAAGGCAGATGACATTTCAATTCCCGCGTCTGCCCTGACGCCGGGGCCGTCTGGTGCTGTTCCAAATACGCGAGCGAATTCCGTGATGGTGGTCGATGCGCGGACCGGTGTGGTGTTGCATGAGAAGAATGCCGATCAACCGCGGCCGGCCGCGAGCACACAAAAACTGCTGACCGCACTGATTATTGCGGAGACCGGTTATCTGGATCGGCCGGTACGAGTGGAACCAATCGATACTTTCGCCGAGCCGGTGCGGTTGAACATTCGACCGGGAGAAGTTTATCAGAGGATTGATCTATTGCGCGCGCTCTTGGTGAAAAGTCCCAACGACGTGGCGCGTTGTCTGGCCCGCGATAGCGCCGGCAGTATCGAAGCGTTCGCTGATAGAATGAATGCAAAAGCGCAGCTTCTTGGCGCAACTCATTCGCATTTCGTGAACCCGAACGGGCTCCCTATGCCGGGTCAGTATTCCACCGCGCGCGATCTCGCGATTATCGCGCGCGCGGCTTATGCGAATCCGACGATTCGTTCCATTGTCTGTCTGCCCCAGCTAGTTTTTCGCTACGCCAACGGTCGGACCCGCGAACTGGAAAACACGAACAAGGTTCTGAAACGGCTTTCCTTTTGCAACGGCATGAAAACCGGCTACACCGAAGCAGCCGGCCACTGTCTGATTGCGAGTGGCTCGCGCCCGGGGCGCGACGTCATTGTTGTTGTTCTGGGCGACACCAAATCCGGGGTCTGGACCGACGCCGCTTCGTTGCTTTCCTGGGGTCTTTGGCTCTGATCGAAGGCGTCGCGCGCGTCTCGCGTGCGGCGGGCAGAATTTTCTTGTCTGGGGAGCGCAGGCTACCAGCCTGCTGGCCGCGGCAGCCTGCCGCGGCCCCTCTATTTAAATTTGTAGAACAGCGAAAAACGACCGTTTCCGGCAAGCTGCCGGAAACTGCAGGCTGGCAGCCTGCGCTCCCCAGAAATCCGCGGCGGTCGCGCTGGTAAATGACCGACTGAGTGGCACGCTTTCGCGATGGATGAACCGTTTCGCGATGAACTCGATCAGCTCCGGGCTCGTTCGCTCTTGCGACGACTGCGCGAGATTGGGTCGGCCCAGGGACCGAACGTAGAGCTGGTCGGCCAACATCTCGTTAACTTTTCGTCAAACGATTACCTCGGTCTGGCTGCCGACGAACGACTGCGAGCCGCAGCGACGCATGCGATCGAACAATTCGGCGTTGGCGCCGGCGCATCTCGCCTGGTTTCAGGAACGCAGTCGCCGCATGTGGCACTGGAGCGCGCGATTGCAAAATGGAAAAACGCGCCGGCCGCGATTGCTTTCAATAGCGGTTACGCGGCGGCGGTCGGCACTCTTCCCGCCATCGCCGGGAAAAACGATGCCATCGTGATTGATAAACTGGCTCACGCTTCGCTCATCGATGGCGCACGCTTGAGCGGGGCCAGCATTCGCGTTTTTCCGCACAATCATCTCGGCAAACTGGAGAGTCATTTGGAATGGGCGCGACGCGAAAAACCACAAGCTCGCGTCATCGTCGTCACAGAATCCGTCTTCTCGATGGATGGAGACCGCGCCCCTTTGCGCGAAATCGTCGAACTAAAATCTCGCTTTCAAGCGTTGCTACTTCTCGATGAAGCGCATGCGGTCGGCGTTATCGGACCAAACGGCTGCGGTTTGGCGGCGGAAGAAAAACTGTCAGCTGACATTCAAATGGGAACGCTGAGCAAGGCACTCGGCGCAGCGGGTGGATACATTTGCGGTTCAACTTCGCTGATTGAATGGCTAACGAATCGGGCGCGTTCTTTCATCTATTCAACCGCGCCGCCAGCCACGGTTGCCGCCGCGGCGATTGCGGCGATCGAATTCTTGCAAACTTCGGAGGGTGAGGATCGCCGACGCGCGCTTTGGAAAAACATCGAGCTACTTCATCAATTGCTCGTCAGCGAAACGAATCGCAAACCCGAGAGCGCGATATTTCCATTCATCGTTGGCCAGGAAAACGATGCGATGAACTTTGCCCACGCGTTACAAAAGGAAGGATTTTTCGTTCCGGCGATTCGTTATCCGAGCGTAGCGCGGGGTTCCGCTCGTCTCCGGATCACGCTCACGGCCGGGCACACTGAATCACAAATCCGCGCGCTGGTGGATTCGATTCGAAGACTGGAGCGATCTTCAGGGCGTCATTGACGCCGCCGAATAACGCAAAAGCGGGGAAGGGACGAGGCCGGGGTTGCGTGTGGGATCCCGGGCGGGGCCGGGTGCAACGTCTTCCGGGCCTTCCGCTGGCGGCATTGGTTCGTCGGTATTAAGAACGGCAAGGCGCTCGGCCAAGGCTGGCTTCATCGTAGCCGTCGGCGTAATCGGGGCCGTTGTTTCGCACGCCGCCAGAAGTGCGAGAGCGAGCAAGCCAATGATCAGTTTCATGATGAAAAGCGAAACGTCACACGCGTTGCCATCATTATCATCTTATGATCGCCTCTGGCAAGGTTCTTGCACCAAAATGCTGAGTTAATATTCGAATGTTGCACCTGCAACGCTCAAATGTTAACTCGCAGGACGGGCTATTTCGCCAGTCAAGCCCTCCCATTCGTTGCCAACTAGACCCAAACTACCAGTGCGTCCTCGCGAAAATCTTGTTGGTAGGGCGACGCACTGTGTGGAGCCGCAAGCAAGCGCGACGTTTGCTTCCTTATAAGAAGCGCTCAATGATCGGGCCGAGCTTTTTGATCGTTGCTGCCGGCCACAGCTTTCGGTCCGTGATGATTGCGCTGTCGAGGGCGTGATGCTCCGGCCAATTTGCGTCGCGCGGAATTTCCGGGATCACGCGTTCCAGGGCCTTCTTTGCCGTCTCAGCGTTGGCGAGCAAATGGCCAATGACGGTTTGCACCGACACCGCTTCTTCTTCCACCTTCCAGCAATCATAGTCCGTTATCATCGCCATCGTTGCCAGCGCGATCTCGGCTTCGCGTGCCAACTTCGCTTCCGGCAAGTTAGTCATCCCGATAACATCGAACCCGTTGCGACGATTGAATTCCGATTCGGCCCGAGTGGAAAACGCCGGGCCATCCATGTTCACGTAAGTGCCGCCGTTATGAATAGAGGCGCCGCTCTTCCGCGTCGCTTTCGCCAGTAACTCGCGGAGTTTAGGCGAGATCGGGTCGGCAAAGGAAACATGGGCGGCAATGCCTTCCCCGAAAAAAGTGTGGCAGGCACGCAGACTTGTCCTGTCAAAAAACTGCGACGGTAGGAGGACGTCGCGCGGCGCGTATTTTTCCTGCAAACTGCCCACCGCCGTAACGCAAATAATCCAGCGGACGTTCAGGGAACGGAGCGCGTAAATGTTCGCCCGATGATTCAATTCGTGCGGCAAAATCCGGTGCCCTCGTCCATGTCGCGGCAAAAAATAAACGCTGCGACCAAACATTGTGCCGCCGACGATCGGGTCAGAGGGCGCGCCGAAGGGCGTGTCGATTTTGTGTTCGGCCAGATTCGAAAAGCCTTCCAGGTGATAGAGACCGCTGCCGCCGATAATTCCGATGGCTGGCTCATTCATGCGCGAAGGTAATTGAAACGGCAGGGGGGCAAGAATGGGAAGCTAATTGTCATGCGCGGATCTTTCCGATAGAACCGATGGCATGAAAAATTGCCGTGTGCTTCTCGCGATGGCGGTCCCGCTCGCTCTCGCGGCGTGCTGGTAATTCCCACGCCGACCCGGCTTCTTGAATCGCATCTTGCCTCCGGAAGGCGAGATATGCCACCGCCCCGTCGGATCGTCCTGGCCTCGGCACGAGATGGGGGGAAAAGCGGATTTCGCTGGTTGGAGCCGTCTCTTTTGAGCGCGCGAATTTCAATCATCCCTTTGCCGCCGCCGCGATCTATTACAATCACGAGGCAGTAATTCGCGCGATGGCGGGCACGGTCGCGGGGAAAGAAGGGTCCCGGTTTTGGCCGAGTCAGCCGCGGCGTTGGTGACGATTGAGTTGCGCGACCAAAGGGGACGAATGTTGCCCGGCTTGATTGTTGGCGATCGCTGGTTCGTTGTTGGCGAAGAAGGCCGCCGTTATTCCATTGTGGTGCGGAAACGGAGCGATTTTCGTCTTGAGATTGTGCTCTCCGTCGATGGCCGCGATGTCATCGATGCCGCCCCGCTTCATTTCGCAAACGCGGTTACATCGTTGATCCTCATCGCAAACTTGTGGTGGAAGGGTTTCGGCAAAGCACGGACGCGGTGGCGGCCTTTCGCTTCGGTCCGGTGCGCGAATCTTACGCCGCTGAAAAATATCACAACACTCGCAACGTCGGCGTCATCGGCATTGCCTACCTCCTAATAGCGTGGCACTTTTGCCGGCCCTGTGTATCGTTCGCGAGCCGTGCCGAAATTTTTCATCAAGACCTACGGCTGCCAGATGAACGAGCGCGATTCCGAGCAGGTCGCACATTCGCTCATTGCCCGAGGCTACGAGCGCGTGAGTTGCGAGACGGACGCCGATGTTGTGCTGCTCAATACCTGTAGCGTTCGCGACATGGCCGAGCAAAAGGCGCTGGGCAAAATGGGAATGCTCGGCCGCATGGCAAAGAGCCGGCCGGAAACCGTCTTTGGATTTCTCGGCTGCATGGCGCAGGCACGGGGCGCGGAGTTGTTGAAAGAAATCCCACATCTCGATCTTGTAGTTGGGACGCAAAAATTCCATCGCGTCGCCGATTACGTGGATGACGTGGTCGCACGAAAGCGTTCTGTAGTCGGGATCGCTGATCCCGGCCTTAATCGAATGGACGATCTTCGTTTTTCGATCGTCGATGTGGAAGAAGAAGTCGGTTCGCAATCGACCATTCGCGATCAGTCCCTCGCGCCAAAGCAGGCGACGGCGTTCGTGTCGATCATGCAAGGATGCAACATGCATTGCACCTTTTGCATTGTGCCACGCACGCGCGGTGCCGAGCGCAGCCGCACCATTTCGGAAATCGCCTCCGAAGTTCGCGCCCTCGTTGCCCGAGGCGTCAAGGAAGTGACGCTTCTCGGCCAAATCGTGAATCTATATGGTCGCCACGAGTTTCCGTCTGGAGCCGCGGTCGCCGGCCGCGGCCCAAGCATAAGCCCCTTCGTGCAATTGCTCGAAGCGGTTAGTGCAATCGATGGTCTCGAACGTTTGCGTTTCACCTCACCGCACCCAATCGGCTTTCGCGATGACCTGATCGACGCATTCTCGCGGCTTCCCAAACTGGCCGAGCACGTGCATCTGCCACTGCAATCGGGCTCAAATCGCATTCTCAAAGCGATGCACCGCCCTTACACCGCGGAAAGATATGCGCAGCTGGTCGGCAAAATTCGCGGAGCCAGACCAGGCATCGCGGTCACCACCGACATCATCGTCGGCTTTCCTGGGGAGACCGATTCCGATTACAAAGCAACCCGCGATCTCGTTGAGCATCTGCAATTCGACAATGCTTTCGTCTTTCGCTATTCGCCGCGACGCGAGACACGCGCCACCACCATGTCCGACCAGGTCGATGAGTCGCTAAAAGAGGCGCGCAATCAGGATTTGCTCGGAATAATCAACGCCTCAACTCGCCGCGCGAACGAAAAACTGGTCGGCACCCGCGTCGAAGTTTTGTGTGAAGGCCCAAGCAAGACGAATCCCGCCCGCTTAATGGGCCGCACCAGAACGAACAAAGTCGTCGTCTTCGAAGCCAGAGAAAATCGTATCGGCAAAATTTTTGATGTCGCAATCGAACGCGCCAACGGCTTTAGCCTTTACGGACAACCGATCGATTGATGCGATGATCTATCATTTCTCGCTGCAAATTGCCGCGCTCTTTGCCGGTGCAATCCTCTGCCTGCTCGGCGCAGTCAGTTTTGCCATGGAAGGTTCGGCGCGCAATCTCCTGGCCTCATTCCCGCGATCGCGCGGCGCTGGCATTGTCCTGCTGGCGATTGATTTGGTCTGGAGCTTCTGGCTCGTCTCGACCATGGAAATGGGCGAGTTCTCCGCTTTTCGCCGGCCATTCCTGTTCGGTCTGCCGATCGGATTTTTTCTGACGTTGCGCTACGTCGATGAATTTCTCGCCGTCCGCGCCCTGGGCATTCTGGCGTTGTTGGTGGCGGAGCCGCTGCTCGACGCCGCTTTTTTTCGCTACGAATCCAGCCGGCTTGTTCTGACCGTGCTCGCCTACCTCTTGGTGGTGCTGGGTCTGATTTGGGTAATGGTGCCCTACAAATTGCGCGATCAAATCAACTGGTTCAGCAAAACCACCGCGCGATGGCGTGGCGTAAGCGTTTTTGGTTTTGCCTATGGCGCGACGCTAATCGCTCTCGCATTCCTCCGTTATTAAACGCATTCTCGTCATTCGCGGCGGCGCGCTTGGCGATTTCCTACTGACCTTGCCGACGCTGAAAGCACTGCGCGACGCCCATCCGCGAGCGCGAATCGAGATCCTCGGTTATCCGCATATCGCGGCCGTCGCTGATAAACGATTTTATGCCGATGCTGTTCGATCGATTGAATACGCCGCGCTCTCCTGTTTCTTCGCGCGAGGTGGGGAGCTTCCATCCCACTTACGAGATTATTTCGGCGTCTTCGATCTGATTCTCAGCTATCTCTACGATCCCGATCAGATTTTCGAAAACAATTTGCGACAATGCAGTGTGCAAAAAATCCTACGCGGTCCCGCCCGAATCGATAAGAACGCGCATGCGGCGTGGCAACTCGCGCAGCCTCTGCAAGAACTTGGAATCAATGTCACCGACCTGGCCGCGAAACTTTTTCCATCAGACGAAGATCGAGAATTTGCGCGTCGATTTCTGGAGAATTGCGAGCCGCCAATCCTGGCGCTCCATCCCGGCAGCGGAAGCGAAAAAAAGAATTGGCCGATCGAAAACTGGATCGAATTGGCAAAGACTTCGTTAAACGCGAAGGCCTCGTTTCGCGCGATCGTCTTCGTCTCTGGCGAAGCGGACGAGAAAGAGATGGCACGGGTGCGGACATCGTTTGAACACGAACCGCAAGTCCGCTTTGCGCACCAATTGCCTTTACCGCAACTGGCGGCAGTGCTGGAGCAATCGACTTTTATCGGGCACGATTCCGGAATCTCTCATCTCGCTGCCGCCGCCGGAGCGCGTTGCCTGATCTTGTTTGGACCGACCGATCCGAAAGTTTGGGCGCCACAAAACACGAACGCGCGCGTGTTGTTCGCATCCCATGCCGATCTGACTCAGCTCGGCGTCGCTATCGTCTGGAATACAATCAACGATTGGGAGCGCGAGCGCCGCGCTACTGAATTGTAGGGGCAACCGCTGCGGCTCCCGGTCGTATGTGTTTAGCGAAGGGGGATCCCATAAAAGCCTTTGGATAAGACGAACGAACGAGGACCCTCAACGGGCGCTTCGCGTACGGCCTCCCCCTGATTCCCTAGGCACCCGCGGCCTATGTCCTCCTCTCCCTCAGGGAGAGGATTGAGGTGAGGGCTATTATTACCTCGTGTGATAAGCGTTGAAAGCGCGATTCATTTCGGCGCCTTGAGTCGCTCTTTTTGGCGCTAAACAGATTCTCCGGTTGCCGTCAGTATCTTTTAAGAACTGACGCGCATCGGCATCAGCACATAAAGAAACGGCGTCTGAATTTTCAAAACCCCCGGACTCATTTCGTCGATGAGATCGAAGAAGACTTCGTCCTCGGTCAGGTTGCGCAGCGGCGCCATCAAAAATTCCGGATTAAACGCGATGGAAAAATCCCGGCCTTTGTAAGCGACCGGTAACGACTCTCTGGCTTCGCCCACTTCCGGGGTGTTGGCGGTGATCTCGATGTTGTTCTTGCTGAAATTGAGTTTGATCGAATTCGATTTGTCGCTCGCCAGCAGCGATACCCGCCGGAGGGAATTGAGAAAGGTTTCGCGCTCGAGCGTGAGGCGCTCCTTGGCTTCCGACGGAATCACCTGCTTGTAGTTTGGATAATTGCCTTCGATTAATTTTGAGACCAGCAACGTGTTGTTGAGATCGAACGCGATTTGGCCGCTGCCCACGCTGATCTTCACCTCTCCATCGTCCTTGAGCAGGCGTTGCAGTTCCGTTACCGCCTTCGTCGGAACGATGATGTCGGCTTCGTGACTGCGGGGAAATTCCAGTTCGATATCGAGCATGGCGAGCCGGCGCCCATCCGTGGCCACGAGGGTGAGTTTGTTTTCCTTGAAGCTGAAGAGAACGCCGTTGAGCACATATCGCGTCTCGTCCGTCGAGATTGCGTAAGCGGTCTTGCGCAGGCCATCGTGCAAATCTTTCTGCCGCATCGTTACCACTTTGGCGTTTTCAAACTTTGGCAACGGCGGAAATTCCTCCTCCGGCAGGCCGAGAATTTTGAAAAAGCTTTGTCCGCTGCGAATCGAAGCAGCGTTTTTGCCATCGACCTCGACCGAAATTTCGCTGGAGGGCAATTCCCGAATGATGGTGAACAAACGTCGCGCCGGCAGCGTGGTCGCGCCGGTCTTATCCACATTGGCTTCAAAACTTCCGCGCACCCCGACATCCAGATCGGTGGTGGTGAGATGCACCGCTCCCTCTTTTGCCTGTAACAAAACGTTGGAAAGTATTGGCAGCGTGGTCCGGGTGCTGACGACATTTTGCACTTGTTGCAATCCTTCGAGTAATTTCTCTTTCGTCGCGCTGAATTTCATTCGGAAAGCCTAAGATGTAAGGCTTCGGATTTGATCCGGCAACCGCATTCTCTTTCTCAATCAGCGCTGGAGCACGCTGTCAATGAAAGAGATGGTCTGGCGAATGTTATCCTGCTCTTTCATCCGCTTCTTCACCAGCTTGCAGGCGTGTAGGACGGTGCCGTGATCGCGGCCGCCAAACGCGTCGCCAATTTCATTGAGCGACGCCTTGGTTAATTCTCGCGCCAGGTACATCGCCACCTGGCGGGGAAAGGCGATACTGGCTGGCCGCCGCTTGCTCGTCATGTCTGCTAAACGCACGTCGAAGTGTTCCGCTACCTTGCGCTGGATTTGCTCGATCGTGACGGTCTGTCGCCGCTCTTCCAGCAAAATGTCTTTCAACAAATGCTCGATCGTTTCCTGGGTCAGCTCCTTGCCGCTGAGCGAAGCAAAGGAGGCGACGCGCATCAGCGCGCCCTCAAGCCGGCGCACGTTGCTGCGAATGCGCGTTGCGAGGAATTGGTAAACGTCATCATGCAATTTGATCTGCAAGGCGCGCGCTTTTTTCCGCAGAATGGCGAGGCGGGTCTCGATGTCGGGCGGCTGCAACTCCGCGGTCAGGCCCCACTCGAAACGCGAAACCAAACGGTGTTCGAGATTGGCGATCTCCGAGGCCGGACGATCGCTCGAGAGCACGATCTGTTTGTGACCGTCAAAGAGGGTATTGAAGGTATGAAAAAATTCCTCCTGCGAGCGCTCTTTGCCGGCGAGAAATTGAATGTCGTCGATCAAGAGCAGATCGGCCTGGCGGTAACGTTTGCGGAATTTCACCAGAGTATTGTGCTGAATCGCGTCGATAAATTCGTTAATGAAGAGCTCGCTCGAGAGATACATCACTTTGGAGGTCTTCTTCTTGGACCAAAGATACTGGCCGATGGCCTGCATGAGATGGGTCTTGCCCAGGCCGACGCCGCCATAAATGAAGAGCGGATTGTAGGTGCGCGCGGGCGCTTGCGCCACGGCCAGACAGGCGGCATGCGCGATCTGATTGTTCGGGCCGACGACGAATGATTCAAACGTGTTTCGCGGATTGAGGCTAAGCCCCAGCCCGACAGTCTTGCTGTGACTGGAGCCGTCCGTCTTGCGAACTTCCGGCGCGGGAAAGTCATTATCATCGTCGGATTCATCCGAGGTCAGGAAGCGGACCGTGCGCGGCGCGCCAACAGCATTGGTGATAGCAGATTGCAACGCCGTCATGTGATTACTTTCGATCCAGAATTGGTAAATGTTGTTGGGAACGACGAAGGTTAGTTCGTCCTCTGTCGCCTTCGTTAGTTCGACCGCGGAGAACCAGCGTTTGAAGGTGTCGGCGCTCACTTGCGGTTTGAGCGCAGCCGACAATTTCTCCCAAATGGCTTTGCACCTCTCGTCCATACAAACTTGTTAACACCCAAAAGCGCCTTCCTCGGGGAAGCGGGCCAGCGGAGGGCGCTGATAAAGGTCGCGGAAAATATCAAAATTAACCAGGTCGCGAA
>QHRA01000015.1 GCA_003221295.1 Verrucomicrobiota bacterium | reverse complement strand
TCGGCCAGAAGCGTTCTTATTTGAGTGACATCCGGCCTAAGTTGTAAGGCTGATTCCAGTGGTGTGATGACAGATCGTGGATCGCCAGCCCGAAGGCGCAGTTGAGCCAGGAGGACAATAGCCTCGACGTACTTGGGCGCGAGCGTAATCGCTTGCTCCAGTTCGTTCATCGCTTGAGATGTGTTCTTGCCCTGAAGGTAGGCGAGCGCAAGCTGATACTTAATTAACGGGTTGTTTGCGAATGATTTGTCGGCGCGCTCAAGTATCTCGGTTCCCTGTTTGAGATCGCCTTTGCCTAACAAGGCCTGCGCCTGGACCACCCGCCCTTCGATGTTATCTGGATCCCGACTAAAAACATTTTGAAGCAGCGCTGCTACTTCATCGTATTTCTTCTCCGATTGTGCGAGCCTCGCTTGAAGAAGCCATGCCCCAATGAAATCGCGCGCTCGCTTGGTGAGATCTTCGAGGTAACTTTTCGCTTCTTCCTTTTCACCTTTCTGCATCTTGAATTCGGCATACGCCAATCGCTCCCGCGATCGAACAGGGCTGAGGTCTGCCGCGGCTTTAACTTCTTGTTCTGCCCGCGCGTTATCTTTCTTGTTTAGCGATAGCTGGGCCAGTCCGATATGCGCCTGCACACATTTCGGATCAAGGGAAAGAGCGTGATTCAGCGCCGTTTCGGCTTTGGCTAGGTCTCCTTTACGGATTGCCAGCGCCGCGTTCGCCACCTCAACGTAAGGGTTGTCCTGCTGGGGGAATTTCTGCAGCTCCTGTTCTGCCGTCTGGGTTTGCTCCGGGGTAAGGGCTGTCTCCGCCAGAAGGGCAAGAGCCGGTCCGTTGTCGGGTGCTTGCTTCAAAATCTCGGTCGCTTCCTTGAATGCCTCATTCGGCTGGCCTACTCGGAGATAGACCAGGACAAGCTTGTAGCGATTGTCCAAATCCTTGGAAGCGAGCTCGCGCGCCTTCAACAAGTACGCCCCCGCTCGCAAGGGTACGCCTTCGTCCGCCCACATGGCCCCACAACGAGCGTAGGCAACAGCATTTCCTGAATCAACCCTCAAGACCTTTAGATATTCAATCTTAGCCTGGTCATACTCCCCGGCTTTGAAGTACTTCTCTGCCTGCGCCAAGTAACGGGACTTCTTCATCTCCGAGGTGCAACTGCAATTAGCGAGCACCAGTGCCAGGATTGCGATTAAACGGATGATTTGAATTGATGATTTATACATTTCTTGTTAACTATTTGAGATCATCGCCCAACGTTTACTCCCGCGAGATCCCGAGCCTTTCCATCAACTCATATAAGGTTGGCCTGCTTATTCCCAGCTCTGCCGCCGCCGAACTAATTCGGCCAAGGTTGCGCTTTAACGCACGCTGGACCATTTCCCGCTCCACGTTTTCGCGCGCTTCTTTCAACGTGGTCGAAGATGAAAAACCTATCCCGGTGGATAGCTCAAGGTCCTTCTCGGTAATTCGTCTGCTATCTGCCATGATCACCGCGCGCTTGATCCGGTTTTGCAATTCCCGGACATTTCCGGGCCAGGGGTGGCGGTTAATTGCCCGCAAAGCCTCCGGCACAAAAGCGATGTTGGCCTTACCGTTTTGAGCGGCGTACTTTTGCAAAAACTCCTGCGCCAGCAGCACGGCATCGTCTCCGCGCTCCCGCAAAGGCGGCAGACTGATTACCAGCACCGCCAGCCGGAAGTACAGATCCTCACGAAACGATCCCTGGTTAATCCCTGCTTTCAGATCGACGTTAGTCGCGGCGATGATCCGTGCGTCGCTGGTCAATTCCTGTCGCCCACCTACTCGCTGAAAACGCTGTTCTTGCAGATAGCGAAGCAGTTTTACCTGAATACTGGATGGTAATTCTCCAATTTCATCCAGGAACAAGGTACCACCCTTGGCTGTTTCCACCAGCCCAACTCGTTGCATGGTTGCGCCAGTAAATGAACCTTTCTCGTGACCGAACAGCTCGCTTTCAAGCAGGTTCTCCGGAATGGCGTTGCAATTAATCGGGACAAATGGTCCATCCTTGCGCGGGCCGCGTCGGTGAATCGCCAGTGCCGCCATTTCTTTGCCCGTCCCGCTTTCACCCAGTAAGAGCACCGGGGCGGTCGTTGTTGCGACTTTGCGAATAAAGGAAAACACGCCCTGCATTTGCGGGCTTGTTCCCATCATATCTTCAAAAACAGTGACGCGCTGATTTTCTTTCGCTTTGCGATACTCTCGCTCCAGGTCAGCCAGATAGATGCAACGCTTCAACAACAGCTTTAGCTCATCCGGATCTACTGGTTTGCATAAAAAATCGTAGGCGCCGGCCGCAACCGCTTCCAGGGCGTTCTTCTTTTCTCCCTGCCCGGAGATAACGATAACCTTCGCCATCTCATCGAGGGCTTTTAGTTCGGCCAGCGTCGCGAGACCTTCATCCGGATCAGTCGGTCGCGGCGGTAATCCCAGGTCGAGCAATGTAACCGCCGGCTTTTTCTTCTTGAAGTTCTCGACCGCTCCGGCGCGGTCCTCGGCAAAGACAATCTCGTAGTCAGCGCTCAGCGCCCATTTCATCTGGGTGCGAATCGCTTCGTCGTCGTCAACAAGAAGCAGAACCGGATTCATTATTTGCCAGAGGTAAGAGGCAGGAGCACCTGAAAGGTTGTCCCCTTCCCCACGTCGCTCTTTACTCGAATACTGCCGTGATGCGCTTCAATAATCATCTTACTTTGAAACATCCCGATTCCCAATCCTTTCTTTTTTGTCGTCTTAAACGGCCGGAACAAGGAATCGCGCAGGAACGATGGTGTCATTCCGCAACCATCGTCGGAAACGGAAAGTGCAGCCCAACCATCCTGGGCGCCGATTCTAATTTCAATTCGTCCGCGCTCGCCCACTGCGTCGCGCGCATTCAAAAGCAGGTTGGTGACAACGCTACGAAGTTGTTCACTGTCCGCCATGAGTTTGGGCAAGGGCTGAAATTCTTTGGCAAACTCGATCCCAGGCATTCCATTCACATTCTCAATCGCCTGCTCGACCAGTAGGTTTAAATCCACTGGGGACGGCCGAAGTTCGAGCTTGCTTCCCAGCGTCCCCAACCGCTCGATAATCTGGTTGATGCGATTAGTAGTCGCGCCGATCGAACGCAGTGTGTCCTGACGAAAGTCTGGATCATCGAAGTGCACGGGTAAGTTCTGCAGTGTCAGTTTAAGCGTGGAAGCGGCGTTCTTTAAGTCGTGCACGAAAAAAGCCGAGATGGTTTGAAATGCTTCCAGCTCTTTGCCGAGCATGATTTCTTTAGCGAGGCGGAGATTGAGTAGACTGGAAGACACTTGATCGCCAATGCACTCGAGCAACTCCAGCTCCTCCACGGTATAGGGAACGCCACTGACCCGGTCCGCTAAAATAATCAGGCCAAGATAGCGATCACCGGCCAGCAAAGGAACCCCCACGCGATTTCCCCCTTCCCTAAATTGCGTTTCACTAATCTGCCGTAACGTCTCGCCCCAGTCGTCCCTGATTTTCTCCAAGTCGAAAGCTTTACGGATCTTGGCTACGCCTGGATCGATGGCCGGAAACTCGATCGCGTCGTCGCTCATCGCGTTGCGTGCACGCGAAGTTGAGGCTTCCAGCCTGAGCTTGCTTTTTTCGTCATCGAAAAGCCAAACCTCGACCGAGAGAACGTTAAAGGTCTCGGAGATCAGCTCGGCTGATGCTGCGCACAGCGTCGGATCATCAATCGCACTCGAAGTTGATTGAGTGAACTGGGTCCAGACACGGCGAAAATCATATTGTGGCCGACTGAAATGGCGACTGACGAAACGTCTTATTCTCTGCCGGATTTTTTGCGAGAGCAACAGGACTGCGAGCAAGGCGATGGCGACCAGAACCAGAAATGCCTGGAGCTGGAAAGACGTTGCGCCGCCGTAGTGCGCGACGATTTGGGCGAGAACGCCAATGACAAACAGATAACCACCAACTAGCGATACCGTGATTGAAGTCTGCAGAACCGCGCGGGAAGGATAAACGTCGATTTCACGAAATCCGCTGCGGAAGTACCCCACGCCTAAAAGCAGACAACCGACAAGCAAGCCGATCGCCTCAACTTCCGTTAGCGAGTTATTGTGACCAGAAAAGACCAATGCCTGGCTGCGCGTATAAATCCTCGCTCCGAAAATCACGGCCAATCCGAGGACAAGAAACTTGATACGCCATTGCATTGTCCCGACCGCAGAACGAAACGTGCGCTCGAGATTCATTAAGACCAGAACTGTCCCGACGAGAATAATGACGTTAACTGCTTTGCCGGCAGGTAAAAAGCTGATCCAAAGATCGATGAGATTTGGACGCAACGAAACTTCGATAAGACGGCCTCGAAATCCGAGGATGGCTGCCACCGGCGCGAGACACACGACCGCAATTAGAATGCGCCAGCGCCGGAAGGATTCGCCGGCATCGCCGCGCGAATAGGTAACGGCAAAAGCGAGCCAGATCGCGATCAAAAACGCTTTCAAGATCAGCGCCCACTCTTGCCAATTCGTCAATTTCTCCAGGTCGGCCAATGGGAGACAAATTCCAGTTAGCACGCTGTCGAGCGACAAACCGAGCATCCCGAGGGCAAACCACCAGGCGGCGCGACTGCGCCGATTCCGCAACACTGCAGCCACGGCCAGAGCGGCGCTGAATGTCGCAGCGATGAAAGCCAACGTCGATTCCGATGTCACAGCGGATGGGTTGCGAGATTGCGCAAAGAAGTCATTTCCAACGTAGCCGATTACCGAATGCCGGAAATTTTAGCCTAAAACGTGCCTATGGTCGAGAGAGATGACGACCTGGTGCCATTAGGCCCGGGCGGAGCATTCGAGCTACGGACTTCCAGTCGCCATGGTTTTTGTGTTGCGTAGTTGGCGACTTGGAAATCGCCGCTCCCAAATGGCGTCTACCATCCCTTGTCGTGCGCCAAACAAAAAAGGCGCAGAGCATCACGATCTGCGCCTTTAATGAGAACTAACTTAACCTAACGCAATTAATTCCGTCCGAATTTAGCGCGAAGACCAGCCAAGCCAGTCAACCCTAAACCGAGGAGAGCGGCCGTTGTTCCGCCATCAGGCAACTTTCCACCGAATCCTCTGGCTGACGAGATTCCGCCGTGACCGTATGGGTCTGGATTGGTAGGCCCGTTGCCCAATAAAGGGAATGTCACGCTGGTTTCGCCGTTGATGACCTGGAAAAATTCCGGTTGGTACCGGGGTCGTTTGGCCCGTTGCCAAAATCCACTGCGCCGAGGAACTGCAGATCGGCTTTAGCTGAAAGGGTTAAGCGCGCAGGTAAGGGCGAGGCCCAGAGCACATCGCAGCGTCCATTGCGCTCGCCGCGAAGCTAACGCCTTTAGAATGCGCTAGAATGTCGACTGAGGAACGTAGATTACATCGCCATCACGGACGTAAAAGGGCTTGGTATCTTCGCCCTTTAGCATGCCGTGAAGATCGAAGACCTGGCTCTTTTGCACGCCATTGACGATGCGATGGAGGCGCACGTGCCCAAGATTCCCATACTCGTTTGGCCCACCTGCTTCCATGATCGCTTGGAACACCGTCGTCGGCCTCTCAAAGGTAAACTTGGCCGGTTTCGCTACTGCTCCCGAGACCGTGACAGTCGTGACGCTGCCTTCCAAACTCACGGTCACTTCCGGAGTCTTGAGCTGCGGTTTATAAAGCTCAATTAACTCGCTTTGTAGTTGCCCAATCGTCTTGCCTGCAGCATCCACTTCGCCAACCAACGGCAAACTTAGTTTGCCATCCACGCGGATTTTTTGCGACTGATTGAGCTCTGGCGCAGCAGAGAAGGTTAGTTTCACAACGTCGCCCGACGCCAGAATGACGTGCCGCGGAACCTCGGCCTGGCCGGAAAGCGCTGTGCTATTTACTTCCATCTGACAGCCGGCGCCAGCAAAGGCGACAAAAGCTAAAATAGCAATGAGACCGACCGGATTACTCAGGCTCCGGAACTTAAGAAAAAATGTTCGTGGCGGCTGTGGCGCCGTGATCTTTGTCGAGCAACTCCATCCATTCATAACCATTAACTATCCGAGCGAGGAGCTACTGGCAAGCGAACTTACAAGGTCTTTTCCTCTCTAGCTAGCTCTTAGCTGCCGCCAATATCCGCCAGCGCCCGTTTTGCCTCGCTTGCTTCGGCGTCGCCCAGCCCGGCCTGTAACGCCCGATTGAGCGTTTCTTTCGCTTCCGCCTTGTGCTTGGCTTGCGCATGCGCCATCCCGAGATAGTACAGGGATTTGGCGTCGAGAGGCTTTTCGCGAGCACTTTCCTGAAATAGCTGGATCGCGCGACTGAAGTCCTTTCGTTCATAGGAAACGCGCCCGAGCACGATCGAAATCAACGGGTCGCCCGAAATTGTTCGCCGCGCTTTTGTGGCGAGGTCGTACGCGGCATCACGCTTGGTCGGATCGTTAACCAATATTGCAGCCAGATCGCGTTGCGCCGGAACAAAGTCGGGAAAACGCTGCAAGATCTGTCTGTAAGTTGCTTCGGCTCCAACAGAATCCCCGCGCTTGGCCTGGAGGGCTGCCCGCGCGGTTAATGCCGGAACATAATTTGGGTCGGCGCTGAGCGCCGAATTAATCTCAGCCTCCGACGCCAACACGCCATTTCCATCGGCGCTCAACGCCGTCATCGAAAGAAACGTCTTAGCGTCTGTACTCTGGGGCGAACCGGATCCACTGCTCAGCACGCTTTGCATTGTTTGCCTCGCTTCCGCCACCTTACCCAAACTGTAAGCTGCCCAAGCAAGATCATCTAGAACGGCGGGATCATTTGGAAGCTGACGGCCGCCTTCTTGTAAGAGACTGTAGGCCCAGGTGTAATTACCAAGTTGAAACGCAATGCTGCCGACAGTCGCTGTGGCATGAGGATCGCCCGGCGCAAGTTCGCGCGCTTTCTTCGCGTACTGGAGCGCTTTGTCCGGGTTCTTCAGCGGACCTGCGTTTAGCTGCGCGAGTTTCATTGTCGCGGTAAGCATGTTGGGATTAGCTTTGAGGGCTCGCTCGTAGGCATCAGCAGCCTTGGCTACTGCTCCTTGTTTTTCGTACGCTTCTCCCAGCCGCGCTAATCCAACCGGGTCATTTGGTTGTTGTTTGAGAGACGCTTCGAGCTCAACCGCCGAGAGATTCTGTCTGGCACCACCCTCTTTACCCAATGAAGCTAGGCGGCGCTGCGCCTCGTCTTTCCCATCGAAGTCGGTGCCCGATCCGACTGCCTTCTCAAAGGCACCTCGCGCCACGTCAGTGCGGCCCATCATGTACTCTGCCATCCCAAGATGAAATTGAATCTCAGGGTTATCGGGGCTCTTGACGACGCTCTCCCGCAGCAGGTCGGCAGCTTGCTTATAATCGCCTTGTTTATAGGTAATCCATCCCAGTGTATCCAGGACGGATGGGTTAGTTGGTGCAATCGAGCGGGCCTTTTGCGCCAGTTCACTCGCGCGCTTAGGGTCGTTCAATTTCTCGGCATAGATATAGGCCAGGTTGTTCAATGCCAAAACAAGGGTTGGATTTGCCGCGATTGCCTTTTCATACGCGTCTCGCGCTTTGTTGAACTCCTTCATCTGGCTGTAGATCATGCCGGTAACGAGCAAGGCTTGCAAATCATCCGGCTTCTTTGCCAGGACGGCGTTCATCTGGTTAAGCGCTTCGGACGGGTTATTCGCGTGCAAGAAGGTAGGGACCAGAAGATCGTAGGCCGAGGTCAGGTCAGGATCCAAATCGATAGCCTTCAGGAGAGCCGTCTGCGCCAGATCAAACTTTTTCTCGGCAAGGTAAAGTTTCCCTCGGAGGTAGTACCCAACAGCGGAGTTTGGCTGTTTCTGCAGAACTTCATCGACTCGCCGATGACCGGCCGCATAGTTTTTGCTCGCAACATCGAGGTCGACAAGTTGCTGGAGGGACGATGGATTATCCGGTGCCAGTTGCGCTGCTTTCTCAAGAGCTTCGCGCGCTTCAGTGACTTTGTTTTGCTGCTGCAACATGACGCCGAGCAGAAAGTAGGAGGCAGCGTTCTGTGGCGATCTCCTGATCTGCTCCCTAACAATGCCGATGGCGTCATCCAATCGGCCAACGGCGCGATAGGCTTCCGCCAGCATCAGTTCTGCTCGTAGAAGACCGGGAGATTGTTTCACTACGGCCGAGAGAGAATCGACAACCGATTGCGCATCGCCATTTTTAAGGTGTAGCTCCGCCTGGAGTAGAACGGCGTCGACAAAATGGGGACTGGTTTTTACTGCCTGATCAACCGCCGCGATGGCATCGCTTAGGGTATTCGTCTTCGCGTACACGCGAGCCAAAGCATATTTTATAACAGGGCTTCCAGGGTAAGTACGGTCCAGATTCTCGATCGAATCCACCGCCTTCTTCGTTTCGCCTTTCGCAATCCAGCTTTCCGCCTGGACTAACCGCGCATCAATGTTCGCCGGGTCACGGCTTAGCGCATTTTCAACTAACTTAAGCGCATCGTCGTACTTCTTTTCATTATTTGCGATCCTGCCAAGTATTGGCCAGGCCGGGAGAAAATCGGGCGCCTGTTTGGTGACATTTGCCAGGAACGCTTTGGCTTCGTCCGGCGCACCATTTTGTACTTTAAATTGCGCAAACTTGATCGTTTCTGGCGAGCGTACCTTGGCGAGTTTTGCCGCTTGCTGCAGCTCTGCTCCGGCTTTCTCGTTGTCCTTTTTCGCCAAATGCAACGCCGCCAACGCGGAATGCGCCCCGGCTAAATTGGGATCGGCTGCTACCGCCCGCTGCACGGCAGCTTCGGCAGCGGAGAAATCTGATTTCTTCGCTGCAATTCCACCCGCTGCAAGATGATAGTAGGCGCTATCCTTTTGCGGAAACTTCGCCAGCTGTTCCTCGGCCGCCGATATCTCTTGCGGTGTGTGGGATGTATCTACCAGTGCCAGGAGCGCCTCCCCGTTACCGGGCTCTTTTTCAAGCACCGTCACGGCTTCTTTGCGCGCATCTGCTGTCCGCCCCACGGCTAGATACACTCGCGTCAGATTCAAGCGGCTGCCGATATCATTCGGGGCCAGCTCAAGCGCCTTGATCAAAAAAGCACCCGCCCGCAATGGCACCCCCTCCTCAATCCACATGGCTCCGATCCGGGCATATGCATTTGCGTCTGCCTGATCGATCTTGATCACGTTCAGATACTCAATTTTGGCGTTATCATATTCGCCGGCTTTAAAGAACTTTTCCGCCTTCTCCGCGAGACGGGCTTTTCTCGAAGCAGCCGTGCAACCCGTCAAAAGAATCACAATTGTCCCCGCTACGATCGGTAAAGAGATTCGTGCTAGCATAAATTTGGTTTACCGCTCGTTCTGCCTGTGCTCTAGATCAATTCATCAGATGGGGCCGTATTGGGGCCGACCGCCACCGAGTAATTTGGAGCAGATTTTTCCTCAATGATTGTGCACCAATTGTGTTTGATCTCTCGTGGTGGTTATCACGACAGTGGAAGGCACCGCTTCCGAAGCAAGTTCCAGTCCTTTCCATTTTATCCGCCTGCCGTCGGTCAAGGTGATTACTCGTTTCCCACAGTTCTGCAATTCACGCATACCGGCGAGCGGACAATGCCAATTAATAGCACGCAAGGGGTCGGGAGTGAAGCCTAGATTTTCTTATCCTTTCACGCGATGGTTCGGCAGCGAATGAACTGACCGCTCGATGATTCTGCTATTTTCCATGTTTTTGCGCTACAAATTCCGACACTTTCCCGCTCTCGTTTATAACCGCTTGATCGCCAGCAATGCGTGACCTTTTCAGGTGTTTCGAACTATAGCCAACGTCGAACTTTCTTACAATCTGCTGCGTCGGCGAGAATTGGTCGAAGGGCGACCGTCAAAATTGTGATTACAGTAAATCCCTATGCACTGGGGGTTTACATTCCAATTCAAATTTTGCGAAAGTTTTGCCGGTGCGTTGGCCCGAACTTTGCTTATCCACCAGCAGCACTAATTGAACTCGAATAAATCTATGAAATTATCAAAATATCTCTTAGCAATCGCGGCGGTCACCGTCGGGCTGACCTTGTCAGCCAAAGCTGACCTTAGCCTTGTAGGCACGGCCCCCTTTACAAGCAACAACAGCCCAGCTTCGAATCTGGACCTCCTCGGTCAATTCGTTGATACCACAGGCTTCACGCTCTGTGGAAACTTCGAAAACCTCAACGAGAACAGCAATTTGACTGTTGATGTCATGGCTGGGTCCTTCATTGTTATCCACTTCGGCAAGGGCGGGGGGAGCTCGAAGGGCGGTGGATTTGAGATTTATCAAGTTATAAATGGCGAGACCTCTGTGACGCTGCCGGCATTTGGAACAAACGCATTTGGACAGGGTGGCATTTCGTCAGCCAGAGAATTTTGCCCGCCCGGTACAACCGTTCCGGATAGCGGCACGACCGCCATGTTACTCGGCAGCGCTCTCACCGGCCTGGGCTTGGTGCGTCGCTACCTGAAGCGATAAAGGTTAAGTTTAGAACAAATCAAAATGAAGTGGCCGTTCGATG
>QHRA01000053.1 GCA_003221295.1 Verrucomicrobiota bacterium | reverse complement strand
CCTGAAAGACTTACAACGTCCCTGGACAATCAAAGCTACTCTGGGCTTGCTGCCGCCGCCCGCACGGTTGCTCGAGATTGGCGCCGGAGAACCATTGGTTGCGGCCTGTCTGGTACGAGTAGGCTATGAAGTTACGGTCGTGGATCCATATGACGGCTCAGGAGGCGGCCCACAGCAAGTTGAGCTGTTCACGCAAGCGTATCCAGAAGTGCGAATTATTCGCGCTCGATTCCAGCTTGGCTTACCTGAGCTTGCCGAAGATATTTTCGACGGCATCTACTCAATAAGCGTACTTGAACATATACCTAAAGCAGCAATGCCCGAGTTATTTGAAGCTATTACAGCGCACCTGCGCAGCGGCGGCTATTCTTATCATAGTATTGATTGTGTGGCGAAAGGCTTTGGCACAGATGATCACTTTCAGCAATGTCTTACAATTTTGAACAATCAGGCCCAGATTGGATGCACGCCACCTGTCCTAGCGGCAGAGCTAACTACGCTTCTCCAGCGCGCCGATAATGACCTGGAAACCTACTACCTATCCGCTGCTGGTCATAACCTGTGGCGCGGCACGGTACCGTATTCGCGGTTTCCGTTTAGAAAGGTTCTCTCACTGCAAACTGCTGCCCAGGCAAAAATGCCCTGTCCTTGAAGTGCAGCTATTCGGCGCAACTTCGTACCGTGCAAGCAATGACTTTTTCAGATAGAAGAGATCGCCCGGTAACGGCGGTCCTGTCATTTCTTCCCTATTTTGCGTTTGCGATCTGTTCTTGGTACTTAACCCTAAATTTTGCCAAGACGCCCCTTATTCCTCAACTCGACGCATCCTGGATTGCGGCTCTAACATTCGCTGCGGCCGACAAACTTCAGTTCGGGCGCGACGTTATTTTTACCTATGGGCCACTTTGTCATCTGGCCTTCAGCACTTATGCGCCAAGCTTGTTTATTCCAGATCTTTTTCTCGAGCTCGGCATCAAGGCGATCTATGTCGCAACTCTCGTAATCCTCAGCATGCGCATGTCTGCGGCGAGACGGTGCGGGTTTCTGATCGTCGCAACCCTTGTTGCGGTTGTGAGCTACCAGGTGATCTATTTCTTTACTATCACCTGCCTCGCGATCTGCCTCGCATGTCAGTCTCGATCCAGTCTAATTTTAGCTTTACCATTGCTCGCATTCGCCGCTGTTGCCTCGCTAGTTAAACTCACTTTTCTCTGGGCAGCAGTGCTGGTGATTGCCTGCGGAGTTTTCTTCGCTCTGCTGGAGGGTAGAGTCATCCTCGCTCTTATCGCACCAGTTGTTTACAGCGGCTTTTTCGCCCTCGGATGGCACCTTGCCGGTCAGAGCTTCCGCACGTTGCCTGATTTTCTGCGCAATGGCGTGGACGTGACGACCGGCTATGCCGCGACAATGAGCAGATCGCCCTCCGCTGGTGCATTGATCGCTGCCCTCGTAGTCCTGGCCGCTGTTATAGCGCAATTAGTTATGTGCTTTAAGCACGCCGAAAGGAACCGTCAAAACTGGGCTGTTGTCATATCCGTCGCTGTTGTCCTGTTCTTAGCTTGGAAGCTAGGATTCTCGCGCGCCGGCGGCCATATTGCTGAATTCTTCTACTACGCAATGTTACTGTCACTCGGTGCGCGCCTGCTGTTCCGGCCAGCGCTTTTTCACAAATCGGGCCTGATCGAAACGGGTCTCGCCGCCGTAGTTATCATGACTAGCTGCAGCTCCATACTTCTCGAAGTGCCAGGGACATTTTCTACCTTAGTGACAGTTGGCCGCGCGCGATGGACTTCGAATATCTGGACTTTAATCTCTCCTGGCCGGCAATGCGCGAAGTACGAGGCGAGGGACATTCAACTTGCGAAAACCTACGAGCTCCCTCGAATCAAGCAGACGGTTGGTCGAGATACGGTAGATGTATTTGGTTACGAGCAGGCCATCGCTCTACTTAATCGACTGAACTACACGCCAAATCCCGTAGTGCAAACATACTGTGCTTACACGCCGCGGCTGGCAACGATAAACGGAGATTTTTACCGATCTTCGGCTGCTCCCAAACACGCAATTTTCAAGCTACAACCAATCGATAACCGATTACCGACGCTTGACTGCGCAGATGTGCTCGTCTCCTTAGCCACAAGGTACCTCCCGCTATTCAGCGAAAAAGGATACCTGCTATTCCAGCTTACCAAAGCACCCCCCTACGGCCACGCCATCAAGACACCAATTTCTGACAGCGAGTTTACTGCAGGCCAAACAATCGATGTTCCGCCTGGTGCTGTCTGGTGTGAAATTGATTTACCAGACAGTTTCATCGGCAAAGTGATTTCGTTCATTTATCAAGCTCCCACGGTCGAAGTCGAGCTGAATATGGATAATGGCAAAGCGAGTCGCCGACGATTCCTCCCGACGCTCGCTCATAGCGGATTTCTCATCAATCCTGTGCCATTTAATGCGGCTGACTTCCTCGACTTCATTAGTGGTGAGCCAAACCCAGCCATAACTGTACGTAGCTTCAAAATCGTGAACAACGGTATCGTGCAGCTATTCTATAAGCATACTACACGATGCCGATTTTGGAGTTTGCCGCAGTTAACCACTAGAAACCCACGGATTGCTGCGCTGGCAACGGACTTGCGCGGCTATGCTGATGTTCTCGGTCATCCGGCGGCACAGATCACTACGCATATCCCAGTCGAACGCTTCTTTGTACAAGGACGCGAGTTTTTACTGGTTCATCCAACGGGCGAAGTCCGACTGGATATTCCCGCCCAAGCTGCGCACGTGCGGGGCGAATTCGCTATGAAAGAAGAGTCATACACGATGGGGAACACAGCCGGAGCTACTTTCCAGGTTGAATTCGTGCCAAGGATTCCAAACGCGGGGCGCACCGTTTTCTGCCGTCGAATCCTAGCTCCACTAACCACAGCTGGGGATCGAGAGGTGCAGAGGTTCGAAGCTGATCTTCCGCGCGACAGCGAGGGTCAGCTTGCGTTGCGTACCTTGCCCGGCCCGAGCGGCAAAATCGACTGGGCGTGGACTGGCTGGTCTAACATAGAGTTCACAGATCTTAGTGGGCGAAAGCTGCAGTAGATTACTTAGAAGGTTGTGCTTTTTCATCTAATCAAAGCGGTAGTTCGATGATTCCTGAGAAGTCCGTTAGCGACCTGAAAATTCTAATCGTAAGCACACCAAGGACGGGTAATACGTGGATTAAGTACTGCCTTTCTCTTATCTACGGTTTACCCATTGTAGATTTTCCTCCTCCAGAATTTTGGCGGCCGTTTGACGCACATCCCTACGATCAACTTGGAGAGCGCTGGATCGCCCACCAACACCTGCCGCCTTTTGAGTCACTTGTGCGCTGGGCACGGGATCGCGGTGTAATCCTAATTACTACAATCCGGCACCCGGCCGATACTTTAGTCTCACTCTATTATTATGTCCGCAACTTCCGCGAGCGGACACGAATTGATGCCGAGACGACTAATCTTCTCACGAATGGCGAAAAGCGGGAAACAGATGACGATTTGCCTGCGAGCGACCGTTTGCAGGCGTATGTCAGAGAAAAATTCTTCAAGACATTGCATTTCTCAATTGCGTGGCTGCAACGGAGGTTGAGCTATGGAATTCGTTACGAAGATCTTTGGTATAAGCCATTCGAAACTGTCCACCCGTTAACGAATCAAATCTCTCCCGTCTCGCGCGAACACATTTTAGCTTGTCTGGAGAGATGCCGATTGGAACAGATGCGCAAAGATGCGCAAGCAGATGCTGTTTTCTTTCGCGGCGGCGGGGTGGGAAATTGGAAGACGAGCCTGCCGGCTTCTATTGTTCGTACGCTAGCGCACCTGCCTCCGTACCCGTCGCAAATCGACTGGCTCGGGTACAGTCTCGATGGGTATACGGAGGCGTGCGAAAAGGCCGAATCGGGGTTACCTACCCGTCCTCCGCCTCCGCCAAGTAGCTTACCGTTTCTTCCCCACTCGTTTATGACACCGGAAAAAATAGCCATGGCAGAAACTTACTACGACTGGCTGAACTCGGTCTCAGAAAAAGATTCGCATGGAGCTGAAATTCCACCGGTGATCACAAACCTTGGCACCTATATTTACGAAAACCGTCGCGACCTTCATGTAGCTTTTCCAGATATCTACGGGGCTGACCGCGTTGCTTTCAGTCACTGGTTTACTGAAATCAATCTCGTTGGAACACGTGTATTGCATTCCTACTTCGTTGTGCCGGTGTACGAATCGTGGTTGCGGGGACCGCCGCCGATATTCGACTCGCTGCAGTACCCGCGATAATGCGTTCGCAATCGCTTACAATAAAGTGCGGTGACCTGCGTAGCTCGTGGTTGATGAAGAAGCTATCGTGCTTAGCTTGGCGGTGATGCCCGTGCCAAGCCAGTCCGCAACTCCTGTGCATAATCCGCATATCGAACGTCTCGTTCCAAGCATCAAAGGCGAGACGGCGATGGAACATCTGCATCGGTATGCCATTGCGCGGGATCTTAGTGGCGGGAAAAGAGTGCTAGACCTTGCCTGTGGAGAAGGGTTTGGCGCTGCGCTGCTCTCCCAAACCGCTGACCGTGTTACCGGCGTGGACATTTGCGAAGAAACAATTACTGCGGCTTCGGCCAAGTATCAGCGCGAAAACCTGAAGTTTGTGGTGGGTTCGGCAACTGATCTGCCAATCGCTTCTTGCAGTATCGATTTGGTAGCATGCTTCGAGACAATCGAGCACGTGGCCGACCAGGAAGGAATACTGGGTGAAATAAAACGCGTTCTAAAGCCAGCCGGCCTTCTGATCGTATCAACTCCTGACAAGGATCAATATAACGCGCCCGACCTTCCGCCGAACCCATACCACACAAAGGAGCTTTCACGCGATGAGTTTAAGCAGCTACTGCAGCGGTACTTCAAAAACGTTGAGCTATTTGGCCAACGCGTTGCCTATGCATCCAACGTCGCCGAAGACTCCGCAGCTACCCGATCGCATGTGCGTTATGTGAGCTATCGTGGAGATTATTACCACGCTGACGGCGAAGAGGGCCTGACGCGACCGCGCTATTTACTTGCCTTGTGCTCGACCGCGGACTTGCCAGCAATGAACGTCGGGATCTTCGAGGACCCGGTCGATTCCGAGCTTGTCGTTCACAGCGCGCGCGAGTGGCTGGCAAAGGACGAGGCCGAGGCCAAGCTCCAGATTTTCGTATCGCAGAATGGGAGTTACGATGAACATCCCTGCAGCACGGCTGCTTTTCCGCGGAATCGGTGGCGTCGTGTGCGGGTTGATCTGCCGCACGGCTTGGGTGACGGCAGCGCACCGCTGCGGTTCGATCCAGGGAACGAGATAGGTGTAATCCAGATTGCGCGCATCCAAGTCCGCATGGCCACAAACCAACTGATATGGAGAGCGCGTGGAGTGGCTGAACTAGCTCAGCTGGTCGTCGGCGGGACAGCGGTGGTCGCGCCGGACGAGCGCGTTTTCCGGATTCTCAACTACGGCGTTGATCCTCAGGTGTTGCTGCCGCGGATCGATGTCGCTTCCGGCTTACCGCTCAAGCTGGAAATATGGCTACGACTCGATATCGGACCCGAGACCGTTGCGGAGTATTTTGCTGCGCTTCAATCGCGCCAGCGTACTGCATTCGCGAAAAGGGAAGCGCAATTACGGGAGACGGAGCGGCAGCGTGCTGCTTTGGAAAATAATTTGCGCAGCTTGGAAGAACAACGCTTGAGTCTTGAAGTCGCGCTAGACGAACATCAAGCAGAGCTCGCTGCCCATCGCTCGGAACTTGAGCGTTTGGAGCGGGAAGTTTGGGAGAACCGGGTTCGCCGGGCTGACTTTGCCGCTCGGCTGAAAGAACGCGAGAAGTGGATTACAGAGCTCCAGGAGTCACTTGTTTGGAAGGCGGCGAAACCGCTTTGGAAAGCGGAGCGACATCTGTCGCGCCGTAAAGCAGCCACGCCCGAGCCAGCGGCCGATGAAATTGTTTTCGCGCTCGATGGTCCCGGCGTTTGGAATGCCCGGCGCAATTCGGTTGAGCTCACCGGGTGGTGCTTCACTCGCGGTGGGCCGCAGATCGTCGGCGTGCGCGCCAAGATTGGCCGCAAATCATACTTCGCGCGCTACGGCTTGCAGCGGGCGGATGTCGCGAAAATGGCGATGACTGACCCGGCAACACTATACAGCGGATTTTCGCTCCGGATTCCTGTCACGCCCGAAACTTCGGTTATCCGCCTGGAAGCTATTACTCACGATGGGCCGTGGCGTCTCGTGCTGGAGCACTCGCTCGCTGCGCCTGCTCCGCCGCGCCACCGCTCGACATCAGCTCCTGCTATTGAGCCTCCTCCCACTGAGCGGCTCGATCGGCCGATTCATGCGAACGGCAGCCAACCGGTGCTCTATCCCAATGTAAGCGCGGATGAAGTTCTACCCCTGCTGGGACCCCATATTCAGCAACATCTTGCTCGTGCCAATGTTACCAAGCCGATCATCACAGTGATTACTCCTACTTTTAACACTGCACCGCGATGGTTCGTCGAGGCCGGCGCCAGTCTGCTGAACCAAAGTTTCACCGATTGGGAATGGTGCCTGGTCGATGACGGCTCGCAAGATATGCAGACAAAACGAATATTAGAATCCCTTGCCCAGGCGCATCCCAACATTCACGTGAAGCTAAGCTCAAGCAAAGGCATCAGCGCCGCCGCTAACGAGGCGCTGGAAATGACGCGCGGTGAGTTCGTTTGTTTTCTGGACCACGATGATCTACTGGCGCCAGAGGCGTTGCAGGCAATGTACGATGTACTGAGCCAGGGTTTTGACGTCGTTTATTCCGATGAGGATAAGCTGGACGATAACCGCAGGCTCTTAACGGAACCATTCTTCAAGCCAGACTGGTCGCCGGAATATTTTCGCGGGGCTATGTATGTAGGTCACCTGCTTTGTCTTCGGCGCGATTTAGCTTGTCGGGTCCGCTTTGATACTAACTTCGATGGGGTGCAAGATTTTGAGTTCATGCTGCGGGTTGGCGAGACTGGCGCTCGCATCGGTCACGTGCCCAGAATCCTTTACCATTGGCGAAAAACTCCTGGAAGCATTGCTGAAACTTCGGCAGCGAAGCCTCAAGCGGCAGTCCTTCAAGAAAAAGCCGTTAATGCTCACCTCCAGCGAGTTAATTTGCCGGCCGAAGCTAGGGCTGGATCAGCTCCCCATCGGCTTAGAATAGTTCCAAAGCCGCGTTCTTCTTCTCCAAAGATCAGCATCACTGTCCCTACAAGAGATAGCCCGGACCTACTTGCGCGTTGCCTTAAAAGCCTTTTTGAGACTACCGCGTACCCAAACTACGAAGTAATTCTGGTGGATAACGATACAGGCGACGCTCAGGCACTCGAGCTCATGCGGCACTATCCAGTTACTCGCATTTACCTGCCGAATCCGTTTAATTTCTCTCGCGCCAACAATCTCGCCGCAAGGCGTGCCGACGGGGAATATCTCGTCTTTCTCAATAACGATACTGAGATCATTTCCCGTGAATGGCTCGATCACCTGCTCTATTATGCTGAGCAGCGCGACGTCGGCGCAGTCGGAGCTCTTCTCCTGCACGACGACGGCTCGGTGCAACATGCCGGAGTAATCCTCGGGATGCGTGGAACCGCCGACCACAGTATGCGGGGTTTTAGGGCGAAGTCGGATGGTTACGCCGGCAGCCTGTCCTGTGCGCGCGAAGTATCGGCTGTTACAGCCGCCTGCATGGCTGTCCGAAAATCCACCTTCTTCGAGGTCGGAGAATTGAACGAACACTTCTTTACCATCTACCAGGATCTTGATTTCTGCCTGCGTTTGCGCGAGCGCGGTCTGCGCATTATTTGGACGCCGCAAGCAGTGCTTCTGCATCACGAATCTTTGTCGCGACAGAGCTACTACGACGTAGTTGATCGATATCTGTTACTCGACCAGTGGGAAGAGGTCATCCAGCGCGGAGATCCCTACTATAACCGGAATCTCAACGTAGAGCGTGGTGACTACAGCCTCGCTCCTGAACGGTGAATATACTTTTCGTTCTTTATCACGATTTCGGAGCTAATAGTGCGATTCACGTCCATAACTTTGCAAATCAGCTGGTGGTGTTTGGACATCGCGTGGCAGTTACCGTGCCAAAAAACAAGATCAGTTGTGAGAACCTCGGACCTCGCAATTATGCCATTGCCAACTTTTCTGAGATTAGCGGCGACTGGTTACGATTGTTTAAGGATGGTCGTCCGCCCGAGTTGGTGCACGCATGGACGCCCAGAGAAAACGTGCGGCGTCTATGCGAAAAACTAAGGCGCTTGTGCTCGTTCGAACTCTGTTTACACCTCGAAGATAACGAAGAGACGATCTTCGAAGCGAATCTCCAGATGCCGTTCGCCGAAGGGGCAGGCATGCCGGAGGAAGAGATTCCTTCTTCGCTTGTACATCCGCGGCTTTACCGGCAGTTTATTGCGGAGGCTTCAGGCATGACCATCATCATGGATCGGCTGGAGAAGTTCGTGCCTCCGGCAACACCGCGGCTGCTTCTCTGGCCGGGAGCGAGTTCCGAGCTATTTTACGCCTGCCCGAAAGACAAGGTGCTTCTCAAGGAATTGCGCATCCCGGTGAACAGCATCGTGCTTTCCTACACCGGTAACGTCCATGCCGCGAATGCACGTGAAGTACGGAGCCTGTACCTTGCGGTAGCGATGCTCCATCGTGAAGGAGTACCAACTACCCTGGTGCGCGCGGGCCGAGACTACTACCCGTTTCTCGGCACTGACGGGCAATGGGCGCGAAAATACTCGGTTGAATTAGGCTACGTGAAACATACCGAAATTGGGCGCGTTCTTAGCCTGGCTGACTTTCTGATCCAGCCTGGGACTGCGGATCAATTCAACGAATACCGATTACCGTCGAAACTGCCGGAATTTTTTGCGATGGGGCGGCCAGTTGTCCTGCCACGAACTAACGTTGGTCGTTTCGTTCAACACGGGGTACACGCATGGGTTTTGCCAAAGGTCGATGCGTTGGGAATTGTGCAGACCATAATCCACTTCCTAAAGGATCCGCTCTTGGTGCAGCGCCTGAGTGAAGGCGCGTTGACCTTTTACGCACAAAACTTTGATTGGGAAAAGAGTGCCCGCACGCTCGAAGGTTTCTACCGCCTGATTGTGGACGGCGCGGCGAAATCTGGAGAGGGTCCTCCGCCTCCCGGCGAGAGGACGCGTGCCGACGTTTCGCTGTAGCGGCCGGATTATTCCAGCGGAGGCTCGGCTCGTTCTTCTTCCCGGGCGGTGAGTTGATTGCGTGCGATCATACGGGCGCAGGTGTTCCAGCGTAGAAGGGCATCATCATTTCCGGACGGGCGAATAGCTTCAGCTTTTTCGAACCAATGCATTGCTTCGCGCAGACTCTCGTAGGCCTGATGCGCGCAACCGGGTGTGCCGCGCGCAAGCTGAGCTTTTGCGCGGCGCTCTGCGAGAATGCCACTATAGTAGGCTTGTTCGTATTCACCCGTAATCCTGCGCAGAATTTCTTTCGCTTGCGTATCGCTCACACCATAGCTCTTGCTGAAACGATCCGTCACTGCCAGCAACAATATAATTAAGGCCTCCTGATTTTCCGGCTCTGCCGCCAAAACGTCGAGACAAATGCTTTCCGCTTCGGCCGGTTCGTTTAGTAGGCGGTAGCGTTCCGCTTTTTCCAGCGCGCCCGGGATCGCGTCCGTTGAGAGCTGTTTCAGTTCCGACATGGCGAAGATGGTGATTCGTTAAATCGTTAAATCGCTAAATACAAACCGATTCACGATTCACCCTTCCGTTTCCCCAGCCGCCAAATCCATCCCAGTGGATCATAAAACTCATCCACCACCCGTTCTTTCAACGGAATAATTCCGTTGTCCGTGATTTGAATCTCCTCCGGACAAACCTTGGTACAACATTTCGTGATGTTGCAGTAGCCGATTCCGTGGGCTTCGCGCAATTCCGTCACCCGATCTTCGGTATCGAGGGGGTGCATCTCGAGCGCGGCCGCGTAAATCAAAAAGCGCGGCCCGATAAAGCGATCATGCATCTGATGATCGCGTAAGACGTGACAGACATCCTGACAAAGAAAACATTCGATACATTTTCGGAATTCCTGCACTCGATCGATGTCTTCCTGTTGCATTCGCCAGGTGCCATCCGGCGCATCGGGCGGGCGCGGTTTAAACTTCTTGATCTGCTTTTTCACCCGAAAATTCCACGACACATCGGTGATCAAATCTTTCACCACTGGGAATGCTTTCATCGGCTCAAGCGTGATCGGCCGCTCTAGCGGCAGATCGCTCATTCGCGTCATGCACATGAGCTTCGGCATCCCGTTTACTTCCGCCGAACACGAGCCGCATTTGCCCGCCTTACAGTTCCAGCGACAGGCCAGATCGTTCGCCTGCGTCCGCTGAATGTCGTGCACGGCATCGAGCACAACCATGCCCTCGGATATTTCGGTAGTGTATTCGCTAAATTCGCCGCCGCTCGCATCGCCGCGCCAGATTTTGAAGGTGGCGGTTGCCATCGTAATTCGTTAAATCGAGAATCGTGAATCGTCACCGATGGCCGCCATAACGCCATACAGAGGCGAAGCTTCCTGAGCCGACGAAGATGCGTCGGACTTCTTTTGCTCGCGTAAATAACCTATGTAGCCGTCAATTAGCTGTCGCAGTCGCCAGCCCTTTTGCTTTAGGCAATCGACGCGATCAGCGGGCAGGTATTGCTCGTCCCCACAGGTATTCAGGTCGTCGATCAACTCCTCTAGAGAACCGCGCGACTGAAGCGTAAATCTAATTTGGTCCAGATAATGATATCGGCCGTGCCCTTCGGCGATATTGTTTGTTAACGAAAGAGCAGCGCGACGCATTTGGCTCGCCAAGCCGAACTTTTCGATATCCCTTCAAATGTCGATGCCGATTGTTTTGTGGGTTTGTCTTTAATGGGTATCACGATTCTCGATTCTCGATTCTCGATTCACGGTTCTCGATTCATGCCTCACTTCATCTCCTCAATCACCTGTTTGAGATAATCCGGCATTTCCGGCAAGGGCTCCAATCGGATTTGCATGGAGCCATCGGGCGCTTTCGAAATCATCGTGTTCACTTTGGCAAAGCGTTCGTCCTTATTTGGGTAATCTTCACGAAATTGCGCGCCGCGACTCTCCTTTCTTTCCAACGCCGCGCGTGCGATCGCTTTGGAAATCGTAAGCAAATTTTGCAGATCGAGCGCGGTGTGCCAGCCAGGATTAAATTCACGATGGCCGGTGACACCGGCGCGGTTCGCGCGTTCCCCCAACGTTTTCAAATGTTCGAGTGCGGATTTCATTTCCGATTCGGTTCGGACAATGCCGACATCGGCTTGCATCACCTCCTGCAAATCGCGTTGCACTGTATAAGGATTCTCTTCGGCGCTGCGCTCGAATGGTGCCAATGTCTCGCGGGCGAGGATGTCGATCTTGTCCTGTTCGATTTTGCCCAGCGAATTTTCCTTTGCGAATTTCGCAGCGAATTCGCCGGCGCGTTTTCCGAAAACAACAATATCAGAAAGGGAATTGCCGCCGAGCCGGTTCGCGCCGTTGATGCCGGCGGCGCACTCACCCGCCGCAAATAATCCGGGCACGCGCGACATTTGCGTGTCGGGATCGACATGAATTCCGCCCATGGCGTAATGTGTGGTCGGCCCGACTTCCATCGGCTGCTCAGTGATATCGATATCGGCCAGTTGTTTGAACTGATGATACATGCTCGGCAATTTTCTCTTTATATAGTCGAACGCATTCGGCAGCTTTTGCTTGATCCAGGCAATGTCCAGGTAAACGCCACCGTGCGGACTCCCCCGTCCCTCTTTGATTTCGCGAACAATGCAGCGCGCGACATGATCGCGCGTCAATAACTCCGGCGGTCGCCGCGCGTTTTTGTCACCCTGACAATAGCGCCATCCTTCTTCTTCGTTGTCTGCGGTCTGCGCTTTGTAATTTTCCGGAATGGCTTCAAACATAAAACGGCGTCCCTCTTTGTTTGTGAGAATTCCGCCTTCGCCGCGCACTCCTTCCGTCACCAGGATTCCCATCACGCTCGGTGGCCAAATCATTCCGGTGGGATGAAATTGAACAAACTCCATATCGATCAGTTCCGCGCCCGCTTCGTAGCCGAGCGCGAGACCGTCGCCGGTCGATTCCCAACTGTTACTTGTGATTTTGTAAGCACGGCCAATTCCGCCGGTGGCGAGCACGATCGCTTTTGCTCGAAAAATTCTGAATCGGCCGCGCTCGCGTTCGTAACCAAAGGCTCCGACGACCCGTTCACCATCTTTGAGCAACGCAAGAATCGTATGCTCCATGTACACCTCGATGCCCTGGTGCACGCCGTGGTCCTGGAGGGTGCGAATCATTTCCAGCCCGGTGCGGTCGCCCACGTGCGCCAGGCGCGGATATTTGTGACCGCCAAAGTTGCGCTGAAGAATGCGGCCATCCTTGGTGCGATCGAATACTGCGCCCCAGGCTTCCAGCTCGCGCACGCGATCCGGCGCTTCTCTCGCGTGCAACTCGGCCATGCGCCATTGATTCACGTATTGACCACCACGCATTGTGTCGGCAAAATGCACTTTCCAATTGTCGCGATCGTCGACGTTGGCGAGCGCCGCAGCGATCCCGCCTTCCGCCATCACGGTGTGCGCCTTGCCCAAAAGCGATTTGCAAACCAGCCCGACTGACACTCCAGCAGCTGACGCTTCAATGGCCGCGCGCAACCCCGCCCCGCCCGCACCAATCACGAGAACGTCGTGCTGAAAAGTTTCGTAGTCAGCCATGCTTTGAATGAGCCTTAAAGCATCGACCTTCTAACTGCCAACTTTAATGTGCTCAACCATTGACGCGAAGGAACTGGGAAGATGGGTCTCCCATCGGGCCTAAGCCTGTCGAACGGACGGCCTGTCTTCCGCACGATAAACGCTGGAAGCCTGGGTGGCGCATTGGAGATCCGCGTTCGTAGAAATTAGGACCGTGCCAAAATTATTCTCGACCTAACCCATCAAAAACAATTACAGAAGGCGCGTTCGTCGTCGACGATGAATCTGCCGCGGAAAAGAAAATCGAAATCCAAAAATGGAGGAAGCAAACATGAATGGAGCTATTGATATTACAGGGACGGCTGCCGATACCCTCAGGCGCAATTGGTGGCTGCTGGCCTTGCGCGGTTTGGCTGCGGTGATCTTCGGTGTGCTGGCGTTTGTCTGGCCCGGCGCCACCTTGATCACGCTGGTCTGGCTGTTCGGCGCATTCGCGCTGGTGCATGGCGTTTTATCCTTAATCGTCGCGGCCAAAGCTCCAAAAGGGTACCCTCGGTTCGGCAGCTTAATTCTTGGTGGATTGCTCGGCATCCTCGCCGGGCTGCTCGCCTTCGTTATGCCCGGCATCACTGCCATCGGGCTCCTCATTTTGATCGCCTGCTGGGCAATGGTGACCGGGATTTTGGAGATCGTCGCCGCGATCAAATTGCGCAAGCTAATCAATAATGAATGGTTGCTTGTTTTGGCCGGGATTGCTTCGGTTGCTTTTGGAGTCGTGCTATTGCTTCAACCGGCTGCTGGCGCCTTGGTCTTGATTTGGTGGGTCGGAGCGTACGCACTTCTTTTCGGAATTCTGTTGGTCGTCCTCGCTTTCCGAATGCGCAGCCTGGGTAAGAGGTTTGCCCCTGTCTAAATGAGACGGAAGTCGTGCCAGATACCCATTGAGCAAAGCCGCACGTAAAGATCGCTGAAGCCGACCCAAAACAGACTCATCCACGCCCAAAGCATGTGACGGCGATTGAAGCAACTAACGCAGCGATAGGCCTGGTAGCAGGCCGGTGCGCGTGAAAGTTGATCGCGAAATCCACCAATCAAATGCCGGAGCGAATGGCAGCCAAAGGTGTAGCCGCCAAGCAAAACGACGTTAATAACCAGCACAATGGTGCCGATACCAACGCCAAGGGACGTTTTACCGGCGGAATCGGTAAACCAGAGCGCCTTCCAAACGTCGATTGAAAGGATCACGATAAAAATCAGCGCGAGATAAAGAAAATAGCGATGAACGTTCTGCATGATAAGCGGGAAGGAACGTTCGCCCAAATAAGTCTTGCGTGGCTCGCCCACCGTACAGGCCGGCGGGTCGGCCCAGAAGGCTTTGTAGTAGGCGCCCCTGTAATAATAGCAGGTGAGCCGAAACCCGCCCGGCGCCCACAAAATCAAGAGCGCGGGCGAGAATAAAAGCCAGCCCGGCCACCAGCTCGGTTTTGGCCCAAACCAGCTATGGGGCGAATCGCCAAAGATTTCCGGCGAATAAAATGGCGAGATGTAGTTACCAAAAAAATAATGGGCTCCCTGGAATGCCGCCCAGGTCGAATAAACAATGAATGCGCCAAGCCCAAGAAACACCAGCAACGGTTGCGTCCACCAGACATCGGCACGCATCGTTTCGCCAAAGGAACGTCGTGGCAACTCGGTAGAAACAACGGACATGACCTGCGAATTATGACACGAGCCGCCACGCAGGCAATGGAACACAGGTTATCAGCCTGCGCGCTCAGCGGACAATGTTGACAGGGTTGGCGGCAGCAGCGGAGTAAAACTCCGCTGGGCGCACAGACTGGAAAGTCTGTGTTCCCGGACGCGCTTCAAGGAACACAGGCTGGCGACCTGTGCGCCTAGCGGACATGTTGTCCGCTGCCTCTGCGCGATCTTGATTGAACGCTAAATTAAAAAAGACAACTGTATTGCCTTCGTGACCAACTTCCCCGGCTTTTATCGCTCTTCCATAGGCAAGAAAATGATCGTCGCCCTTACCGGGGTGATTCTGATGTTGTTCGTCATTGGACACCTGCTGGGCAATCTGCAAATTTTTCTTGGGCCGCGTTGGGTCAATGATTATGCGCAACATCTCCGCGATCTGGGCCCGCTGCTCTGGGCGGTGCGGGTCACCCTCCTAATCGCGGTTTTCCTCCACATTTATTTTACGGTCAGCCTCGCGCTCGATAACCGGCGTGCCCGTCCGCAGGGCTACGAAAAAAGGAATTACATCAAGGCAAGCTACGCTTCACGCCACATGGTCGTCAGTGGCTTGGTTGTGCTCGCTTTCGTCGTTTTTCATCTCCTTCATTTTACCGGCCGGAAATTCAATGCCCATTTCCCAATGTTGAAAAACGATCCGCTCAATCACTACGACGTTTATTCGATGATGGTTTACGGATTCCAAAACGTCTACGTCTCGGCCTTTTACATTATCGGCCTGTTTTTGCTCACCCTTCATCTCACCCATGGCGCTTCGAGCTTTTTCCAATCGCTCGGATTGAATGACAAGAAGTTGACGCCGCAGCTCGCATTTGGGGCGCGCGTTTTCGCCTGGCTTCTTTTCATCGGTTACACCGCCATCCCGGTCGCGGTTTTACTTGGTCTCATCCAACCGGCACAGCAATTATGATCGGAAAACTCGAAGGCAAGGTTCCGCCTGGTCCACTCGAGCAAAAATGGCGGAACCACAAGAATAATTCGCGTCTCGTTAGCCCAAATAATCGCCGGAAATTCGAGATCATCGTGGTGGGCTCGGGACTGGCTGGCGGATCGGCCGCGGCCACCCTGGGCGAGCTTGGTTATCGGGTGAAATGTTTTTGTTATCAGGATTCGCCGCGTCGCGCCCATTCTATCGCGGCACAGGGAGGCATCAACGCTGCCAAAAATTATCAAAATGACGGCGATAGCGTGTTCCGATTGTTTTACGACACCATCAAGGGCGGCGATTTCCGTTCGCGCGAAGCAAACGTTTACCGGCTGGCCGAAGTCAGCAATCTCATCATCGATCAATGCACCGAACAGGGCGTCCCGTTCGCGCGCGAGTATGGCGGACTCCTCGCCAATCGCTCCTTCGGCGGCGCCCAAGTTTCACGGACGTTTTACGCCCGTGGCCAAACCGGCCAGCAGCTCTTGCTCGGCGCTTATCAGGCAATGTGCCGCCAAATCGCGCTCGGCACGGTGAAAATGTTTCCGCAAACCGAGATGCTCGATCTTGTTTTGGTTGATGGTCATGCCAAGGGAATTATCACCCGCAACCTTTGCACCGGGGAAATCCAGGCCTTCGCCGGCGATGCCGTGGTTCTCGCGACCGGTGGTTACGGCAATGTTTTTTTTCTTTCGACCAACGCGCGCGGCTGCAATGTCACCGCCAGCTATCGCGCTTACAAACGGGGCGCCCTCTTCGGCAATCCGTGCTTCACTCAAATTCATCCCACCTGCATTCCAGTAACCGGTCACCATCAATCAAAGCTGACTTTAATGTCTGAATCGCTGCGCAACGATGGACGCGTTTGGGTGCCGAAACGGACTGAAGATTGCGCCAAACCGCCGAAAGATATTCCGGATGCGGATCGCGATTATTACCTCGAGCGAAAATATCCAAGCTTTGGAAATCTCGCGCCCCGCGACATCGCCTCACGCGCAGCCAAGGAAGTATGCGACGAAGGACGTGGTGTCGGACCTGGGGGGCGCGGCGTTTATCTCGACTTTGCCGACGCTATTTCCCGTTTGAGCGAAGATACCATTCGCGAGCGCTATGGAAATCTTTTTGATATCTACCAAAAAATTACGGCCGAAGACGCCTACAAGACGCCGATGCGGATTTATCCGGCAGTGCATTACACCATGGGCGGGTTGTGGGTGGATTATAACTTGATGAGCAACATCCCCGGCCTGCATGTCATCGGGGAAGCGAACTTTTCCGATCACGGCGCGAACCGGCTCGGAGCCAGTGCACTCATGCAAGGTTTGGCCGATGGTTATTTTGTTTTGCCCTACACACTGCCGAATTATCTCGCCGGACAAATCGGCAAACGGCCCTCGACTGATGATGAGGAATTCAAACGGGTCGAATCCGAAGTCCGAGAGCGCGTGAAAAAATTGCTGGAGGTGAATGGGGAACGCACACTCACCTCATTCCACCGTGAGCTGGGTCTGCTGCTTTGGGACAAATGCGGCATGGCGCGAAATGCGACAGGCTTGCGCGAGGCGCTCGAGAAAATTCCAGATTTGCGTGATGAATTTTGGGAAAAGGTGCGGGTCCCCGGCGAAGGCGAAAGCTACAACCAATCGCTCGAACGCGCCGGACGGATCGCTGATTTTCTCGAATTCGCCGAATTGATGTGCATCGATGCCCTCGAGCGGGACGAATCGTGCGGCGGACATTTCCGTGAAGAACATCAAACGCCCGATGGCGAGGCCCAGCGTGACGATGAAAATTTCGCCGCAGTTTTCGCGTGGGAATTTCAGGGGAACGGAAAAGTCGAGCGTCCGAAATTGCATCGCGAGCCGCTGCATTTTGAGGCGGTGCATCTTACGCAAAGGAGTTACAAATGAGCTTTAAGCTCACAGCTTCAAGCTCTAAGGCAGTGTCATTGCTTACCTCCTGAACTTAAAGTTTAAAGCTTAACACTTAACATTTTCGTGAATTTCCAACTCAGAGTCTGGCGACAGGCGACCGCGAAATCGAAAGGCAGATTCACCACTTATGAAGCGCGAAATATTGCCCCGAATACCTCGTTCCTGGAAATGCTCGACATCGTTAACGATGAGCTCACAGAACGCGGCGAAGCGCCGATTGCATTCGACTCCGATTGCCGCGAAGGAATTTGTGGCACCTGCGCGCTAACGATTAACGGACAAGCGCATGGTCCGAAGCATCCCGCGGCCGCCTGCCAGCTTTACATGCGGTCCTTCGACGATGGAAAGACGATTACGGTCGAGCCATTTCGAGCAAAACCATTTCCGCTGGTGCGCGATCTGGTAATCGATCGTAGCTCGCTTGATCGCATCGTGCAGGCTGGTGGTTTCATCGCGGCGCGCGCCGGTTCCGCGCCGGAAGCGAATTCCATTCCGGTCCCAAAACATAACGCGGATCTGGCGATGGAAGCCGCCGCATGCATCGGTTGCGGAGCCTGCGCCGCGGCTTGTCCGAACGCTTCGGCCATGCTTTTCACCGCGGCAAAAGTTTCGCATCTCGCCTTTTTGCCGCAGGGGGCGCCGGAACGGACGTCGCGGGTGACAAAAATGGTGCGGCAAATGGACGCAGAAGGTTTCGGCAATTGCACGAACACTTACGAATGCGAAGCAGTGTGCCCGGCGGAAATCAGCGCCAGTTTCATCGCCAAACTTAATCGCGAATACGCGCGCGCCGTTTTGCAGCGAAACGTGGGCGAATAAGAATAATCGTCGCAGCAAATTGATTTGGGTAGCGCACGCGTCTCGCGTGTTAGCGATCCCGTCCTCGGATCGCGGACTTTACGCCAAAGATTGTTCAACGCGGCCAGCCACCGGGCACCTAAGACACTGCGTTGCCGGATAGCTCATTTCCGGGGAGGCACAGGCTGCCAGCCTGTAAGTTTCGGCAGCTTGCCGAAACCGTTGCAAGATTCAACCGATCCCTGGGCACGTACAGGAGTTGCCGGCAGCTGCCGGCAACTGCGGGCTAGCAGCCCGCGCTCCCCAGAGAGAAGAACTAAAGTCCGTTTCGGCGAGACGCCGAAACCAACACGCGAGACGCGTGCGCTACCCGGAATCAGATTGTCTTGCAAACCCACGACCACAATTGGGAATCGAGCTCGGACTTGGCGCGCTGCGCAACCAAATCGCCATCTACATTGGACTGCAGCACCGCGAAAATCGTGGAACCTGAGCCTGACATTAATGCCGCGCTAATCTCAGGTTGCTTGAGCAACCAGGTTTTCAACTGTGCGAGAAAAACAAACTTCTCGAAAACAGGCCGTTCCAAATCGTTTACGAAAGCGATATCGCCAAATTTTTGCGGTCGATAGATCTCGCCCGCAACTTCGCGCGCAGCCTGCCAACGTGAATAGGCCCATGAACTCGGGATCCCAAATTCGGGCTTCAGCACCAACAAACTCAATGGTTCCGGCAAAGCCGCCGGCGTCACGATCTCGCCTCGCCCACGGCATATTGCAGCAGTTTCATTCAAGAAAAACGAAACGTCCGAACCCAATTGTGCCGCCAGGATGCTTAGCCGTTCACGCGAAAGCCCGACATCGAAGAAGCGATTGAGCCCGCGCAAGGCTGCGGCCGCGTCACTACTTCCGCCGCCCAGCCCAGCGCCGTGCGGAATTTTTTTGCGAAGCGTAAGCCGAACCTTCGGCTCGCGATTTGTCTCGGAAAAAAACAGACGCGTTGCGCGCACTACCAAATTGTCCTCGCCGGCGAGGGCCGGCTTATCGCAGCGGAATTCGACCTTATTCGCAGATTCGATCTCGAGCGAATCGCAGAGCGTGACTGGGGCCATCAAGGTTTCGATTTCGTGAAAGCCATCCTCGCGGTGCCGTAACACACGCAGAAAAAGGTTCACCTTCGCGTGCGCCAGTTCTTCCATCCCTTGCATTCTGTTCACAAGTTAGCCGAGATTGACGAGATGAAAGCTTCCGCGCGCGACCGCCTGATTATCGCACTCGATGTCGGCACCCGCGCGGAAGCGATTTCCCTAGCGCTGACTCTGGCGCCATTCGCCGGCTGGATGAAAATTGGATTACAACTTTTCACCGCCGAGGGACCAGATCTCGTGCGCGCGATTCGCGAAACAGGCGCCAACGTTTTTCTGGACCTCAAACTGTACGACATTCCGAACACGGTCGCGCGAACGGTTGAATCCGTTGCCGGGTTGGACGCACAAATGTTGAGCCTGCATCTGAGCGGCGGTGGCGAGATGGTACGGGCCGCTGTGGCGGCTGCGCCTGAGGATTTGTTACTTCTGGGCGTAACGGTGCTGACCAGCGCAAACAGCGAAACATTGCGCGAAGTCGGAATGCTTGAGGACGTTTTGCGGCAGGTCGTTCGATTGGCAGAAATCGGCGCGGACTGCGGCATCGGGGGAATTGTTGCCAGCGCACGGGAAATTGCCGCGTTGCGAAAAGCAGTTGGCGAAAGCTTGAAACTGGTTACACCCGGAATTCGCCTGCGCGGGAGCGAGGAGCATGATCAGAAACGGATTATGACGCCTGCGGAGGCCATCGCTGCCGGCGCGGACTATCTTGTGACAGGGCGACCGATCACCGCTGCGCCCGATCCGATCATTGCAGCCAGGAAAATTGTTGAGGAAATTGAAACCTGTGTTTTCCGAACTGACCGTGATTGACGATCCGACGCCGCGTCCCGGACCGCTCAACATGGCGCTCGACGAAGTTCTCCTCGGCACGAAACGAACTCCGATTCTGCGATTTTATCGCTGGAACTCGCCATCGATCTCCTTCGGTTACTTCGTAAGTTTTGCCGAGGCATGCGAGATTGCGAGGAATCGCGCAACCGTTCGCCGCTGGACGGGCGGCGGCATCGTGCCGCACGGGGAGGATCTGACTTATTCGATCATGATCGGATCAAAGGATGCCGCTTTCGCATTGGCATCGAAAATAATTTATCAGCGTGTGCATTTGGCTCTAGGTAGCGCGCTGCGTGAAATCGGAATCGTTTCTGCCCTCGTCCAGACGGAAGCGACGAAAATTTCTGACTCTTGTTTTGCCAATCCTGTCGTGTCGGACGTAATCGAAAACGACCGCAAAATTGCGGGAGCAGCGCAGCGCAAAACACGCAACGGTTTGCTCCATCAGGGAAGCATCCAGCGTGAAAATTTGGATGAGCGGTTTCGAAACGCATTCGCGAGATTGTTGGGGGACCGAATTATCGCTAGCAGTATTGGAACGGATGTTATGCGCGCGGCAGAAGAGCTAGCGGCAACAAAATATGCGACCGATTTGTGGCTGCGGCGGCGCTAGATTGCATTGGGAGGGACAACCTCCATGTTGTCCCATACATTTTGGGACGGGACAGCGCCCGGCCCTCTAATCAAATTCGCAGAAACCTGCTTGCAGCTTTGACATTAAAAACCGGTCTTCTATTCTGAGATGGTGGAAGTTTCCCTGCGCTCGACCGCGGCACCGCTAAAAATTAGTCCGTTGACGCGAGTGGCGTCAGTGGTGCAGCCACAATTGGACGAAGTTTCGGCTCGCATTGCCCGGCAGACCGAAGCGTTCGATCCTGCGATCGAAGGTTATATCAGCTACGCGCTGGACAGCGGCGGCAAACGAATGCGACCGCTCGTCGCTCTCCTGGCCGGCGCCGCTACGGGTGCGGTTACAAAAGCGCACGTCGATCTGGCAGTAATCGTCGAGCTGATTCATCTCGCCACCCTGGTGCACGACGACGTCATGGATGAAGCCGAGCGCCGTCGTAGCCAGCCAACCTTGAATGCCCGCTGGGGCAATGCCCTGAGCGTGCTCCTGGGCGATTCTCTTTTCGCGCACGCGCTTGATCTTTCGACAAAATTTGATGACGCAGGGATCAGTCGTGCGATCGCGCGGGCGACACGCGACGTCTGCACCGGAGAAATCATTCAAACGCAGCGACGCTTCGACCTACATTTGGCGGTGGAGGAATATTTTCGAATCATTGAACTAAAAACCGCGACCCTGTTTGCGATTGCAGCCGAACTAGGCGCGAAACTGAACAATGCTCCTGCTCCGCAGGTCGAAGCGCTGGCAAATTTCGGACGTGACCTCGGCGCCGCTTATCAGATTTACGATGACTGCATTGATCTGGCGGGACGTGAGAGCGCAACGGGCAAAACGCTCGGCACCGATTTGCGCAAGGGCAAGATGACGCTCCCAATGTTGCGGCTATTGCATCATGCTTCAGCGATCGAGAAGGAGCGCTATTGCCAGCTTATTCTCGAAGGCGATTACGCTTCGGTTAGTCTTTTGTTAAAAACGACGGCGGCAGCCGCGATGGACGAGTCGCTCGCCAGCGGCGTTGCGCGTTCGCAACAGGCCCGGACGCAACTTGAAGACCTGCCCGACTCGCGCGCCCTGGAATCGCTCCATCTCTTCGCAGACACCATTACGCTGATGCTACAATCGCTTCGCGTGCAAGCGGCCTAACCAGCGGGCGCGATGGCGGCGATCAAGATTCGCGAGCTGCCGGAGGAAGATCGTCCGCGTGAGAAACTATTGAAACGCGGAGCCGATGCCCTAACGAATCGCGAACTGATCGCGATCTTGTTGCGCACAGGCGTGCGCGGTAAGAACGCGGTGGAAGTGGGCGGCGAGATTTTGGAGAAATACAAAACGCTGAGTGGCCTTACGCGTACGTCAGCGAGCGAGCTGAGAAAGATTCGTGGCATTGGTCCCGCCAAAGCAGTGCAACTGGCGGCTGCATTCAAGCTCGGAGAACGAATGGCAAAGGAAAAAATCTCGCGCGAAAAGATCGATTCGCCGGAGTTGGTAAATGAATTTTTCGGGACGGAAATGCGCGCGCTGCAAAAGGAATCGCTGCGCGTCCTACTGCTCGATACCCGATATCGATTACTCGAGACGCAACAGATTTCCCTCGGTAGCGTGAATGAAAGCATCGCTCATCCGCGCGAAGTATTTCGGCCCGCCCTCCTCGCGGCAGCTTACGCGATCATCGTGGTGCACAATCATCCATCGGGCGATCCTACTCCAAGCAGTGCCGACCACAGTTTGACTCGCCGACTGGCCGAGGCCGCTGAGTTATTGCAAATCAAACTCCTTGACCACGTCATTATCGGTTCGCCGGGAGAAGGCCGCGCGCCATACTTCAGCTTCAAGGAAGCAGGTGTGCTTTAAATGATTCACCTGACTGCCATTATCGGTTCGGGTGCGAAGATTGGCGCGAACGTTGAGATCGGTCCGCACAGCGTTATTGGCGGCGCCGTTACCATCGCTGACGATTGCATGATCGGCGCTAGTGTGGTGATTGAAGGGGAAGTATCCATCGGTCGGGGCAATCGAATCGGGCACGGCGCAATGATCGGAGGTGAGCCGCAAGACGTTAGTTTTTCGCCGACCACGCCAAGTCGCGTGGAAATCGGCGAACGCAACATCATTCGCGAGCAATGTACCATTCATCGCGGAACAACGGGAGACAGCACGACGAAGATCGGTGATGATAATTTTCTCATGGCCAATGCGCATGTCGGACACAACTGCGTTATCGGCAACAAGGTGATCATTGCGAACAATGTGCTGCTGGGCGGCTATGTGACGGTGGACGATCAGGCTTTTCTCGGTGGCGGCAGCGTCTTCCATCAAAATATGCGCGTTGGCAGGTTGATCATCGCGCAAGGCGGCTCTGCCTTCGGCAAAGACATTCCGCCTTTCGTTATCGCGGCCGAGCGCAACTATGTCTTTGGGTTAAATATGATCGGGCTTCGCCGCGCCGGGTTTTCCCGGGGGGAGCGAGATGAGATCAAACGCGCATTCAAGTTGATATATCTTAGCGGGCTCAATACCCGGCAAGCGCTGGAGAAATCTCGGGAGAGCGAATGGACGGAAGCAGGTCGCGAATTTTTTCGCTTTGTGAGCGACGCGATTACGAAACGAGGAATCTGTCCGCTCAAACGCGGCGCGGACTCGTCGCAAGAGGCCGATTAATTTGGAAAACATCCCGATCCCTCACGCGCCGTGCTATTGCACGCACCCCTCTCCACCGGGGAGAGGGTAGGGTGAGGGCGAACGGAAAATTCCAAGCAGGGCGCTCAACTATGACGGCCGAGCTGCATTACGGCAGCGCCAATAAAGCCAGCATGCGCCCAGTCCGCCCTTGTTCGGCCCGATACGAATAGTAATGGTCAAGATCACAGGCAGTGCAGACTCCGCTGTCGAAAATTTCGTGGATGCCCGCGTCGCGACATTGCCGGACGATCTCTGCGGCAAAATCAATCTCGTAATGCGGTGGCCGGATACATGGGCTCAGTTGGGCAATAAGGTCGCCAGACGCAATCCCAAATTCCTGCCGCATCGATTCGATTGCGTTCCTAACGACTCCTAATGCTGTCCCTTTCTTCCCGGAATGAACTAAACCAATTGCCCGGGCATTTCGGTCCACCAGGTAAACCGCGCAGCAATCAGCTACGTAAACCCCAAGGCAGACATCGCGCTGATTGTTAATCAACCCATCGCAACCTTCGAAACAGTGATCAGTGGCGGAAACGGAATAGACCCGTGCGATCTTGTCTCCATGAACCTGGCGCACCGTAATAAACTTTCGATCGCCCAAACCAAGAAGCTGCCGCGCCTGCCGATGCACCTGGTCGAGGTTTTCCAGAACAACCGCTTTGTCATGCGACAATTCGATCCCGCGAACGCGCCCGACGAATGCGTGACGACAGCTGACCCGCTCCAGCGCGGGGAATTTTTCGAATGGAAGCTGCATCACGGAACCTCCAATCCCAAATAAGGTTCACACGCCAGATTCCAAAACATGCGGTAGGCAAGGGACGCGTGGATTAGATGACTAAAGTTTATTTGGATGTGGGAGTGGCCCTGCGATTTGGTAATACGACAGCAGTCGAACTTTTTTTAGGTTCGCCCACGGCGTCTATCCCGCTGCCTGTATCATAGGTCTTCGATCGCGTCGCACGTGGCGCCAGATTGTCGAACGACTCGGTATAGGTACTCTGCGCGCCTGTGGCCCGGTCGAATTCTGCCAGGGACGAATTGTAGCCGAAAAGCGCTTGCAATTGCGTCGATTGCGCCGTGAGCAACTGGACCTGGGCATTGAGGACATCCAACTGCACCCCTGCGCCAGCGTCGAGCCGAGCTTTGGCCAGGCGGAGCGCTTCCTCGGCTAGCCCCACGTTTTTCTCCTGGCTCTTAATAAGTTCACGGTTCTGCTGCAAGTTTGAATACGCTGTCTGCACTTCCAGCTCAACCTGCCGAGCGTCATCGTCGTACGTGAGTTCCGCCTCCGAGAGGAGTGCCCGCTGTTGCTTGACCTGGCCATATATCTGGCCGCTGTCCCAAATCGGCAGGCTGCCTTGCACCCGCGCAATCCAACCTTTTGAAATGTCGTGCCAGCTCGAGTTCACGGGCGAGCTCACCCATTCGCCGCCCCCGGTCGTAGTGATAGTTGGGAGCCACTGGCCGGTTGCCGCGCGCAGCTGCTGTCGCTGGTTCAAGACGTTTGCCCTCGCCTGTTTGAGAAACGGCCGCCGTTGTTTTCCAAGCTCAATCGCATTGGCCAAGGCAATAGTACGCGGAACGTATGGCATTTCGCCTACTACTTCGAGCGGCGGGTTTTCACCGCCTCGTGCTCGAAAATCGAGCCCGAGGGTCTTGGCTAGAGTAAGCTGCGATATTCGATAGTTGTTTTGCGCGGTGATTAATAGCGGCAGCTGATTGTAGTAAGCCACTTCCGCCTGCAACACGTTAAACCGTGGAACTGTTCCTGCTTCGAAACGATTTTGCTGGTCCTGCAATTGACTCTGCAGCAACTGTACCGATTGCTCCTGTACCTTGATCAGCTCTCGATTGACTACGATTTGGTAGAATTGCGTTTTCACGGTGGCGAGGAGTTGGTCCAGAACGTTGCGGAATGCGAAATAGGCGCTATCTCTCTGAAAGAAGGTACCGCGAATGGATGGCCAACTGGTGCCGTTAAAAATCAGCTGTGTTCCAAGAACGCTGATGCTGTAGGAAACATCGCTCGTTGCAAGATTGCTACTACCCGATTTCGCCGCTGCCGACGCCGGCACGCCCAATGCCTGGACATCCTTGACTTGCGATGGAGCTGAGTCGACAACGGATGCGGTCCCGCCTGGGGTCGTCCCAGTTATGGTAGTTCCAAGTATCCTCGCCCCTTGCAGGTTCGGATCAATCCATTCATACTCCCCGCTTGCCGTGATGTGAGGCAGTACCTCGGCCCGGATCTGAATGATTAGGCCTTGCGTCCGTTTTATCTCTTGTTCCGCGATGAGAAGGGTCGGATTGCGTTGCAACGCGGTCAGGATCGCTTCATTCAACGTAAATCTTCGCGGCGCGCTGCTATCCGTTGCGACCGTGCTTTCCCCGCCGTTGGCCTGCACCGCCAGAAGCACAACTGCACTCAATGCGACGCGGCTAAGACGATTCATTGGTATGCTTTTAGAAAAGGTTTTCCCCGAGGAAAAGCGCGAAGTTAATGCCAGACGCAAGTATTAGCTAACATTCCCAGCGATTGTTGGAAGAATGTTTTGCCTGACAGAAGTCATAAATTTTTGTGTAAATTTGTAGCCACGCTTTGTTTTCCGATGGCGTGAGGTGCGCCATCAACTTCATCAGGTTGGCCATCATCTCCTCGCGGATCCGCCGCACCAGGGCTGACCCTTTCGCAGTGATGCAGACCATTACTTTTCGCCGATCCTGCGCCCCGGATGCGCGCGTGACATAGCCGAGATTCTCCAGCCGCGCCACCAATCCGCTCGCCGCCGCCGTGGTGTGGCCCATCTTTTGCGCGATCGCAGACATTGTTAGCACTTCTTTTTGATCGAGCGCGGCGAGAAGGAAATATTGGGAGAAGGAAACGTTACCCGGAGCGAGTTCTTTACAGAGATGCAGCAGAAAACAACGCTGCATTTCCATTATAATATGGGAAAGCCGTTCCGCATCGGCTCGAAATTGTGCCGTAGTCGGCTCGGCCAGCGTTGCTTCCGATTTCACCGCGCTAAAACTAAGGGGTGAGATGAACGTGTCAACGGTGGGCATGGTAATTTAATCGATTAACAAGACTTCGACCTCGCTGCCAGCGCTTAGCCTCGCTTCGGGTCTCACTCGCAACAGGGCGTTGGCGCGGGCCAGTCCAAAGATGGCATGCGATTCCTGACGGCCAATCACAGTAAAGGCTCCATCCGCCAAGTGGCCTCGGAAATAATGCGGTCGTGTTTCATCGCCGGTGATTTCGTGAACAAGCCGAGCGTTTGCCCGAGGCAAACTTAGGTCGATTGCCCCCATCATTTGCAAGAGGGCGGGACGCACGAAAACCAGGAAAGTCACGAAAGTTGAAACCGGATTACCCGGAAGCCCGAAAATCAGGCATCGGTCGCGTTTGCCGAACAAAAAAGGTTTGCCCGGTTTCACGGCTACGCGCCAAAGATCGATCTCAGCGCCGATCTCGCGCAATGCTTCCCGCACGAGATCATGTTCACCGACCGAGACGCCGCCACTGATGATCACCGCGTTCTGGTGCACAGCATCTCGTAAGGTCGTGCAAAGCGTAGCGAAGTTGTCGGGACAATGCCGTCGCATCGCAACCTCCATGCCTGTTTTTGCTGCAAGTGACGCGAGCATTAGGCCGTTACTGTCAAAAATTTCGCCTGATCGTAACTGTTGCCCTGGTGCCGCCAGCTCGTCACCAGTCGTTACGAGCGCCACTCTTGGCTGCGCTCCTACGCGAACCGATTCGATCCCTTGTGAAGCAAGCAATCCAAGCGTCGCCGGTCGCAGTCGATCGCCTCGCTTTACAATTTGCTGTCCGACCGCAAGATCGGCGCCGGCTTTGCGCACAAAATCGCCTACCGAAGTTTGTTCAGCCTGGATGAGAACAAAATCGCCTTCCCGTTGCGTTTCTTCCTGCATCACGACGGCATCGGCCCCGATTGGCATCGGCGCACCGGTAAAAATGCGGATCGTTTTTCCCGCCGACAGGCTGAGATTTTTCGAAACCCCTGCCGGTTGCTCACCAGCAATTTTTAATCGGGCATTTTTTCCTGCCGAATTTGCGACGACCGCGTAACCATCCATCGCCGAATTGTCGAAAGGCGGCAGCGGAATTGTCGCAAAAAGATCGTTTGCCGCGAAACGATGGAGCGCGTGGGCTAACGAGACTTCAGTTGCCGGCAATGGGGCAACTGCCGATAGAATTTTCTCGCGCGCCTTCTCCTCGCTAATCACGTGAAGACCATTCAATCAGCAATTGGCAATCAGCAATTGGCAATCAGCGATTCTCCGCCATATTCTCGCGCGATCGATTTTGGTGAGGTGGCTGAGTGGTCGAAAGCAGCGCTTTGCTAAAGCGCCGTACCCCAAAAGGGTACCGAGGGTTCGAATCCCTCCCTCACCGGTGCCCTGTGAACCGAGCGCGTTTAAGCGCTGAGTTAAAGTAAAACTTAAAGTAAACGCGAGACGTTGGCCCATGATTTCACAGGCCGAATCGCTGCCGGAGGACGGTCTAAAAAATATGACGGACAAACAGAAAGAGGACGGGAAGGCGTTTGAAACCTTCAATATCGAGATAGACGTAACCTATCTGAACCCGAGGTATGCGCTCTCAAAACAAAGGGTCAATGTGATGACTGCCAACGGGCGACTGGATGTGTTTGAACTAAATCCTTCAGGGGGCGGACCTTCATTTATAGGTAGATGGGACGGAGGGAGCCGTGATCCTGGCAAAACAGAAAGGCATGACTTGGACATCGACATTTATCGGGTTTCTCGTGGACAGCAGCGCCGCTTCAAGAAAGGGGAGCGCGGATACTCTGGACACCACACGACTAAGGTGCAGAGCGACAGAGGACGTAAATACCAGGTTTCTCTTTGCACACCGGACGAGAAGATCTTCGAGGGAACTGTTTGCTTTAACCTACTTCGCAAGGTCGGAGTTTCCGACCAATTCACCGTGCGCGAGCGACCAACAGCGGTTGTAATCCGAGGACGGCCGTAGAGCTGTTTTTGGGAACAGCGCAGGGACTCTTCGCTGGTGAAATTCAGGAGGCTGTGAATCAAATTGGCAACATTAATCTCGAATTTAGCGACAGTCTGGACTTACTCCGCAGGATTTTGATTCTCCGCTCAAGTGAACGAATCTGGGTGCGGTGTCCGAGCGGTTCGAGCCCCGTAGGCTCCGCTCCTTTTAATTTATGGTTATCAGAGTATTTCTAGGCAATTTCGAGACAATTTCTCAGATGGGACGTACCTTGCGATAGCCGCAATCGCTGCGAACGGAATATAAAAGGGGAATGTCTAATTATGCCTGATCCGAAGGAAGGTGAACCGG
>QHRA01000014.1 GCA_003221295.1 Verrucomicrobiota bacterium | reverse complement strand
CCAGGGCGGTTTTTCCTCGGCCGTGCGCGCTCGCCGGGTGCAGAGAATGGCGGAGGAATCGGGCACAAATTCAGTCTGCACAAACAAATTGCTAAAGGCCGGGTGCGTTTCATCCGCAGCCTGGGTGGCGAGCACGACTTCGGCGTAACTCGTTAGCTCGATGGTGCGCTCGGTGGAGGAATGATTGGTCAGGGTGACACGTCGCAGCTCGATGTCGTCCTCGGGCGAAACGCTCAACTCCGTATGAATCTCGAGATTACCATGGCGCTGACGGAATTCCGCGCGGGCCTGGGTGAAAATAGCTGCGTAATTTTTTGTCGCGCGCAACGTCGGTTGATAAGCGGCGGACCAGAATTCTCCGGTCGTCACATCGCGCAGATAGATGAACGCGCCCCAGTAATCGCAAGTCGCATCCTCGCGCCAACGGGTAATGGCGAGATCTTTCCAGCGACTGTATCCGCCGCCGGCATTGCTGATGGCGACGTGGTAGCGGCCATTGGAAAGAAGATGAATCTCTGGCGTGCGCGAAGTGGGACCTTTGAAAACCCGCATGACATCTTCGCCCTCGCCGAAACGCAGTCGCGTTTCTTCCAGCTCGAGGTCTTCCGGCAAAACGCTGGCCTCCGTTTTGGGAAGCCGCTCCTGCAACAACAAATCAGCCGTCTTCAGCAATGGGCGCGACATGAAGCGGCGCTGCATTGGCAATTCGCGCAGCGACGAAACGAGCGCGAGCAGACTCATCCCCTGATGATGCGCCATGTAGGAACGAACGGTGGCGCTGCTCTCATCCGGCGGCAGGCGTGATGGCGTATAATCGACTGCCTCGTAAAATCCAAAATCGCCTTCGCGCCCATCGCGGGCCAGGCGCTGGAGATTCTCGCTCGCTTCCCGCGGCGCCACCATCAAAGCCAGCACCGTCGCATAAGGCGCGATGACCAGGTCTTCGGCCAGGCCCCGCTTCAAACCCAGACCAGGCACACCAAAGGCGCGGTATTGATATGTTTGCTTCACATCGCCCTGATTAAAGCCCGATTCCGAGACGCCCCATGGGACGCCGCGCGAATTGCCGTATTCAATTTGCAATTCCACCGCCGTTTTGCAGGCGCGATCGAGTAACGTGCCGCGGTAGTTCGGCATCACCAGTAGCGGCATCAAATACTCAAACATCGATCCGATCCACGAAACCAGGATCGGTTCGCCACTAGGCGCGACCAATAACCGGCCGAGCGCGAACCAATGGTCCTGTGGCACCTGCCCCTCCGCGATGGCGAGGTAACTGCAAAGCCGCGCTTCTGACGCGAGCAGGTCGTAAAAACTGAGGTCGCGCCGGCCTTCGGTGACGTTGAAACCGACGGCGAATAAGTTGCGCGCCTTGTCGAAGAGGAAACTGAAATCCATTCCCGCCAGTTCGTCGCATTGGCCGGCGAGCGTTTCCAAAGCGCGCATCCGCTCCCGCGCACGTTTGCTCGCCTCGCCCAGGATTTCCGATCCCGTCGGAAACTGGCCGTCGAGCTGATCGAAACTGGCGATTTCTCGCAAAGAAGGAGCCGCGTGAAGCTGCGCAATTCTGCTCGTGAGATTTTCATCCTTCAGCCAGGGCGCATGGAAATTCAATTCGTCCAAATGCTCGACGCAACTGCGTTGTAGCGTTTGCGCCCAAGCCTTCAAATCTCCGTCTCGATTCGCCAGCGCGTCGGAAATCTTCGCTGATTGTTCCACCGCGCGTTGTAACAACGTTGCGGCCGCACGCAGATCGGACGGCGTCTTTGCCAGCTCGGCGTCGAGTTGCGATAAAAGCGCGTTTTCGCCAGTCAAACCTTGCACCAGCGCAAGCGTGTCGCGCAGACCAGCGAATATTTGCGGATCGAGAATTTTTTCCTCAGCCAGCCCGCGCAATCCGCTGGCCAGGGTGAGCAAATGCCCGGCGAGATTGCCGCTATCCACACTGGAGACGTAGAGCGGGATCAGTGGCCGCAGGGTGCGGGTCTCATACCAGTTGTAGAAATGCCCGCGATGCCGTTCCAGCCGATGCAGGGTATCGATGGTCGCATGCGTCCGCGCGAGCAAGCGGCCTAACGAGAGATAGCCAAAATCGCGCGCCGCCAGATTCGCCAATAATGACAAACCGATGTTCGTAGGTGAAGTGCGCGCGGCAACGGTGGGCGTTGGTTCTTCCTGGAAATTATCTGGTGGCAGCCAGTTCTCCTCCGCGGTGACAAAGGTTTCGAAAAAATGCCAGGTCTTGCGCGCGATGCGGTGGAGCAAGGTCAATTGCTCGACGCTAAGTTTCGGGGCCGGCTGCTCGATTGGCAGGCTGATCCACCACGCGATTGAGGGTGCCACGAGCCAAAGAACGAAGAATGGCAGGGCAACCGCCCAGTGTGCCGGCTGCATGAGGCCCAAAGAAACTGCACCGACGAGCGCGATTGCCGGTCCAAACCACATTGCCGTATATGAGCCAGCAAGGTCCGTTCGCTCGCTGCGCGCCACTTCGCTCGAGGTGACCCATTCCAGCAAGTGTCGCCGCGTGATAAACACGCGCCAAAGTGTCCGGCCGATTGCTGTTAGACTGAGAAAAGCATCGTTCGGCAGGAATGCCAGGGTAAGTCCGATCTGGCTGAGCGTCCGTTTCGTTGAGGCCAACATTCCACGCAAATGCATTGGCCACGGCAACTGCTCCGGCTTGCGCAGGAGCTCGACGCCGAGCGAAAGCAAACCCGGCAGGGCAACGATGGCGAGCAAATCGCCGGTCGCCAACAGCCCGAGCCGCGGAATGAGCACCCAGCTCGCCAGGAAAAAAAGCACGAGCGCGAGCGGAACAAGGCTGCGGCGAAGGTTGTCAGAAATTTTCCACCACGACAACGCCGAGATCGGATTGCGGATGCCGCGACCCTCCGCGTTGGGAACGCGCGGCAGCAGCCACGGCAAAATTTGCCAGTCGCCTCGAATCCAGCGATGCCGCCGGACGGTGTCGATCTCGTAGCGCGACGGATATTCCTCGTACAGTATCACGTCGCTCACCAAACCGCAGCGGGCGTAGACCGATTCCAGCAGGTCGTGGCTCAGAATTCGATTTTCTGGGAAACGGCCGGCCAGCGCACGCTGAAAGGCATCGACGTCATAAACGCCTTTGCCGATAAATGAGCCCTCCCCGAAAAGGTCCTGATAAACATCCGAGACGGTTCGCGTGTAGGGATCGATCCCGACTTCGCCCGCGTGCAGCCTAACGAATCGTGAACGATCCGCCGTCGGCAAGCTCACATCTACTCGCGGTTGCAAAAGGCCGTAGCCTTCCGTCACAATCCCGCGCCCCGAATCGAATTGCGGCCGGTTCAATGGATGCGCCATTGTGCCGATCAGTTGGCGGGCGGACTCGCGCGGCAATTGCGTGTCGGTATCGACGGCGACGATGTATTTGATTTCGCGCAAAATCGACTGGTCACCGACCACCGCGTCAAAGCATTCCGCGCAGCGCCCCCGGAGAAAGGCGTTGAACTGCATTAGCTTGCCGCGTTTCCGTTCGTAGCCCATCCAGACGTCTTCGCTCGCGTTCCAGCGGCGGGGCCGATGGAAAAGGAAAAAGAGATCGCGCCGACCCCCGGCATACTTCCGATTCAATGATTCGATTCCCGCCTTGGCGCGTTCCAGCAACGGCGCGTCCTCCCGCAAATTTTCTTCCGCCGCATCGGGCCAGTCGGTGAGGAGGGCGAAGTGCAGATGCGGATCGCGATTAGCCAGATGATGAATCTCCAGCGTTTGCAGCAGATGGTCGATGCCTTCCGCGCTTCTCAGGATGGTTGGAACGACGACCATGCCGCGGCTTTCCGGCGCGATCCCGCCGGGCGAATAGCCCAGACGCGGCAGCAGCTGCGGCTTAAGCAGCAAAGTGGCAAGCCAGTTCCACAAGGCCACCGCCAACTGACTGACCCCGAGCGAAAATGTGATCCCGCAAAGAAC
>QHRA01000175.1 GCA_003221295.1 Verrucomicrobiota bacterium | reverse complement strand
AAAATCGGCGCATTTTTCAAAAATGCGCGTGCGATCCCGATCCGCTGGCGCTGACCGACACTGAGGTGTCCGCCGCGCTCGCCGACCTGGCTTTCGTAGGCATCCGGCAAATTGGAAATGAACTGATCGGCTTGTGCCCGTCGCGCTGCTTCGCGAATTTCCTTTTCGGTCGCGTCTGGTCGTCCGTAAGCGATGTTCTCACGCACCGTGGTTGAAAACAGGAGCGTATCCTGCAACACGATCGCGATCTGCTGACGCAAGGATTTTTTCGTGATCTCGCGAATGTCGCGACCATCCAGTGTCAGCCGTCCCGCCGTTGGATCATAGAATCGGGGCACCAAACTCAACAACGTGCTTTTGCCAGCACCGGTTCCGCCTACCAGCGCCACGATCTGATTCGGCGCGATCTCGAGATTAATGTTACTCAAAATTTCGCGCGTCGAATCATAGCCGAAGCTGGCGTTCCGGAAAGAGATCGCACCTTTCGTCTTTTCAATCGCCACGGCGTTCGGCGAATCCACGACGTCATCCTGACGATCAAGGATTTCGAAGCAACGCCGCGCGCCGGCGGTTGCGCCTTCCATCGCCCACGCAGTGTAGGTCAGGGATTCGAGCGGCTGGTAAAGCATCACCACGTAAGCGACGAAAACCAGAAGGGCTCCGAGCGTGAGAGTGCCCGCCATCACATGCAACGATCCCACGTAATACATCGCGGCCGTCCCGCTCACGATCAGGGTACTGATCGCGAGACCACTTTTCACATTTGTCATGGTGAGACGCAGGTTCGCCTGCAGACTTCCATGCGCCTGCCGATGAAATTGCGAGACTTCGAATTCCTCGCGACCAAAGGCGTGCACCATCCGAATGGAGCTCAGTCCTTCCTGCGCCTGCGTGAGCAACGCACTCTCCTGTTCTTGGATAGTGGTGGATTGCGTGCGAATGCGTTTGGCAAAAAAATAGATCGTGCCGAAAAGCAAGGGAACGATGGCAAGGGAAAGCAACGTCAGTTGCCAGTCGAGTCGCAGCATGATGGCGAACGTGCCAAACAGCGTAACGCCAGAGCTAACGATGTTTGTGAAGCCTTTGTTATAGATGGTCTGGATCGACTGCGAATCATAAGCGACGCGAAAACTGGAATCGGCCGAACGGCGGGTGTCATGAAACTTGAGCGAGAGACGCTGCAAATGCGCGTAGAGCTCGGTCCGCAAACGCAGAAGAGATTCGAGCCCGATCTTCACAAAAATGTAATTGCTGGCCAGGTTCAGCAGGCTCCAAAGAAGCTGGATCACTACCATCGCAAGGCAGAGAAGCGCGATTGCTTCGGCAGCATTAAACGCTGGTGTCGTGACGTGGCCGCCGAACCACCACCGGAACCCAAACTGAACAAAATCACCGTGATCCTTTAAAATTTCGTCGACGATGATCTTAAACGGCCATGGCTTGAGCAGATTCAATCCGATCGCGGCGAAAGAGAATGCAAGTGCGACAAGCGACCGCGTAAGAAATCCGCGATAATATTTCAGCACGCGTCGGTAGATCGACATTTTTAAATTTCAGATTGCGGATTGCGGATTTTGGACTGAACTAGCGCGGATTCATTGGGCGGTCGCGGAGAGATTCCTCGACTTCGCCCGGAATGACAACATGCAACATCTGCTTCAAATCTGGTTCGATTGGGTTCTGCATGGCGGTTATCTGGGGATCATTGCGCTGATGGCATTGGAGAGCTCGATCTTTCCCGTGCCGAGCGAAATCGTGATTCCGCCGGCCGCATTCCTGGCAGGGCAGGGGAAATTGAACATCTGGGGCGTGATCGCAGCGGGAACATTTGGTTCATGGCTCGGGGCGTCCATCACTTACTGGGTATCGTTATGGCTTGGACGGATCGTGATCGTAAAATGGGGGCGTTTTTTTGCAGTCAGCGAATCAAAATTGATCCGTGCCGAACACTGGCTGCATCGCTACGAGGCCGGTGGGATCTTTTTTGCGCGCCTATTACCGGTGATTCGCCATCTCATCTCCATTCCGGCAGGCATCATTCGAATGAATTTCTTGACCTTTAGCATCATGACAGTCGTCGGCTCAGCGATTTGGTGCGCAGTGCTGGCGTGGTTTGGACAGACCGCCATCACGCCCGAGATGCTGCGCGACCCGGCCGGTCTGGCAACGGCGCTGAAAGCAAAATCCCACGTCATTGCCGCCGGCGTCATTGTGTTGTGCGTCCTGTATTTTGTGGTGATGCGCTTGACCGCGAGGCCAAACGAGAGAGCCCAACTATAGAAGCGAATGTGTCCTTGTTCGGTCTTCGAGCTTCCATTTCGGGCGCCATTGACCTAAGCGAGGGTGTTCAAAAATTAAACACGAGTGTCAGAATATAGTCAGTTGCAGTCAGAAAAGTTGCTCCCGGGTGCCCGAATATACCACGCAATGTATTATTTATGAACGTTGGCACCCAGTTTGCTGTCTTTTTGTCCGTCATGAACAAAGACTCTCAGATTTTGCGTCGGCCCCAAAAGCTTTCCCTCGGCGATCTAATCCTCGCCGTTAGTTCGTGCACCAAAAGCAGCCGCGAAACCGTCGCCACCGTCGCCGACTTACTTGGCAGCGGACGGGTGCGCGTAGAAGATCACGGCCGTTTCCTGCGCGCGAAGGTTTGCTAAACGCGGCCAAATAATTTCGAAACGCTCCGGTAGCTTTTGCTGCCGGAGCGTTTTTGTTTTTTCCCTTTTCGGGTTTTCGCGGCGCTCTTATGGTGCTCCGATGATCGCCCGCTATTCCCGGTCGGAAATGCGCGCCATCTGGTCGGACCAGCGCAAATTCGAAATCTGGCTTGAGATTGAAAAAATCGCCTGTGACGCCATGGCGCGGCTTGGTTTGATTCCAAAGGAAGACGCCGCGGTCATTCGCAAAAAAGGAAAATTCGAGATCGATGAAATCAACGAGATCGAGAAGCGGACAAATCACGATGTCATCGCGTTTCTCGAAAATGTCGCATCCTATGTCGGTCCGGCGGCGCGCTGGATCCACCAGGGATTAACTTCCTCCGACATTCTCGATACCACCCTCGCGGTCCAGATGACGGAGTCGGCCAGGATTCTTTCAGATGATCTGGCCGCACTGCGAAAAATCATCAGCAAACAGGCGCGCAAATATAAAAGGACGCCCATGATCGGACGCAGTCACGGCATTCATGCCGAGCCGATCACGTTTGGTCTGAAGCTCGCCCTGATGTTTGACGAATTCGGGCGCGCCGAAGAACGCCTCACACAAACGCGCGAGCGTATTCGCGTGGGAAAATTGAGCGGCGCGGTTGGAACCCATGCGCATCTTGATCCGCGGATCGAGCGTGAAGTTTGTCAGAAGCTTGGATTGCGTCCAGCAACGATCTCGACGCAGATTGTGCAGCGCGACCGTCACGCCGAATTCCTCACGACCCTAGCCTTGGTTGCGTCTTCGATCGATCGCTGGGCTACGGAATTCCGCCATTTGCAACGGACTGAAGTTTTGGAGGTGGAAGAGTTCTTTGGCGAGGGTCAGAAGGGCAGTTCGGCCATGCCGCACAAACGCAACCCGATAACGGGTGAACGATTGAGCGGCCTCGCTCGCGTCATCCGCGGGAATGCACTGGTCGCGCTGGAAAACGTCGCGCTCTGGCACGAACGCGACATTAGTCACTCCAGCGCCGAGCGAATTATCCTGCCCGACTCTTGCACGTTACTCGACTACATGCTGGTGAAGCTGTGCGAGCTAGTGGGCGGCTTGCGCGTTTATCCGGAAAACATGACGCGCAACCTGGAAATGACGAAGGGACTTTATTTCAGTCAGTCGATCCTGCTCGCGCTTACTCGTGCCGGACTCGCTCGCAAAACAGCCTACGAAGCGGTGCAACGCGCCGCAATGAAAACCTGGCGCGGCAAAAAATCTCTGGCCGAAAACGTGAAAGCCGAGCGCCAAATCATGGCAAAGTTAACCGCGAAAGAAATCGACAAACTTTGCTCGCTCGAAATCCATTTACGCTACGTCGACGAGAAATTTAAGGCGCTGGGGTTGGATTAGCGACAATATCGGCCACTCCGTGACAGGTGCGACAACCCGGAAGCCTAACCTCCAGTCCATGTTCCAATGGGGGTAAGCGTGAGCTCGTCGATGCAGTGGGACTGATCGAGCCGAACGCGCGTCGTTTCGAACCGGGCGCCAGCATGGGTTTGCGAGCCGCGCGTGGTTAACGAGACGCGGACGGTTCTAGCACGGCAACGCAGAACCAACTGCTTGATTTCAAGACTTGGACCAAGCTCGACCGAGATGAGCTCGAGCGGAGCGAATAATTGCATTGTCATGCTCGCGGCAGTCGATATGAGTTGCAGTCGTTCGCGTTCGCTTGCCGGAACGACTGTGACGCCATCGATTTCAAACACGCTACGCATCTCTGCAGCGCGAAACGGCTGCGAGGTAGGGATCAGTCGAACAATGGAGATGTTTCCGGTAGCGTCGAGGTCAATGGGTCCAAGTTGAAAACCAGTCTTCAATGGTAACACCGCTTTGCCGTTTGCGGGAATTTCGATAGCCACCGTTGATGAGGCTGGGCGTGCCCGAATCGCTCCAATCCGAAACGCAAAGTCGACCTGCATCGCGACGACATCGAGCGGGAGGTCGAGCATCACTTCATTCGGTGCGAGCGGTGGCTGGGTCCCGTCGGATTTTTGCAGTGGCCCGGTTTTCTTCGGAACGGGTGAGGGAACACCCAGTGGTAGTGGAGGGGCGAGCCCCTGCGAGCCAGTTCTGATCTCTCCGGGACGAGTCTTCGACCCGAGTTGCGACGCTGTCGTCGCAGCAACTCCGTCCTCGATTGACCGGGGCGCAGCGCTCTTTGCTGGCGGCGATACCGGCTTTTGCTCTGGCTGCGGCAGAATCGGCGTCTTCGAGATAGTAGAGTCCGCTGCTTTCGCTCGCGCGATTTCTTTTTCGCTCGGGAATGTCGGTTTTTCCTTAAGTGGGCCTTTCTTCAGTGTTTGCTGCACCAGCGCAACTAGCGCGTCGGACCGAAATGGTTTGGAAATGGTCGCAACCACGTTTGGCAGCGTGCTCGCGGCCGCCGCCATTTCGTGAACGTGGCCCGACATCATGATGATCGGCACATGTGCCGTTCTCTCGTTTCTTCCGATGCGGCGACACACTTCGTCGCCTTTGATATCGGGAAGGACGTAATCGGCCAGGACGAGATCGGGAATGATGCGAGCCGCTTCCTTAAGGCCATTTAAGCCAGTGACGGCGGTTGTCAGCTGTAGAGTTGGATCAGCGAGCGCGAGTGAATCTTCCACGAAGATCAGCAGCATCTCGGTGTCGTCGATGATCAGAATCTTCGGACCTACCCTGGCCGGTGTAACTACAGGTTTGGCGGGTAACTGCGGCTCGGCCGGTGTCGGCCGCGCGGGCTTGAGGTTCTTCGCTTCGCGCAACGCTTCGATCAATGTCGCCGCCCAGGGATCATGAATCGTGCGTGGCACTGACTCCGAGTCGATGTTCTCTATGAAACGCGGATCAGTCCAGGCCAGCATTTCCGCAATGGCGCGTTTGCCATCGGCGTCTCCAGCGCGGGCGTGGATGATTTGGTTATTTCGCAGATGCAATTCGCCGGTCCGGTTTTCACCCGCTTGCACTTCAATAAAAATGTTCCGCGCAGTGGAGAGCGCGAGAACAGTGACATCGTCAAGAGCGAGATCGCGCAATGCGCCGCGCGGTGTTCCGGTTTCCATCCAGGGACCGAGCAACGCTTGCACGGCGGCGCCGAATTCGACGAGCTCAAATGGTTTTTTCAAAAACTGCAGCGCGCCATTGGCTCCGCGCTCTGCGATGAGAGCAGGCGGAACATCGGCAACGAGCGCAAGAACACGCGTTTCCGGCAAGACGCCTTTCATTTCACCGAAAAACGTGATTGCGCTTGGAAGCGGCGGATCGAAATCGAGGATGATCAGTTCCGGCTTGTGCTCGAGCGCAAATCTCCGCGCTTCCGCCAGTGAGGGTACGGCGTGAACCTGGTGTTGCGGCGCGAATTTCGTTAATGCCGATTCGATCGCAACCGACAGCGCAGCGTATTCTTCAATGAGAAGAACGTTACGTTTGGCGGTGTTGTTGGATGACGAAGGCACAGGAGCTCGGCAGAGCGCATTTTAACACACCGCGCGCCAGTTGTGTGGCTGGAAAGCCTGATCGGCCTCAGGCGGGGACTCTCACCTACTCGTAGCGTAAGGCCTCGATGGGATCGAGCGCCGCAGCACGATATGCGGGGTAAAATCCGAACCCGATCCCGATAGCAGAGCAAACGATGAGGCCGGCAATGGCCCAGCCATAGGGGAAAATTACGTCAACCTTCAGCCACATGGCGAGCAAATCGCCGCCCAACACCCCTAACAAAATCCCAAGAATCCCCCCAGCCTCGGAAATGAATACCGCTTCGGTCAGAAATTGCCGGAGGATATCGCGACTGCGTGCGCCGATCGATTTACGGACGCCAATCTCTTTCGTGCGTTCCGTCACGCTCACCAACATGATGTTCATGATGCCAATACCGGCAGCCACCAGGGCGATGAAACTGATCACGAACGCGCCAATGCTGACCACGCCGGCAACATTGAGAAAAGCGCTTTTAAGCGAATCATTCGTGTAAATCTCGAAATCGTTATCCTGATCTGCCTTAAGGCCGCGGGCAATGCGCATCGCACTGATTCCTTTATCCAAAGTCCGGTTGTAGAGTTCCGTTGAAAACGGCTGGGTGGCGATGTTCACGGTGCGGTTGGCTTCGCCGTAATTCTCGAAAAACCGCGTGATCGGCATCAGAAAAAAATCGTCCTGGCTTTCGCCAAAAGAAGTGCCCTTTTCCGCCAGGACGCCAACAACGGTGTAAGTATGCCCAGTCATACGGAGGACTTTGCCGAGGGGCGACTCGTGCGGAAACAGACGTTTTTCGATGCCCTTGCCGATGACGGCGACATTGCGAGCAAGTGCGACATCTTCGTCGTTTAGGTTACGGCCGTAACCGAGCGTGAATGCATTGGCGGTTAGAAAACTGCGATTTGTCCCGACAACGGTGAGACTCGGCGGCGTCTTGACCCCGTTGTAGACGGCCTGGCCCTTGATCTCGCGCCCAAAACATTTGAGACAAATCTCCGATGCGTTTCCCTGCATCAGTTCGTAATAACGCACCGCCTGCTGATAGGTGATGTTGCGCCGGTTCTGGTATTTTTTCTTAACGTTGCCGCCGCCGGCGTCAATGTTCACTGGATATTTCGCGAACTGAAAGATATTTGATCCAAGAAAACTGATCCCGCTCTCGATTGAATTCTGCAACGCGCCAATCGCGGTCATGACCAGAATGATCGAGAACACCCCAATGGTTATGCCAACCATCGTTAGAGCTGCGCGCAACTTATTCGCGCCTAACGAACTCAACGCCATTTTCAGAATTTCCTTAAACTGCATGATCAGAATTGGAGTAATGGAGTAGGGGAGTGATGGAGTGCTGCTGCCAGCATTACTCCGCTACTCCAACACTCCATTACTCCATCATTCATACCGCAACGCGGTGACAGGGTCGAGTCGCGATGCCGTCCATGCAGGCGCGAACCCGGAGATCAATCCTGTCATGACCGACACAACCATGCTTATAACCACTAATCCGGTTGAAAACTGGGTGGGGAAGGATGGGAAAGCGATGCCGATGAGGAAACACATGGCAAAGGCAAAGCCCAGCCCAATAATTCCGCCTAGCAAGCAGAGAGCGGTCGATTCGATTAAGAATTGAAGGAGAATGGTGCGCCTCCGCGCTCCGAGCGCTTTGCGCGTGCCAATCTCTTTCGTCCGCTCTTTTACGCTAACAAAAGTGATATTCATAATGCCGATCGCGCCGACGAAAAGCGAAAGTCCGGTGATGAAAAGTCCCGCGACGGCGATGGAGTTCTTGATCGGATCAAGCGTGCTCTTTAGCGCCTGCTGCTCGTTAATACTGAAGTCGTCTTTTTTTTCCGGAGGCAACCCGCGAACTCGCCGCATCAAACCACCCAGCTCATCTTTGGCCTCGGCTAGTTTTGTCTTGTCTTTCACTTTTACGAGAATGTCCGCTTCACTTTTAGCGGTAAAATATTTCTGAAACGCGGGCAGAGGCATCACCACAATGGAATCGAGACTGAATAGGCCAAGGAACGAGCCTTGCCGCGCGATCACGCCGACTATTTTGAATGGTTGCCCGTTAATCAGAACCGATTTGTCGATCGGACTCGCTGACGGAAACAGCGCATCAGCGACATCATAGCCAACCACGCAAACATTGGCGCCGCCGCGCGATTCCAAGTCGTTGAAGAAACGGCCTTCTTTGAAATCAAACGTGGAGGTGATGATATAATCCGATACCGTCCCGCGAACCAAAACATTACTTACTTCGCTGTCGGCATACTTGACGCTGCGTATTACGCTGGAAGTCGGTATGGCGATCATCAGGTTGGAATTCGGTGTCATCGCGATTATGCGATTGAGTGCGTCCGCATATTCGGTCTTGATTTTTTTGCGATCACGATAGTTCCACCAGTCATCGACTTTTCTCCACGGCCATTGCCCGACATAGAGGACGTCGTCGCCGAAGATCGACATGCTTTTGTCGAAGCCGACCTGGATTCCACCGATGGCGGTGCCCATCAACGTCACGGCGACGATGCCGATAATGACACCGAGCGCGGTGAGGGCGGAACGCGTCAAGTTCGAGCGCATCTGCGAAGCGGCGATTTTCCAGCCTTCGCTGAGCTCGTAGAGAAAACGTCTCATCCTGTGGTTCCGGGGAGCACAGGCTGCCAGCCTGTAGCATTCGGCAGCCTTGCCGAATGCATGTTTGTGGGCGCAAATATCGAGGGAAGTGGAAAGACTGTTCGCGGCAAGCTGCCGCGAACTGCAGGCTGGCAGCCTGCGCTCCCCGAAATCAGAATTCGGTGGCGATACCTCATGGTCGCTCTAGCGCGACGAGGTCGAGTTCCGGAATAAATCCTGCATGGTCGGTCTCGATTAAACCGTCGCGCAAATGCACCGTGCGCCGCGCATGCACCGCGATGTCGCGCTCGTGCGTGACCAGGATGATGGTGTTGCCGCGTTGGTACAAATCTTCAAACAACGCCATGATTTCTTCGCCCGTTTTCGAATCGAGGTTCCCAGTGGGCTCATCGGCCAAAATGATGGAAGGCTTGTTCACCAGCGCCCGCGCAACAGCAACGCGCTGCCGTTGACCTCCGGATAGTTCGTTTGGCTTGTGATTCATCCGATCGCCCAAGCCAACTTCGTGCAAGACATGGGTAGCCATTTCCTCACGCGTGTCCGGATCGATCCCGGCGTAGATCAATGGCAACTCGACATTGCGTAAACTAGTCGAGCGCGGCAGGAGATTGAACGTTTGAAAAACAAAGCCGATCTCGCGATTTCGGATCGCAGCCAGCTCGTCATCGTTCATTTCCGCCACATTTTTTCCATTAAATTCATAGCGTCCTGAAGTCGGAGTATCGAGGCAACCAAGCATGTTCATGAGGGTCGATTTTCCGCTGCCGCTCGGGCCCATGATGGCGATGTATTCGTTCTTGTGAATCTGCAACGACACCCCGCGCAACGCGTGCACGGTTTCTTCGCCCATCACGTAATCCTTCGTGATGTTTTCAATGTCGATGACTAGCGGACCGACGGGGCGAGTGGAAGTCACCATATGTCGCAATCGATGAGAGGTAAGAAGTGATTGGTGAGAAGTGAAAAGAGAAAGAGAGCAACCTTCACTTCTCACTATTCATCTCTGACTATTTCGTCGCCTCCTTGTCGTAGGTAACTTTGGCGCCTTCCTTCAACTTCCGGCTGATCGCGCTGTAACTTCCCGAAATTACTTCGTCGCCCGGCTGAATACCGCTCTTAATCTCCATGTAAGTGTCGTCCGCGATTCCGGTCGTCACTTTGACCAACTGCGCCTTGCTCCCTTTTTTCAAAAACACGACTTTCGCCAGTTTCTCGCGCTCCTCTTTGTGGGTCACTTTTTCCTGACGCTCGTTCACAAGCTCGGCGCTGTTGTCGCCTTTATCGCGCTGGGCGATTTTTTGTTTTTTCTTTTCGATCTCCTCCGGACTCAAATTGCTGTCGCCGGTGCGGATCGTTACCGCCTGCATCGGCACCGCCACCACGTCTTTCACCATGTCGGTCTCGATATCGGCCGTGCAACTCAGCCCTGGTCTCAACAGGACATCGTGATCGTCGATTCGAATCTTGACCTGGAAATTTGTGACTTCTTCCTGCGTGCCCGCGCCCGTTGTCGTCCCGGTGTTCGCGATCTGATAAACGGTGCCGTGAAATTTGCGATCGCCATAAGCGTCGACCTTCACACTTGCCTTATCGCCGACCTTCACATTCACAACATCGTTTTCGTTCACATCAACGCGCGCTTCCATGTGGCCAAGGTCGGCCACTCGCATCACTTCGGTGCCGGCGAACTGATTGGTGGCGACGATGCGCTCGCCGAGTTTGCTGTTTAAGATCGTCACCGTGCCATCGATTGGCGAATAGATCGTGGTTTTGGAAAGTTGATCCCGCGCCTGACTGGATCCGGCCTGCGCTCGTTCGATTTCGTGGAGCGAGCTTTCGACAGTATTTTTCGCCACATCGTAAGCGGCCTGCGCGGTGTTGTACTCCTGTATCGAAATCGTTTTCTTGTTGTACATGTCATCGGCACGTTTGAGATCCTGCTCCGTCTTCATCATCGTCGCCTTTTGTTGAAGATTCGTCGCCCTGGCCGCGCTGATCGCCGCCTCCTGTTGCTCCAGCAGGGCCTTGTAGGAATCGGGTCTGACCTTGACGAGCAGGTCGCCCTTATTCACTTGCGCCCCATCAATCACCGGGAGCTCGATAATTTCACCCGCCACTTCCGGCGAAATTTTCACTTCCGTTTCCGGTTGAACTTTACCAGTCGCCGAAACCAGCTGCAGGATCGTTCGCTTCGCCGCCTTCTCCGTTGTCACTGGAATCGGCTTCTCGCGCTTACTTACGATGACCGCGCCGACGATCCCAAGCAAAATCAACGCGCCAATTCCGATGAGGATGTAACGTCGGCGCTGTGATTTCCGCCGCCTCGGCGAGACGGCCGGTGTGGGCGCGCCTGCCCCGGTCGGCTTCGCGGGGGATGGGCTCGTTACCTGCTGGTGCATTGCGGGCTGCAATAGACGCTCCTTGACTATTTAAAGATTAAATGGTTCAGGCACATACCCGTTAGACGCGGCTGGTAATGATTACAGATTCAGCAATTCACTGCAAACGCGCGCTCCTTGATTCGCTCGATCGCCCATTGCGCGTGCTCCGCAATTAGTGGCTCCGCATCGACCGCTGCCCGCTCCAATGCTGGCAAATCATCGATCGTTCCGACGTTTCCCAACGCCACGCAAACGTTTCGCAGTAACCCGCGCCGTTTCGTGCGCTTGGTTGGCGAATTGCGAAAGAGCCGGCGAAATTTGTCGTCATCAAGCCCTAGATAATCGCGCAACTTCATCGCCGCGACCTCGGGCCGCATCGCGAAGGCCGTTTCGCGCGAGACCTTGGCGAAACGGTTCCAAGGACAGGCATCCAGGCAATCGTCGCAACCGTAGATGCGATCGCCGATCAGCGGCCTCAATTCGATCGGGATCGAACCTTTTAATTCGATCGTCAGGTAGGAAATGCAACGCCGCGCATCTACCTGATGCGGCGCGGTGATCGCGCCGGTCGGACAGGCATCGATGCAGCGAGTGCAACGTCCGCAGTAATTTTTTTGCGCGGTGTCCGACGCAAACTCCAGCGTGGTCAAAATCTCCGCGAGAAAAAACCAGGTCCCGAGTTCGCGGTTCAACAACATCGTGCTTTTGCCATGCCAGCCGATGCCGGCACTCGCGGCGTGATCGCGCTCCAGCATCGGCCCGGTGTCCACATAACATTTCTGTCTACCGCCGCATTCGCGCAGAAATTGATCGATCACCGCCAGTTTCTTTTCGATCAATCCGTGGTAATCGTCCCCCCAGGCGTAACGCGCAATGCGCCCTGTGGTGGCGGCCGGGCCGGTCGCACCCTTTGCAGGCGACATGCCTGCCGCTGCAGATTCCCTTCCCTGAAAATAATTGAGCGCGAGAACGATCACCGTTTTCACATCCGGTAATATCTGCCGCGGATCGCACCGCCGCGCCGAGTTACGCGCGAGATAATTCATTTCACCGGCATCGCCCCGATCAAGCCAATCTCGAAATTCCGCGGCGTGCTCCGGCGTTTCTGCTTTCGCGAAGTGACAAAGATCAAATCCGAGCTCGCGCGCCAGTGCGACAACTTGGGCACGCGTATCAGCTGACCCGTTCTCTATCTTCATAGGAGAGGCTCACTCCCAAATAACTCGGTGGAGCGAGATATTTCGGAAATCCTGGGCAGTTGCATCGGATCAACGCTAGAGTAGCGCGATAATCTCGTCCGTCACTTCCGCGATGCTGCTGCTTGAGGTGTTGATGCGATAATCCGTCGCCGTCTGATAGAGTGGTAGTCGTTCCCGCAGCAACTCGGCAAATCGCGCCCGCGGGTCCGGGGTTTGGAGCAGAGGACGGGTACTGTGACGTGAAGCACGTTGCCACAGAATTTCTTCATCGGCATCGAGCCAAATGATGCGGCCCATCCGGCGCAAAAGGCGCACATTTTCTTCGCGCAAAACAATTCCTCCTCCGGTTACGACGATCCCTCCCAGTCCGGGTTGCAAAGTTTTGAGCAGTGTCGTTTCGGCATCGCGAAACGCCAGCTCGCCGTGGCGCGCGAAAATATCCGGAATCGAAATGCCGAACTGGGCGCGAATCATTTCGTCGGTATCATGTCGAGGCCAGCCAGTGCGGCGCGACAGTTCACGCCCAACCGCTGATTTTCCCGCGCCCATGAAGCCGATCAGGGCAATGCCATTGTCGCCCGCGTTCACACAGCACGATAATCGCAAAGCACACTGGTGACATCGCAAATCGCGTTGCGGCAATCGCAACATCGTTAAGATTGGCCCATGCCGAAAACGCCACCGCTCGTCGCTGTAATCATGGGCAGCTCCTCAGATTGGGAAACGATGTCCCTTTGCGTGAAAACGCTCGATGAGCTTGGGATTGCAAACCAGGCACACGTTCTGTCTGCTCATCGCACTCCCGACGCCACCGCCAAGTTTGCGCGTGAAGCGGCTGATCGCGGCATTCGCGTGATGATCGCAGCGGCCGGAGGCGCGGCGCATCTCGCTGGCGTCATCTCGGCTCATACTTGGCTACCTGTGCTCGGGGTCCCGATTCAGTCGTCCGCCTTGCATGGTTTAGACTCGCTCCTTTCGACGGCGCAAATGCCGGGAGGCATTCCCGTTGGCACACTCGCGATTGGATCTGCGGGTGCGAAGAACGCGGCGCTTTTGGCGGCAGCGATTCTCGCGATTTCCGACAAGAAGATTCGCCAAAATCTTCAGGCTTTTCGCAAAAAACAGACTGAAGCCGTGCTGGCGGCGAAACTGCCGAAGTGAAAACGGAAATCGTTTCCGCGCATGAGTGCGCGAAAGCGATCAGGCTTTTGCGGGACGGCGAAGTGGTCGCTCTCCCGACTGAGACGGTTTACGGACTGGCGGCCGACGCTCTCAATCCAGATGCGGTCGCCAAAATTTTCGAGGCAAAAGAACGTCCGCGCTTTGACCCGCTGATTGTACATTTGCCAAATCAGGAGGCGCTGGACGAGATCGCGATTATTGGATCGCAAGCCGCACACAAGTTAATGGAAAAATTCTGGCCCGGGCCGTTGACGATTATTTTTCCGAAGCACGAAATTGTTCCGGACATTGTCACGGCGGGTTTGCAAACGGTGGCGGTGCGAATGAGCGCGCATCGGGTTTTCCGCGAAGTGGTCAGGACGCTGAATCGCCCGCTGGCGGCGCCGAGCGCGAATCGGTTCGGGCGTATCAGCCCAACAACGGCGCAACACGTGTTCGATGAGTTAAGCGGCCGTATTCCGCTGATTGTTGATGGCGGTGCGACGGAGCACGGAATCGAATCGACCATTATTCAAATTACAAATGGCGTGATTGAGGTATTGCGGCGCGGGCCGATCACGAACGAGATGCTTCGTCCATTTGCTGAAGTTCGTGAACAAACATCATCGGCCCCTGTTAGCGCGCCCGGGCAATTGCCGACACACTACGCGCCCCGAACGAAATTGATCGTGGTTGATGATTTGAAGAATTTCTCGCCACCAGCCGGCAAACGAATCGGTGCGCTTTGCTTTCCGTCTGTAGCCGCGGTCGCTGGCCGCGGCCCCGTAAGTTATCAGAGTTCGAAACCGAAGCCGCGGCCGGCGACCGCGGCTACAAGCGCACCGGCCAAGTTCATAGGGTTCACGGTGATACGTTACTTAAGTGAGCGAAGCGATCTACGCGAAGCCGCGGCGAATTTCTTTGGAATGCTGCGCGAACTGGACGCGCAAGATCTCGATCTCATTGTGGCCGAACGTGTTCCGGAGGAGGGGATTGGCGCGGCGATTAACGACCGATTAGAACGCGCATCGACCGGGACCGCTCCCTAATTATTGGATCGCGCCGCGCACATCCATCCGTCATCCCGAGCCGCGCAGACGGCGAGGAGCTCACAATGTTCCAGGTCGTTAACGAGCTTTGTGCGGTCCTTCGCTGCGCTCAGGATGACCGCACCTGGCAGAAGTTGAGGCTGCACCAGCGCTCAAAGGCGCACACTGCCGTCGCCCCGGCTGCGAAGATTAATGCGAGTCCGGCTCGGACCTAGCCCTGATGCGCCAATGCAGCCTGGATAAACGCTTTGAACAACGGGTGCGGCTTGTTCGGTTTGCTCTGAAATTCGGGGTGATATTGGCAGGCCAAAAAATAGGGGTGATCGCGTAACTCAACCAACTCGGCGAGCGAGCCATCGGGGGAAGTGCCGGAAATTTCGAAGCCTTTCTCGCGCATTTGCTCACGATATTTCATGTTGAACTCGTAACGATGCCGATGGCGCTCGAGCACTTCGTCGCTTCCATAAATCTTCTCCGCGAGGGTACCGGGTTGAATCTTTGTCGGCCACGTTCCAAGCCGCATGCTGGCGCCTTTGTTGGTCACCTCGCGTTGCTCATCGAGCAAACAAATCACCGGATCGGAAGAGGTCTGATCGAACTCGGCGCTATTAGCGCTGGCGATGCCGCAGACATTGCGCGCGAACTCGATCGTAGCCACCTGCATGCCGAGGCAAAGGCCAAGATAGGGCAGCTTATTTTCGCGGGCGAAACGCGCCGCTTTAATTTTTCCTTCCACCCCGCGGTCGCCAAAGCCGCCGGGAATGAGCACGCCGGCTACATCTTTGAGCTGGCCATCCACTCCATCCTGGAGCCGCTCCGCATCGATCAATTTCAGATCGATCCCGCAATCCTGGCTGGCGGCGGCATGGGTTAACGATTCGTAGATGGATTTGTAGGCGTCCTGCAAATCGATGTATTTGCCTACGACCGCGATCTTCACCCGTTTTTTGGGCGAGACCACGCGCTCGACAAACTTGCGCCAGTTGCTCAGATCAGGCTCCGGCGTTTGTAGACCGAGCAATTTACAAACAAGCGCATCGAGTCCTTCGGCGTGAAACATCAGCGGCGCCTCGTAAATAGTGTGTGCGACATCACGCACTTCGATCACAGCTTCCGGTGCGACGTTGCAAAACATCGAAAGCTTCTGGCGCAACTCCACGTCCAGCGCGTGCTCGGTCCGGCACATCAAGACCTGCGGTTGCAGACCGATCTCGCGCAACTTTGCGATGCTTTGCTGGGTCGGCTTGGTTTTTAATTCCCGCGCCGCCTTAATATAAGGAACAAGCGTGACATGAATGTTAACGACATTCTGCGGACCGACCTCGAGAATGAATTGCCGGATTGCTTCCAGGAATGGCAAGCCTTCAATGTCACCCGTGGTTCCTCCCACTTCCGTAATCACGACATCGTATTTTGATTCATCGGAAAGCTCGCGGATACGTGCTTTGATCTGATCAGTGACGTGCGGAATGACCTGCACCGTTTTGCCAAGGTAATCGCCGCGCCGCTCGCGATTGATGACCGATTCATAAACCTGGCCGCTGGTTAGATTATTGTGCCGCGAAAGAACGCAATTGGTGAAACGCTCGTAATGCCCGAGGTCGAGATCCGTTTCTGCGCCGTCGTTCAACACATAAACTTCGCCATGCTGAAACGGGCTCATTGTTCCCGGGTCGACGTTGAGATAAGGATCGAATTTTTGAAAAACAACCCGCAGCCCGCGTAGCTCAAGCAAGGTGCCGAGTGCGGCCGCAGCCAGACCCTTGCCGAGGGAACTTACTACGCCGCCAGTGACGAATATGTATCTCATCGGCGGGCCCTCGATTTTTTTAGCCGTAGCCCTGCGGAGGTCGAGCCTTTGCGCAGCGAAGCGGCTACCGCTTCGGCATCTGCCGGCGTATCGACGCCGGGCGAACCATGTTTAGTGACGAGCACATGAACCCTTACACCATTCTCCAACGCGCGCAATTGCTCGAGCGATTCAGCCTGTTCCAGCGGTGTTGGTTTCCATTTCACAAATTGCAAAAGCATCGCGCGGCGGAAGCCGTAGATGCCCTGATGACGGAGAAACAGGGAGGGCCCGCTACTCTTGGTCGGTGGAACCGGCGCGCGCGAGAAATAAAGGGCGTTACCGGCGAGATCGATTACGACTTTCACCTGATGCGGTGAAAGCGCATCACGAGAATTTTCGAACGGGTGCGCTGCAGTAACGATTCCGACCTCACGATTTTTCAAGAGCGTCTCGACCATTCGGTCGATTAACCGGGGCTGAATCAGCGGCTCATCTCCTTGCACGTTGATGATGATCGAGAAGTTTTTCGCCCGTGCCGCAACTTCGGCGATTCGATCCGTTCCGCTCTGATGTTTTGGGGACGTGAGTGCCACTTCCGCGCCCCAGGCGAATGCCGCTTCTGCAATGCGCATATCATCGGTCGCGATAATGGTGTGATCGATTTTTCGTGCGCGCCGGCAACGTTCCCAGACATGCCGAAGTAAAGGTGTTCCCTCGATTTGATAGAGTGGCTTTCCTGGAAATCGGCTCGAACCCCAGCGCGCGGGAATGATGACGACATTCCTGCTCATCTGTCATCCCGAGCCGCGCAGACAACGCCAGTCCGGCTCGGACCGAGGAACCTCGCGAGTCCGGTGTTGGTTACGCAAGTTAGCTTCGGTGATCCAGGAGTGTAGGCGGGGTCCCTCGCTTGCGCTCGGGATGACGGAGGGACGGGCGTTGCGCGGTTCCTCATCGACGCGCACCCCGCTCATTGCGTTGTTTGTTGCGTTGCAAACTTCGTCAGAATAATCTCGGTCGCCTCCGCGAAATCCTGCGCGATCCAGTCGGCCGAACTATCGGCGGTGTTACTTTCAAAACCGGTCTGGGCACGAATCGCTTTGATTCCAGCGTTGTGCCCGCAATGCACATCAATCTCTTTATCGCCAATCATAATTGAACGGCTGAGGTCGACCGCGTGCTCGCGCGCGCCTTGCAGGATCATTCCTGGCGCGGGTTTGCGGCATTTCGATTCCACACCGGGGACGTCCGGACAAACGTAGGTCGCATCAATCAACGGTTCGCCCAATTGTCGAAGCACTTCCGCGTGCACCGCGTTGTATTGCTCGCGCGTGAAATAACCTCGTCCGATCCCGCTTTGGTTCGTGATCATGATTAATTTGAAACCGCGCGCTTTTAATTTTCGCAGCGATCCCGCCACGAAAGGGAATACATGCACATCCTTTGGATCGGAGCAGTAATTGACATCGTGCATGATCGTGCCGTCGCGATCGAAGAAAACGGCTGGCGTTTTTCCGTCAGCCATCTTCGAAATTCTTTCGCAATTCTTCCGGCGAAACCGTTGCCGTCCCCAGTTTGCCCACGACAACGGCGCTGGCGTGATTGGCAATTTCAGCCGCTTCCAGCGGTGTGGCGCCACTGCAAAGCGCGAGCGTGAACAGAGCGATAGCGGTATCACCCGCGCCCGAAACGTCGAAGACCTGTCGAGCCTTGGTTGGCACATGATGCGGTTTCTGACCGTGCTGGAAAAGCATCATTCCCTCTTCGCCCAGAGTGATGAGGACCAACTCCGTCTGCCATTTTTGCAGCAAAGTCGCCCCGACTTCTTTCAAAACATTATCGTCCGCGTCTGACTCTTGCAGCGGAATCCCGGCGGCGTGAAACGCTTCACTGCGATTCGGTTTTACCACCGACAAGCCGCGCCACGGAATACTGTGACGCGGGTTCGGATCGGCTGCGACTACCTTCTTTCTCTCTCGCGCCGGAGCAATGATTTCCGAAACGAGTTTTTCTGCGAGAAATCCTTTGCCGTAATCTTCGAAGATGATGCCGTCGATTTCCGGCAACATTTTTTTTACGTTCGCGACAATCGACCCGATCTGCGTTTCATCCGGGGCCAGAACTTTTTCACGATCAACCCGGACGACTTGCTGCTGCCGTGCAATAATCCGGGTTTTGACGATGGTGGGAAAATCCGGCGAGATCGAGCAGGCGGAAGTATCGATTTTTTGGTCAGCCAATAACTGCCGGAGCTGTTCTCCGCCGCGGTCGCGACCGATCATTCCAACGACGCCGACATGCGCAGTAAACTCGCGCAAATTGCGGGCGACGTTGGCGGCGCCCCCGGGATAAAACGATTCGCCGGAGACTTCTACCACCGGCACGGGCGCCTCGGGCGAAATGCGACCAACCTTGCCCCAAACGAACTCGTCCAGCATCAAGTCGCCGATGACGAGCAGGCGTTGTTTGCCGGCCCGCTCGAGGATTTGTTGGAGTCGTTCTGGATTCACAAATCGGAGAGTGGATGCCGCCGCGCGATAGGGTTGATGCGATTAAAGGAAGTCAAAGAGTGGAGTTGAGCAAAACTTACTTCCATTTAGAGTTGCATTAATCCTGAATACCGGGTCGAAATCAACAGTCGAAGCAGCCGATGATTTCAGTACTTAAAATTAACAAGTGGGCGGGGTTTACACTCGCAGTGATTGGGTTCAGCGCGCAGGCCGCGCAAGCGCCGCAGCATATCGATGTAAAGCAGTATAAGAAAGTGGAAGATGTGGTGGTGCCCTTGCCGAATGAAGTCTTCGGCGCGCTCAACAAACTGGGCCCGGTAAACTGGAAAGAATACGTTCGGACGGAAAAAGGGACCAATTTCAGCGAGCGACCGAGGACCGCGCTGCTTCTTGGTAACGTGATCGCGGACGGCTTTATCGCGGTCCAGGCGCAGGATGCGCCCGCGGTTAAAGACATCGGGCAACGCGTGCTTTCGCTAGCCAAGGGGATTGGAGTGGGCGCTTCCATCACCCCACACGCGAAAGCAATCACGGAAGCGGCTGACAAACGCAAATGGGAAAGCGTGCGCCAGGAGCTGGATCGCACGCAAAGTAGCGTCCAGGGGGCGATGAACGAGCTGCAGGACCAAAAGCTCTCGCAGTTGGTCAGCCTTGGCGGCTGGTTGCGCGGCACGCAGATTTTGACCGCGGTGGTGAGCAAGCATTTTACGCAGGAAGGCGCAGAGCTTTTGCATCAACCGGACCTGCTCAGGTACTTCGGCGATCGATTAACCGCCATGCCGGAATACAGCGTGCCCGTGGTGGAAAGTATTAAACGCGCGTTAGTGGAAGTGCGACCGTTGATTAATTCTGGGAACAAACCGATTTCACCGGAGGCGGTAAAGAAGATCAACGAAATCACGACGCGCCTCGATGGCGAGATCGTGACGCGTTAGGGATGAATCCGCGCCGCCAGGTCATATTCGTTTTAGTGATCGTCCCGCTCATTCTCGGCGCGGCTGCGACCGCGTCGGTTGACGATGCCCAATCCTTCGCGCTACAGGCCGCTGAGCCTTACGTCCGGGAAGGGTTTCAAGTGCGCGAAGACTATTGGGGTGGGGATCTTGCGGCGGGCGAAAAAAAGGCCGTGCGCCAGCAGCTGTTCAAAGGAAACGAATATTGGTTTTGGATGGGCACAGAAGTGCGCCACGCAAGGATTTCGGTGCATATTTACGACAAGGAAGGAAAAATAATCGAGCAACCAGATAGCTGGCAAAAAGGGCCTTTTGCCGCGGCCCATGTCGTCCCAACCTCCACCGATAGCTATTTTATCATCGTCTCGATCGAAGAGTCGCCGGAGGAACGCACGCATTGGGCGCTGGTTTACGGATTTCGGTAACAGAATGTTGGTGTCACGAAGCGCAAGGAACGGCGGTCGCAAGGCCGTGGGCGATCTGAAGATCGCCCTTCCTTGATATGACATGACAGAAACTCGAACGTTGGAGTTTGAAAGCGCGCGGGCATTGCAGTCCCTCTATGCCAACGATATCAAGCTCCTGAAAAACCTGGAAGATTCCCTCGGCGTGCGAGTGACGACGCGCGAAGGATGGGTAAAAATGGAAGGTGAGCCGGAGAAACTAGATCGCGCCCAGCGCGTCTTCGATCAACTGGAAGAAGCGCGTAAACGCGGTGTCGATATTCAAAAACATGAATTCAATTACGCCCTTAATTCCGTGAGTGAAGAACGCGCCGATAATTTATCGGATGCCATCTCCGCCCGGATCGTGACCTCGTCGCGCAAGGCGCCGGTCATTGCGCGCACGGTTGGCCAGAAAAATTATGTCGAGGCGATCGAGAAATACGATGTCGTCTTCGCCATCGGCCCGGCCGGGACCGGCAAAACTTATCTTGCAGTTGCGATGGCGGTGGCAGCGCTAAAGAAGGAACAGGTGTCGCGAATCATTTTGGCTCGCCCAGCGGTGGAAGCTGGGGAAGCCCTTGGATTTTTGCCGGGAGATTTGCAGGAAAAAATCACGCCTTATTTGCGGCCGCTCTATGATGCTTTGCATGACATGATGGAGGCGGAGGAATTGGAGCGCGCACTTTCCCGCGAAGTCATTGAAGTAGCGCCGCTCGCCTATATGCGCGGTCGCACCCTCAACAATGCGTTTGTCATTCTCGATGAGGCACAAAATGCCACCACCGAGCAGATGTTCATGTTGCTCACGCGTATCGGCATGAATTCCAAGTGCGTCGTTACCGGGGACGTTACCCAAATTGATCTGCCCGCGAATAAACGCTCCGGCCTGGTGGAGGCCTTGCAAGCCCTTAAGGCCGTGCCCGGCATCGCAATGAGCTATTTTACCGAGCGGGATGTCGTGCGTCACCCCCTGGTTCGTGCCATTATTAATGCCTATCAGCAGCATCGGACGCCCTCGGGGCGCAAGTAATGATCGATTTTTTCAAACGTAACGAACTGGTCCGCCGCGGCTTGGCTTCGGGAAAATTGCGACGCCGTCGTGCCCGTCACGAAGTGTTACGAGGGCTGGAGTATTCCTGGGGCATGAAAGGGGTCCTTTTCACCGCCTTCATCGCCGGGCTGGCCTTGCTCATCTTCAGCGGCAACCAGCCTGAGCCAACAAAGAATTTTGTCATCGCACTGCTCTTTTTCCTGATCGCGCTGATGATGCTCTGGATCAATCAGCCGCGCACTTTTTCGCAAAACTCGCGCATTCTCCTCGTCTTCGGAGTGATGCTCCTGCAGTTGGCGCTCACAAAATTTATCTACGTCGTTTGCAGCAGCGGTGTCCTTCGATTGCAAACCGACATGGCGGAATTGCTCACTCCCTTTGCACTTGCACCGCTCTTGCTAAGCGTGCTGCTCGGCCGCAATCACGGATTATATGCCGCAGTTTTCGTCAGTCTCTGGAGCAGCGTTCTTTTTGGAAAAATTGATGCGCCCTTGCTCGTTACCGGAATGATCAGTGGATTCACCGCTGTTTACCTGACGCTGCAAGTGCGTCGCCGTAGCAAACTGGTCCGTGCCGGTCTGGGTGTCGGCATCGCGATTTGGATTTTGTCGCTCACCTTCGGTTTCATCGGCCCGATCAATCTCTTTCCGCCCACGGCAAATGATTGGCCGATGATCGGATTGCAAAGTGCGTTTGCGATCGGCAATGGAATTGTCACCGCCACGATCGTCGGCGGCGTTATCCCGATGTTCGAGCCGTTGTTCCAAATTACTACCGATATTTCGTGGCTGGAAGCCTCGGACTTAAACCACCCGCTTTTGCGTCGCATGACCATCGAAGCGCCGGGCACTTACCATCACAGCTTGGTGGTCGCGAACCTGGCCGAAGCCGCGGCCGAAGCGATCGGGGCCAACGCCACCCTCTGTCGTGTCTGCGCTTATTTTCACGATGTCGGGAAACTAGTGAAGCCCGACTATTTCACCGAAAACATGAGTTTCGAGCGCAACCCGCACGAGGATCTGGCGCCGACAATGAGTGCCTTAATCATCATCGCGCACGTGAAAGAAGGGGTAGATCTCGCGCTCAAACACAAACTCAATCAGCGCATCATCGACATTATTCAGGAACATCACGGGACTTCACTGGTCTACTATTTTTACAAACGCGCCCAGCAAATGCATGAGGATGCGCGTGCTGGCGGCAAAATCATGAAGATGCGCCAGGACGATATTCCGGAAGTGCGCGAGGAAAGCTTCCGCTACAGCGGCCCGAAGCCGCAAACAAAAGAAAGCGCAATCGTCAGTTTGGCTGATGCAGTGGAAAGCGCGTCACGTAGTCTGGAAAAACCGACGCCGGCGAAGATCGAACAACTGGTTAACGATATCATCGACCAGCGTATCAGCGATCATCAGCTCGATGAATGCGATCTGACTTTGCGCGACGTGCGCGTGATTGCGGAGCGTTTCCGATTCACTCTCATGATGATGCTCCACAGCCGCATCGCCTATCCCAAGCAGGAAACGAAATCGCCCACGCCGCGTGACGATTCGCTCCGGCCCGATGTAATGGTGACAACGCGGAAGCCGGCGACCGCGCCACCGGTCTCGGCCGCGTGAGCGCGATCCGGGTGGATGAGGCGCTCCGTCGCGCGATGCTGACTAACATGCGGCCTCGTCGCCTAAATTCTAACGTCGAGTCGCCATAGGAAGGGCCTGTTCGACCCTTCAATGAGTGACGCGCGGCAGCGGCTACGAGATTGGAAGACAGAAATTGCGATCATTCTCGGGTCGGGCCTGGATGCGATCGTTCAAGACCCGATCGAATCGATTGAGTACGCTGAGCTTTCTGAACTGCCCGAACCGCGCGTCCCCGGCCACGCAGGAAAATTTTCGCTCTGCGAAATCTCTGGTGTGCGTGTGATTTTCGCGCAGGGCCGCGTCCATTTGTACGAAGGCTATTCGGCGGGCGAGGTGACGGCGAATGTGCGCATGCTCGCGCACGCCGGAATTGAGAAGCTTGTGGTTACAAACGCCGCCGGGGCGCTGAATCAAAAATTCAAACCGGGCGATTGGATGATGATCAACGATCATCTAAACCTCACCGGAACTTCGCCCCTGATTGGTCGGCCAGAATTTCTCGATCTGAGGAACGCTTATTCACCGCGATTGCAGAAACAATTTGGCGGTGGGGCGCAGAAGATCGGCGTGTTTTTGCATCAGGGCGTTTACGCCGCCGTCGTTGGCCCGCAATACGAAACCGCGGCTGAGGTCCGAATGCTGGAAAACCTCGGCGCCGATGCGGTCGGGATGTCGACGGTGCTCGAGGTAATTCAAGCCCGCGCTCTCGATATGGAGGTTGCGGGATTTTCTTGCATTACAAACTTAGCCACTAGACTTCCGCCAACGACGCTTAGCCACGGCGAAGTATTGGAGACTGGCTGCAAGGCAGCAAAGGATTTTTTCCGCGTTCTTGGGGAAGCATTGCCAAACCTGTAGCCCGCACCTACGGGGACACGTGCCCTCCGTTCCGATTAAGGCCTAATTTCGATCGGTGTCCCATCGGCGACTGATCCCCAAATCTCGTCGATCTCGGAATCAGTCACGGCAATGCAGCCCGCCGTCCAATCGCGCAAGTGATGGGCTGGTCCCAATGCGCTGAAGCCATTCGGTAAACCGTGAATCATGATATCTCCGCCCGGCGCCACACCCGCCTCTGCCGCTCGTGCGCTGTCGGTCGCATCCGGATAGGAAATATGCAAGGCGCGATGGAAGGCGCTGTCGGACTTGTGAAAATCAATTGCGTATTTTCCTTCCGGTGTCCGCCCATCGCCTTCGCGTTGCTTCGGCCCAACCGGAGAAAAACCGAGCGCGACCCGATACTCTTTTAGTTTTCGCCCAGCACAAAATAGCGTTAATCGGCGCGCGCCTTTTTCGACCAATATCCTGTCGGCATTGGTCGGCGCATTTGCCGCTGGTTTCTGCCGCGCTTGAAACAAAAAGGCGGCGGCGGCCGCAATCAACATTCCAGCGAGCGCAACCGCGAGATAACGCCGCAAGGTCCAACTATTGGTTCAGATCGGGCCGCTTGGCGCGCGGCTCGCGATCTTTTGCCGTCGCGGTCGACGGTTGAGTAACAAAGGGTCCGCCTTCCATCGGTGCGGCAGAGGTGAACGCGACGTCGGGCATCTCACTGGGCAAACCCTCGAGCGGAAAATCCTTTCGCAGCGGAAAGAATGGATACCCGTCCCACATTAGAATACGGCGCAGATCCGGGTGGTTGTTGAAGCGGATGCCCATCATGTCGTAAATTTCGCGCTCGTGCCAATCGGCCGTTGGCCAAATGTCCGATACCGTATCGACCGCGCAGACTTCTTCGCTGACCGCGAGTTTGAGCCGCAGATGAACCGCGAGCGTCATTGAGTAAAGCTCGTAGACGACCTCGAATCGCGGTTCGTCACCGAAATTATCGACACTGGAAACATCGATTAAGTAATCAAACGAAAGTTCGTCCCGGCAAAACTTGGCCACTTCGCGCAAGTCTTCCGGCTGAATGCTGAAGGTTGTCTCGTGACGAAATTCAATCCGGCTCTGAATTTTCGCGACGAGGAGAGGGCTGATTGATTTAAGCAGCTCCTGTCCGGTCATCTCAGCCACCTATTCCTAATCTTATTCCTTTTCTTGATAGAGTAGGAATAGGAGCAAGAATACGAATAGGAATAAAATTCATGCGACCGAACTCGTGGAGGGCGCAGCGCCCCTAACGCCGCCGCGGATGGAAGGCGTCGGGTGAGTTCGCTTCTCAATTTCGGGAATAAGCTCGTGGGCGAGTTTTGGCTTCTGATTCAAGAACGCCTGTTCGCCCTCAATTTTTTTCTGCAAGCGGATCAATCCTTCCAGCAGCGCTTCCGGCCGAGGAGGGCATCCCGAAACGTAAACGTCTACCGGGATAAGTTGATCAATGCCTTGCAGCACGGCATAGCTGCGATACATCCCGCCGCTCGATGCGCACGCCCCCATCGCGATGCACCATTTCGGTTCTGGCATTTGCTCCCAAATGCGTTTTACGGCCAGCGCCATTTTGTAAGTGACGGTGCCGGCGACAATCATAACATCGCATTGCCGCGGCGAGAATCGCATTACTTCGGAACCGAAACGTGCAATATCAAATCGCGAGGCGGCGGTCGCCATCAGTTCAATTGCGCAACAGGCTAGGCCCATCGGCATGGGCCAGAGCGAATTCTTGCGCATCCAGTTCATGGCAGCGTCGAGCTGCGTGAAGATGACGTTGCCCTCAATTTTTGAATCGTAGGCGGCAGTTTGCGGCACAGCCCAACACTAACTTGAGCGGGTCGGCATGCAAGATAATGACCGAGCTCAAGGCAAAAACTTCACCTTGCCATCCTTACCGGCACAAAGGACCGAGGAGCGCATAAAATCTGCTACATCGGTGGAGCTCCACGTCCTTTGCAATTAGATTTTTCGATTGTATAGAACGCCTCCTCAAAAACTTTAATAATGATGACTCGCACCCATCTCGACCGGCTGGAAAACCAGAGCGTCTTTATTTTTCGCGAAGCCTACCATGCCTTTAAAAATATCGCGATGCCGTGGTCGATGGGCAAAGACTCAAATGTCTTAATCTGGTTAGCGTCCAAAGCCTTTTTCGGCCGGGTGCCATTTCCGGTTTTGCACATCGATACCACTTATGAGTTCCCGGAGATGCTCGAGTTCCGTGAATGGGCGACCGCGCATTACAAATTGAACCTGATCGTAAAGATTAATGAAGAAGCCCGCGCCCGCGGCATCGGCTACGAAACACACGACCCAGTGACGGTGACGCATGAGTTGAAAACGGTCGCGCTTCAGCAAGCGATGGCGCAATACAAATGGGACGCCCTCATCACTGGCATCCGACGCGATGAAGATCCGACCCGGGCCAAGGAGCGTTATTTCTCGAAGCGTAACGCACAATTCGAATGGGACTACAAAGATCAGCCGCCGGAATTCTGGGGACAATTCGCCACCACCGCTGCGGACGGCGAACACGTCCGCGTGCAACCGCTGTTGGATTGGACTGAGGTTGACATTTGGCGCTACATCCAGCGCGAAAACATTCCAATCCCGAAGATGTATTTTGCCAAAAATGGCCAGCGCTATCGCTCGCTCGGATGCAGTGCAATTACCAAACCAATCGCGAGCAACGCCGATACCATTGACGCCATCATTGCTGAATTAGAAACCACGCGCACGAGCGAGCGCGCCGGCCGCGCCCAGGACCACCATGAGCGCAACGCGATGCAGAAGCTACGGGCAAAGGGGTTTCTCTAGTTGCCGATGCTGCGCGCCGACAGATCAGAAAATGAGCAAACGACAATCAAGTACCAAAGATAGGACATCCGCCATCCAGCATCCAGCATCCAGTGGCGAGGCGACGCTCCGCGTCGTCTTTGTCGGCCACGTCGATCATGGCAAGTCCACCCTCATCGGTCGCATCCTGAGCGACACTAATTCGCTGCCGGAAGGGAAGCTCGAGCAGGTGCAACGCGCCTGCGCTGCGGAAAACATGGAATTCGAGTTTGCTTTTCTTCTCGATGCCTTGCTCGAAGAACAAGAGCAAAACATCACCATCGATACAACACAGATTCCGTTCAAAACGGCGAAGCGGAACTACATGATCATCGATGCGCCTGGTCACAAGGAGTTCTTAAAAAACATGATCACCGGTGCTTCCAGCGCGGATGCGGCCGTCCTTGTGATTGCTGCCAATGAAGGTGTGCAGGAGCAATCGAAGCGGCATGCTTATTTACTGAGTTTGCTTGGGGTCCGGCAATTCTGTGTCGTGGTCAATAAAATGGATCTGGCGGACTATTCCGAGTCTCGCTTTCTCGAGATCGAAAAGAAGTATCGCGAGTTTTTGAAGACGCTGCATTTGGAGACCAACGTTTTTATTCCAGCCTCGGCACGATTCGGCGAGAACATCGCTGTCCGCAGCACAAAAATGGAGTGGCATCGCGGGCCAACTTTGGCCGAGGCGCTCGATGCGATGACGCCACTTGCCCCACCAATCGATCTAGCGCTGCGTCTTTGCGTGCAGGATGTTTACAAATTCGACGATCGCAGAATTATCGCCGGCCGTATCGAAACGGGAACGCTTCAAGTTGGCGACGAATTAGTTTTTTCGCCCGCTAACAAAACGTCGATTGTTCAGTCGATCGAACATTGGCAGCCCGCTTCCACGGCTGCAACGTCGCCTCGCGGAAATGGCGGAATGGCGATCGCCGGCGATTCGATTGGAATCACGTTGCAGGAACAAATTTTCGTCGAGCGCGGTTACGTCGCCTCGCATTCAAAAGATACACCGATCGAAACGAACCGTTTTCATGCCGACCTTTTTTGGATCGCGCGTCAGCCGGCGCGTTTGTCACATCTTTACACTGCGCGCCTGGCGACTCAGGAAGTGAAATGTCAGATTGTATCGCTCGATGAGGTGATGGATTCTTCGTCTCTCGAACGGACCCCCACCAAGGCCGACCAGCTCGCGCGCAATGAGGTTGGGCGTCTAACCATTCAAACCCGTGCGCCGATTGTACTCGATAACCACGATCGGCTTCCACCACTTGGTCGCTTTGTTCTGGTGGATGACGGGATGATCTGCGGCGGCGGGATTATTCACGGCGGCGTTTACACCGATCGCAGCGCGATCAAAAGCAAGAATATCTTCTGGAGCGAAGGAAAAATCACCGCGCAAGCGCGCGCCGCACAACATGGACATCGTGGTGCCGTCGTCTGGCTAACAGGGCTTTCCGGCTCTGGCAAATCCACGATCGCGCAAGCGCTCGAACGAGAACTTTTTATCCGGGCAATGCATCCCTATGTCCTGGACGGTGATAATGTGCGGCATGGCTTGAATTCCAATCTCGGGTTTGCGCCGGAAGACCGGGTCGAAAACATTCGGCGCGTGAGCGAGGTGGCAAAGCTGATGGCAGACGCCGGCAATGTCGTCATCACCGCTTTCATCTCACCTTACCGGGCGGATCGGCAGCGGGCTCGTGCCATTGCGATGGAAGGTAACGCAGAATTTATCGAGGTATTTGTGGATGCGCCGCTGGAAGTTTGTGAAGAGCGCGATCCGAAAAATCTCTATAAGAAAGCGCGGGCGGGGCAGATTCGAGAGTTCACCGGCATCGATGCACCGTATGAATCGCCCGTCGATCCCGAAATTGTGGTGCAAACAAATCAGCAAAGCGTGGAAGAATCGGTTGCAAGTATTCTGGAGCGACTCCTGCCGCGGTTGAAATAGAAAACCGGCCAGTCCGCTCGGACTTTTGCTCGCATTTCGCGAATTGGTTCGGCATTTTGTCATCTCATGCGCACCTATCTGAGGATTTTTAATCCGTTAATTACTCTCCTTATTTTCATCCTCTGCTCATTCGCAGCCGTGAGAGAGGACAAAGATAAACCGATCGTTCCGAGAAATATTATCGCGGCTGGAATCCCGACTTACTTTTTCGCCAAGGGAATGTTTTGTGGCGTTGCTCTTCTCTTGCTCGGCAAGATTTTAGAGAACCAGCTCGGCCGCGATGATCGCCAGGAGTGAACCAGAGCCCGAGAAGGCAGTGAACATTGCATTGTTGCACCTGCAACACTCAATTGTTAACTCGCCTACTGCCTGCAAATCCAAGTTAGGCACGACTTTATCCGCCCTGATTCGATAACTTCACCGGCGGTGCGACCAAGCTCGCCGGACACCGGGAGCGAGGCGTTTTCGGCAGAGAGCTCCATATCAGCATGGGGCGTCACGATTACGAAGCAGGTAGGCTTCCCAAGCGAGACACCCTCAGGAAGGCGCTTGCACCTGATCTTCAGCGGGTTAGTAGCGAACGCGAACCAGATAGAGGCCTGCTGCCGGAGCAACAAAACGGGCAGATGTCCGTAAAGGCCGTTCCAACCGCAATTCTATTGATTGGAGACTCTCTTTCCCGAGCGCGCAGCGGGCCATCGCGCCCACGATCAATCGCACCATCTTGTAGAGAAATCCGTCCGCCGAAAATTCGATCTCGAACAGATCGCGCCGGCCAGTGACCCGGACGTATTCCATCGTGCGCACGGTGCTTCGTTCCTTTTTTCCGCGATTTGCGGCAAAGGCGGCGAAATCATGCCGGCCAACGAAGAATTTGGCCGCTCGCCCAAGCAACTCCCGATCAAGCGGAGAGGCGATATGCCATGCCCTGCCGATCTCCAGCGGCGGCCGGACCGTGCCATTTATGATCCGGTAACGGTAAGCTTTACCCTTCGCAGAAAATCGAGCGTGAAAGCTTTTCGCGACAAATCGCGCCTGCAAAATCCGAATCACTGGCGGCAGCACGCCGTTTAGGGCTTTGAGCCAGCGTTCGGCGGCGAAGTGCGCCGCTGGAACATCCACATGTGCGCACTGCCCGAGCGCGTGCACTCCGGCGTCGGTCCGTCCCGAGCCGGTCACGGCCAGGCGAGTCCCGCAAACCCGTTCGAATGCTTCTTCGAGGCGATCCTGAACGGTGTTGCCGTGTTTTTGGCTTTGCCAGCCGGCGAAATCCCGCCCGTCGTAGCCGATAACCAACTTGAGCCGGCGCGATTCACGCATGTAGCCGGTCGAGATAACTTTGCAGGATGATTTGTGCCGCGACCTGGTCCCGAATGCCGCGCGTCTCGCGCGTTTTCTTTCCTGCGTCTCGTAACGCCCGTTCGGCCGCGACGGTCGAAAGCCGTTCATCCCAAGTTACGACTTCACACGAAATGAGCGGCCGCAATTTTTCGACGAAGTGTTGTGCATTTTCCGCCGCAAGACCGAGCGCACCATTCATTTGCTTCGGCAATCCGACGACCACGCAATCCACTTTCCGTTCCGCTACGATCTTCTGAACTCGCCGCGCTACCGTCTCCGTCGAACCGCTCTCGATCGTCTCCAATGGATGCGCCAGCATGCGCAATTCGTCGGAGAGGGCGACGCCGGTGCGCGCCGCTCCGAGATCGAGGCCCAGAATTTGGTTCACTGCAATGCCTCCGGTAATTTTGCGACCAGATTCTTGATTTTCTCAGCGTGATGCCGATGGCAAACCAGCACCGCATCGCGCGTCCTAACGACAATTAGATTGTTTACACCGAGAAGAGCGACGTTATTGCCAGCATCGTCAAAGACAATGTTATCGCCGGCCTCGAGCACGGTGAGACCGCAGTTGGCAACATTGCCCCGGCTGTCTCTTGGGAAATACCGCGCCACTGCCGGCCAGCCGCCGACATCGTCCCAATCGAATTCCGCTTCCAGCACAAGCACCCGATCGGCGTGTTCCATCACTGCGTAATCGAACGACGTTCTCGGAAGCTTCGAGAATTTCTCGCCCCAGCTCTTCTCGAAAGCGCCGGGGGAGCTCATCATAGAGATGAATCGTCCAAATTCCGGAGCGTGCCTGTTAAACTCGGTGAGAATTGTCGGCACCGTCCAAACAAACATGCCGGCATTCCAGCGAAAATTTCCTTTGCGAATAAAAGATTCGGCCAGGTCGACATTTGGTTTCTCGCGGAAGCGGACGACCCGGAAGAGACCTGGTTTGCCTGGAATTGGTTCGCCCATTTCAATGTAACCAAAACCGGGATGAGCTGAAGCCGGTCGGATCCCGATCGTGATCAGCGCACTCTTTTTTTCCGCAGCTTCTACCGCATCGCGAATAATTTTCTGAAATGCCGCTGTCTCTTTAATCACGTGATCGGCCGGCAGGATAACCATTGCGGCGGTGTGATTGCGCGCGGCGACCCAGGCTACGCCGAGCGCGACGGCCGCGGCAGTATCACGTTTTGACGGTTCGGCAATGATATTGCATCTCGGAAAATTTTTGAGCGATTCACGTACGCCCTTTTCCTGGTCGACGTTCGTTAGAATAACAATGCGAGCAGGGGGGATCAATCCGTCCAAGCGCGCCACCGTTTCCTCCAGCAGCGAGCGACTCGAGACCAGGCGCAGCAATTGCTTTGGTAAGGCACGCCGGCTCAGCGGCCAGAACCTCTCGCCGCTGCCGCCGGCGAGAATCAATGCATAAATTTCCATGTCCGCTTTGACGTTCGTCGGTCGTTTTTTACACGCTTGCAACAATTTCCCATTTATTTTTCGCTCCCGCGACGTATAGGAATACGCGAATGCCGCTAACGATATCCATTCCGAAACCACCCAACGATCTACCGGTCGATCCGCTTCTCGCGCTCACTCGCACCGCGATCGGACTCGGCGTCGGTTTGCTCGTGGCGGATCGGATCAAACGCCCTGCGCGACAAGCCACCGCCATCGCCCTGATGTCCGTGGGCACGCTCGCGGCCATTCCCTTTCTCCTAAAAGTAGCCGCAGGCTGTCTCAATCGGGCCGATTCCGAGCGTGGCAGTCGCAAGCGCTTAAGCAGCATCCGCGGCGACTCCGGTTATCATTCCGATTCGGACGCGTACTAAGGGGCTTCATATTTCGCAGAGGGCCGAGTTCTCGCGAGCTTGCGTTGCGTAGGCGTCGCGGAGCCTCCGCCCTCCATGGTGCGAAGCGCTCGTAACTTTTGAGATGGCCTAATGGAGGGGCGAGCTCGGCGAGCCCTCGCGCTTGAAGTAACGCCTGCGCCGGATTAAAGCGTCCATCGCATGTCCTCACGAACCGCCAGAGCCGAAACGATACGTGACCGCTGCGGCAAAATTCGCGCGGAAGAAGAGCAGTTGCGCGAAGGCGGTGGCAAAGCTGGCCAGGAACGCCAGCATAAGCTCGGACGTCTGGTCGCGCGCGAGCGCATCGCACGTTTGCTCGATACCGACGCGCACTTTTTCGAGATCGGACTTTGGGCCGCCTACAAAATGTACGAGCAGTGGGGACGGGTCCCGGCTGCCGGTGCCGTCGTCGGCATTGGCAACGTTGCCAACGTGCCGTGCATGATCGTCGCCAATGACGCTACCGTGAAAGCTGGGGCATTCTTCCCGCAGACGGCAAAGAAATTAATTCGCGCGCAACGGATCGCATTCGAAAACAATTTGCCACTGATCTATCTGGTCGATTCCGCCGGCGTATTTCTGCCGATGCAGGACGAAATCTTTCCAGATGAGGACGATTTCGGGCGCATCTTTCGAAATAATTCGGTCATTTCCGCGGCTGGCATTCCGCAGTTCGCCGCCATCATGGGCAATTGTGTGGCCGGCGGAGCTTATTTGCCGGTGTTGTGCGACAAGATTTTAATGACCGAGGGCAGCGGGCTTTACCTTGCCGGCCCTTCGCTGGTCAAAGCCGCCATTGGGCAAATCGTCGATCAGGAAGAACTCGGCGGCGCGAAAATGCATTCCGAGATCAGTGGTACGGTCGATTTTTTCGAAAAGAACGATGAAACGTGTCTGGAAAAAGTGCGTTCGTTGCTGAAGTTGCTGCCGGAGGCTAACGAGAAATGTGCAATGCCCGGCGTCAAGGACGCCGCGAAACCAGGTGATGCCGTCTACGATTTAATCAGCCTGGATGGTCACAAGAATTATGATGCGCGCGATTTACTTGCCACTATCATCGACGCCGATTCGCTCGATGAATACAAAGCTGATTACGGCAAGACTTTGGTAACAGCTTATGCGCGAATCGGCGGTCGTGCGGTCGGCATCGTCGCCAGCCAGCGTCTGCAAGTGCGCACCAAGACGGAAGGGATCCAAATGGGTGGCGTCATTTATTCGGACAGCGCCGACAAAGCCGCACGCTTTGTCATGGATTGTAATCAGGTCGGGCTCCCGATTCTTTTTTTCCAGGATGTGACCGGATTCATGGTCGGAAAAGCTGCGGAACAAAGTGGAATCATCCGCAGCGGGGCGAAGTTGGTAAATGCGGTCAGTAATTCAATCGTGCCGAAAATCACGATCGTGGTCGGTGGCTCGTTTGGTGCCGGGAATTACGCGCTCTGCGGCAAAGCTTACGACCCGCGTTTTATCCTTGCTTGGCCAAACGCACGCTACGCCGTGATGGGTGCGGCGCAGGCCAGCGATACTGTTTTTTCCATTCTCGCTCGCGCGAAAGAACGCGGAGATAAAAAAGCCGCGCCGGAGGAGCTCGAAGAATTGCGCGCCAAAGTGAAGGCAAGCTACGAAGAGCAAACCGACATTCGTTATGGCGCGGCGCGGGGCTGGATCGATGCCATCATCCAACCTCATGAAACGCGTGACGTCCTCATCCGCCTTCTCTCCTATGTTAGCCGTCCGCCCGCGAAAGGGCGCTTCCACACCGGCGTGATTCAAGTTTGATTGCCCGATATTTCGTTAGTTGAAAATTCGCCGCTGATGGCGGCATTCAGCGCCACGACTTTGGTGAATCGCCCATTTACCGGGAGTGTCAGGCCGCGCTGTTGCAATGCACGCAAGACTTCTTCCGTCGGGATATTCCCGACCAATTTATCTTGCGCGAAGGGGCAACCGCCAAGCCCGCCAATGGCGGAATCGAAACGCCGGCATCCAGCGTCGTACGCAGCCAGCACTTTCGTCACTGCTTCTGCGCGCGTGCTATGCATATGGATGCCCATTTCACATTCAGGACATTCGCGCACGACCGCCGCCACCACGCGATGAACCAGCGCCGGATCCGCTGCTCCCACCGTGTCGGCGATTGAGACGGAACGAATACCAAGACCCACGATGGTTTCGGCGGCCTGCGCGACTTTGTCTTCGCTCCATGGATCGCCATAAGGATTCCCAAAAGCCATTGAAATGTAGGCAACCATTGCCAGACCAGCTTCGTCTGCCTGCTTGCGAATTTTCTTCAACAGCTCTTCGTTCTGCTCCGGCGATTGATTTTGGTTTCTGCGCAGAAACGTCTTCGAGATTGAACACGGATAGCCCAGCGTGCTTACCGCCCCGGTCGCGATCGCGCGCTCCGCGCCTCTTTCGTTCACAACAATGCCGATGATCTCAACCTCCTCGAGCGGCCCAAGTTGCTCGAGAACCTTCTCACTGTCAGCCATCTGCGGCACAGCTTTCGGCGAGACGAAACTTACTGCATCAATATGTCGGAAGCCTGCCGCCACCAGGCCGCGCAAATATTCCGCCTTTCGCTCGGTCGGAATCTGACCGGGGAGACCCTGCCACGCGTCTCGTGGACACTCGATGAGCTTGATGGATTCCATCGCGGAAAGTTACTAGCAGATTAAGTCGAAAGTGCGACGTTTGCCGCGCTGCAACCAGGAAAAGCGTCCCATGCCTGTCGTTCTTGTCGAAAAGAAAACACCGCAGATCACCGTCGTAACTCTGAACCGCCCCGAACGCCGTAACGCGTTATCGATCCAGCTGCTGACCGAGCTGATCGCGTCGATCAAACTTGCCTCGGACGAGATAAGGGAGCGCATTCTTATTTTGAGTGGCGCGGGAGCGGCATTCTGTACTGGTTTGGATTTGAAGGAAGCGCAGAATCAAACCAAGGCGCACGCGACTGCAGATTTGGTTGCGCACGTGCTTGGCGCGCTCAACGAGGCGCGTCCAGTAACCATCGCGGCCGTCCATGGAGCCGCGGTTGCCGGTGGCGCCGGCATTATGTCGGCCTGTGACTACGTTGTTGCCGCGGAAGGAACGAAGATTGGTTATCCGGAAACGCGGCGCGGGCTCGTCGCTGGGTTGGTCATGACCTTCCTACGCCGGCAACTGCGCGAACGCGATATGCGCGAATTGCTTTTGGGTGGGGAACTGATTGATGCAAAACGCGCTCTCGAAATGGGCTTAGTGAATCGTGTCGTGCCCGCGAAGGAGGTAATGAATGAAGCGCTGAAGTTCGCTGATTCTGTTTTGCAAGGCGCGCCAAATGCGGTCCTGCAGACGAAACGGATGATTGAAGAGCTTTGGTCGACCTCAGTAAAAGACGATCTCGAGCGAGCATTGAAGCATCATATGCAGGCGCGTGGATCGACCGAAGCGCGTGAAGGCATTACCGCCTTCAACGAGAAGCGGAAGCCAAATTGGGCGCTGTAAGCGGAAGCCGCACAAAAATAAATCTTTTCTCGAATACAGAATCGTCTTCGCTACGATTTGGCGGCGCGCGTTTCCGCCGCCGGAATCTTGAACTGCTCGATTTGCTCTTTGATTTCGTGCGCGAAATTGGCAGCACCAGCACCGTTCACGACCCGATGATCGAAGGTGAGGGAAAGCGTGATCACCTCCGCCGTTTCGTTTTTCCTTCCGTTGCGCAACATTTCACGATGAGCTGAGCCGATGAAGAGCGTCCCGACTGAAGGTGGCACGACGATCGGTGCTGCCGCCCGCACGCCAAAGGCGCCGAGACTGCTGATGACAACAGGGGCATTCATCGCATCAACGCGTCCGGCGCGAGTCTCATCGACAGTCTTGCGATAAATCTCGGCGAATTCAGCCCAACTTTTTCGGTTCGCTTCCGTGATGACGGCGGTGGCAAGGCGATCGCCTTCGATCGCTACCGCAATACCGAGGTCGAAATTTTCGTTTTCGACAATTGTCTCATCCTCCAAAACCAAACGACGAAACGGCGCATGTTTTTCCATCGCGCGCACAACCGCCCACGCCATCATAACCGATGGCGAGGGCGCGTTGCGGTCGTTTTTCTTTTTCGCCACGTCGCGCACCTTGCGAATAGCATCCCAGCGCGCGTCGATTTGCAGGTTGGCGGGAATGACGCGGCTGAGTTTGCGGGTGATGGTCGGGGAAAGCGCAGGATCTCTTGTTGTAGCCGCGGTCGCTGGCCGCGGCTTTTCCGGAGTCAGGCCGCGGCCAGCGACCGCGGCTACAGATTCCCTCGGCGTCGCCTCGACTTGATCAGCAGATTCCGTTAAAATAGTTCCCAGTTCCTGACCGATCTCCACCGTGGCGCCGACTTCGACTTTCCATTGGCCCATTGTTCCAGCGAACGACGATTCAATCGGATAAACCGCTTTGTCGGTTTCAACTTCGCAAAGTGCGTCGTCCAATTCAATGGGATCTCCCGGCTTCTTCAGCAATGCCACGACTTTGGCCGAGCGAATTCCTTCGCCCATGATTGGCACGGTGATGCTTTGCGTATTTGTAGCCGCGGTCGCCGGCCGCGGCTGCGGCTCTCGGCCGCTGTAGGGGCGGGCGCGTCGCCCGCCGTCGTCCGATTCTGCAGCCGACACGGCTGCCCCTACAGCGCGCAGTTCCTTTGTCGAAATCGATTTTCGAATGGCAGCCACGATTCTCTGAATATCAGGCAACGCGGCGTACTCGTAAATCGGGTTGTAACCAATCATGACGTTGCCTTTGCTAACGAGAATTGGGGGACTAACTATCTTGCTCCAAAGATCGGTTTGCGACATCAGATGCGCGATGATCATCTGCCCCACACTACAGTTTTCGGTGTCTTCCTGGATAATGATAACCCGTCCAGTTTTTCGCACCGATTCCTCGACTGTCTCGCGGTCCCATGGGGAAATCGAACGCAGATCAATCAATTCGATACTCGCTTCATTTTCGATTTGTTGAATTGCTTCGAGCGCCTTCTCCACCGTGTTGCCCCAGGTAATCAGCGTCACGTTCGATCCAGCCTGGCGTTTGCGTGCTTTCCCAAGCGGGACCGCGCGAATCGCTTCCGCGCTTTCGCGTTCCGCCCAGAACATGTGTTTTGGAATCAAAAAAAGGACCGGATCCTCGCAGTGCATCGCGGTCCACAACAATCCTGCGGCATCTTCCGGCGTGGATGGAATCACCACCGAAAGGCCCGGATAATGCGCCAGCGCTGCTTCGTTTGCCTGGCTGTGCCATAGACTTCCGCCCGGCAGATACGCACCGTAAGGCGCATAAATCACCATCGGACATTTCCACTGGCCAAATGAACGCCAGCGCAGACAGCAGATGTTGGTCACCAGTTGGTTCCAACCGGGCCCGATGAAGTCGATGAACTGTAATTCGAAAACGGGGCGCTTGCCGTAAGAACCAAGGCCACACGCGACACCAAGAATGGTCGACTCCGCCAGCGGCGAATTGAAAACCTGATCCGGGAATTCGGTCGAAAGTTTCTGCGTCAGCCGAAAGACGCCGCCTTTCGGGTCTTCAATGTCTTCCCCAAAAATGATTCGACGTTTGTCGCGCTCGAGACCGAGCCGCAACGTTTTGTTAATGGTATCGCCAATGCGATATTTTCCTGACGGCAAAACTTCGTCGTTCAATTCTGGGAATTTTCCTGTGACCTCGTTGAAGAGTTCGTCAGCTGACGGGTCCTGCTCTTTTTCCGCATCCGAAAATTCGCGGCGAATCCGTTCTTTGATTTCGTTGTCGAGATTGGCGTAATCGGATTCGCTGATCAGTCCTTCCGCAATCAATTGTTCCTTCCATTTCTTTAGCGGATCGCATTCGGCACATCTTTTCAGCTCTTCCGCACTGCGATAAAGCTTCTGGTCGTCGGAGCTGGTGTGACTGGACAGCCGTTCCATCATCGCCCAGAAAAAAACCGGTCCTTTTCCGGCGCGAATGTGCGCGAAAGCTTTCGCGGCTTCCTCATACGTTTCTCCAACGTTGGCGCCGTCGAGTTCGCGCCAATCATTCGGCTGCACCACATCGAGCGCACGGGGATTGATTTTGCGGGTGGGACTACTGATGCCGTAACCGTTGTCCTCGACGACGAACAAGAGCGGCAATTTCTTTTCTTTCGCGAAACAAATAGCTTCGTAAAAATCGCCTTGCCGAGTTGCAGCATCGCCAACGGTTGCGACCACAACAGCATTTTTCCCATCCAGTTTGATTCCCCACGCTATCCCGCACGCCGGCAGAAGTTGTGAACCAGTTGGGGTCGGCACACTCCAGATGTGTTTTTCTGCGCAGCTGTAATGCGACGGCATTTGCCGTCCGTGGCTTTCGCCTTTGGCCTTCGCGAAATAATCAATGGCCAGCTGTCGCGAGCTGACTCCACGACCGAGTACCAGTGCGCGATCGCGGTAGAAGGGAACAATGTAATCATTCTCCTGCATTTGAATGGAAATGGCAGCGAGCGCTTCGTGGCCCATCCCAGAAACGTGAAAGTGACCTTTGCCCTGGCGATTGAGATTTTGCTCGCGCAGGTCACCATGCCTGCTCTCAAGCAGAATAGTTAAGAGTCGCAGTTTCTCTTCCTTGCTCAGTTCAGGCATAGACCAACTTTAAACGAAAACGAGCACGTGCTTTTTGCAACGCATTTCGGCAAGTTACGCTGTCGCAGATGCAAAACGAATCGAAAAAGTCCTGGGGTAGGGGAGTAATTGCCCGCTATCGCGAATATCTGCCGGTCAGCCAAGCGACGCCAGTCGTTACGCTCGGCGAAGGCTCGACTCCGCTAATCGAAACCCCAAAGCTTTCGGACCGGATTGGCGCCCGCGTTTTCGTTAAATACGAAGGCTTGAATCCGACTGGCTCCTTCAAGGACCGCGGCATGACTGTTGCCGTTTCTAAAGCGCTCGAACGCGGAGCTCAGGCTCTAATTTGCGCATCGACCGGAAACACGTCCGCCTCCGCCGCGGCCTACGCGGCGCGCGCAGGAATTCGTTGCGCCGTGATTTTGCCGGCCGGGAAAATTGCCAGCGGCAAAATGGTGCAAGCAATTGCCCACGGCGCGCGCGTCGTCTCCATCGACGGTAATTTCGATGACGCGCTCCGAATCGTTCGCGAACTCGGAGACCAGGGCGAGTTCGCTATCGTGAATTCAATTAACCCCGACCGGATCGCTGGACAGAAAACTGCTGCGTTTGAGATCGTCGATGAACTTGGAGACGCACCGGATATCCACGTTCTTCCACTCGGGAACGCCGGAAATCTTACCGCCTACGCCGCTGGATATTCCGAATACAAGAAGCTTGGCAAATCGCGTGGGCTCCCGCGCATGATTGGAATTCAAGCTGAACACGCCGCGCCGGTGTTTCATCGTCGCGTGATCGAAAAACCTGAAACGGTTGCGTCCGCCATTCGCATCGGAAATCCCGCGAGCTGGGAAGCAGCGCAGCGCGCAATCGATGACTCAGGCGGCGCAGTTGAGATCGTGACGGACCGCGAAATTCTGGAAGCGCAATCATGGCTCGCACAAACAGAAGGAATCTTCGTTGAGCCGGCGAGCGCCGCTCCAATTGCCGGATTGTTAAAATTGGCACGGGAAAAACGGCGCGACCTGATGCCGAAGGACTTGACTGTTGTTTGCACTTGCACCGGCCACGGTTTGAAGGATCCCGAGATCGTGTCAGCTAAATTTTCCCAGGCGGCGCCGGTAGCGCCAAACATCGAGGCCGTGCGCGAAGCGATCACGCGCAGTTGACAGAAAGCCGACCACATCGCAAAGCCTCGTCTGGCGTGCCGCTCCAGCTTTTATCAAACACCGCGATTTCACGATGCGCCTGATCGTTCAAAAATACGGCGGCACATCGGTCGGCGACGCCGCCAGAATTTGTAACGTAGCGCGACGCATTCTGGAAACGCAGCGCGAAGGTTGCCGCGTCGTCGCAGTCGTTTCAGCAATGGCTGGCGTGACCGACAATTTAATCAAGTTGGCGCGCGAAGTTTCGCCGCAACCGACCCCACGCGAACTCGATCTTTTGCTCGCCACCGGCGAATGCGCCGCCAGTGCGCTGGTCGCGATGGCAGTCAACGCGTTCGGTGGTCGCGCCGTTTCCCTGACCGGCTCGGAAGCAGGCATCCTGACCGACCGCACGCACACAAAAGCGAAAATCGCGAACATCAGTCCGCGGCAAATCCATTATCTTTTGAACGAGGATTACATCGTCGTCGTTGCCGGATTTCAGGGGCAAACGAACGAGGGCGAAACGACGACACTTGGTCGCGGGGGCTCGGATTTGACTGCCATCGCGCTGGCTGGCGCACTGAATGCCGACGCCTGCCAGATTTTCACTGATGTGGACGGCGTATTTACCTGCGATCCGCACCTGATCGGTGACGCAAAAAAAATCGACGAAATTTCCTACGACGAGTTGCTGGAAATGGCAGGTGCGGGTTCCAAAGTGATGCAGTCGCGCGCCGTCGAATTCGCGAAAAAATTCTCTGTTCCATTTGAGGTCCGTTCCAGCTTCCACGACGCGGCTGGAACGCTGGCGAAAGAGGAGATGGCCAACATGGAAGATGTGGTTGTGCGTGGAGTCAGTGTCGACCGCAAACAGGCAAAGCTTACCGTCGACGATGTTCGCGACAAACCCGGGATCGCCGCCCGGATTTTCTCGACAATTTCGGAAGCGAACATTGTCGTCGATATGATTGTGCAAAGCGTTTCTGAACATGGAACGACCGACATCTCGTTCACGATCCACGAAAACGACCTCGATCTGGCGAAAAAACTACTCACGCCGATCGTTGCGGAACTTAAAGCAGCGCAGTTGATCGCCAAAAGCGGCGTCGCCAAGCTAAGCGTGGTCGGCATCGGAATGCGTTCGCACTCGGGCGTAGCCGCGAAATTCTTCGACTGTCTCGGCCGCGGCGGAATTAATATTCAGTTGATCTCGACTTCCGAAATAAAAATCGCAGTCGTCATTAACGAAGCCGAAGCCGACCAAGCAGCACGACTAACGCACGAAGCGTTCGGTCTAGCGCGACTAGGACCAGTGGCGACCGCAATCTGAAGTTGTAGCCGCGATCGCCGGTCGCCCAAGGAACGGTTGCCTCTCTCCGAGCTGTAGGCTCTCCGGCCCGGAAGCCAGACTACCATCTCACTAAACATCGGCTCGAAGCCGATGCCATCTGTCCTGTAACCTTGCGACCAATTACTTCCTGACCGGATCGACGTAAAACTCCGGCACGCCTTCAACGCGCATTTTGTAACCAAAAATGCCGTGGATCACGGCAGCGCCGGGGTGATCAACGGGCGAGCCGCGGAAACGATCTTCGGCATTTGCTTGCTTCCACGCCGTCCCGTCCTCCAGCTCGATGACAGTTCTACCGCGCAGACCGCCAAAGCTGCCATTAACCCGACTAACAATCAGATCCATTTTCGCCTTA
>QHRA01000052.1 GCA_003221295.1 Verrucomicrobiota bacterium | reverse complement strand
CGATGGCCGCGTCGAGTTACAGGTAAGCGGTGAGGCCGAAGAAGTGAGCGCATTTTTAGAGGGCATTCGTCAAAGTGACTTGGGCTCTCTCATTAAAAAAGAATCGGAGAACGCTCTGGCCACGCCGCCGGATTCGCGCGGATTCGAAATTCGAATATGACAGAGCCGGCCATTCGCGTCAGCGACGTCAGCAAAGTATTCACCACGCCATTTCGACGGCGGCGGATTGTTGCCTTGCAACATTTGAATCTCGAGATCGCCCCGGGTGAAATCTACGGACTGCTCGGGCCGAACGGTTCGGGTAAAAGCACGACCTTAAAAATTATTCTTGGTTTGATTGAGCCGACAAGGGGAAGCGTGCGCATTTTTGGTCGCGATCATTCCGCAGTCGGGGTTCGTCGCGATATCGGATTTCTGCCGGAAAACGCCTACTTTCATAAATTTCTTACCGGCGCCGAAACTCTGCGGTTTCATGCCAAGCTTAGTGGATTGTCCGGGCGCGAAACGAAATCGCGCATCGCCGAATTACTAGCGACCGTCGGGCTGGCGCGGGCGGGCGATGCGCGCCTCAGCACTTATTCAAAGGGAATGCTCCAGAGAATCGGGTTAGCGCAGGCGCTGATTCATCATCCGAAAATTCTCGTGCTGGATGAGCCAACCGCTGCAATCGACCCAGCGGGCTCGCGCGATATTCAAAATCTCATCGTCTCTTTAAAAGAGCGCGGCACCACCATTTTGCTTTCATCGCATTTGCTCACTCAGGTGCAGGAAGTTTGCGATCGCGTTGGCATTTTGCATCGCGGCAAATTGCTGCGCGAGGGCCATCTCGAAGATTTGCTCGCGATTGAAAATCAAACCGAATTCATTGTGGAAAATGCGACGCCTGATTTTCTTGATGGACTCGAGCAGCAGATTGCGTCGACCAACGCCCGGGTTGTGCGTCGCAAACCGCAAACTTCCCTCGAGCAATTTTTCCTGAAGGTGACTGAAACGAGCGACGAATGAGCTCTTCCTTAGGCCGCATTGCCGCAATCGGGCGCACCACTTTCACCGAGTTGGCGCGGCTGCGCGTTTTCTACGTCCTCGTCCTTTTTGCTCTCGTTCTCATCATCAGTTCTTCTTTTCTGGCACGAATTTCCTTTCAACAGGAGTTGCAAGTGACAAAGGACATTGCGCTCGGCGCCATCAATTTCTTTCTCAGCATGCTCGCCATCGTCGCCACCGCGCAATTATTGCCGCGGGATCTCGAAGATCGCGTCATTTACAGCGTGCTGGCGAAGCCAGTTCGGCGTTTCGAATACATGCTCGGCAAATTTTTTGGCGTGCTCGGACTATTGGTAATCTCCCTCGTCGCCATGAGTATTCTCTGCCTCGCCGTTATTCATCTGCGGGAAGGAGCCGCCGTTCGCGAGACAATGCAGCAACTCTCTCAGTCGCCTTCCGATGAACTCGACCACGCCCTGGTTGCGGTACATCAAGCTGGCGCCAATCGCGATCTTATCCTGGCGTTGCTCCTTACCTTGACCAAGGCCGCAGTTCTGGTCTCGCTCACGCTCTGCGTTTCGAGTTTCGCCACCTCAAACATCTTCACCATCAGTGCCATGGCGATGGTGTATCTGGTCGGGCATTTGGAATCGATCGCGCGCGATTATTGGCTGCATCAACGCGCGGCCGGCTGGTTGGCCCGCACTTTTCTCGCAGTCGTCGCTTTCTTTTTTCCTGACCTGCAAGCATTCAACCTCAGCGACCAGATCATTGCTGCAAGTTCACTCTCCAATTTGATGTTACTGAAACTTCTTGGACTCGGCGCCATTTACATTGTCGGATACATCGTGATTGCAATTGCGATTTTTTCGCAGCGCGAATTATGAAACCGGTGCTCGCCCTGATTTTCATTTTGCTCGCGCTTGTCCCCTTAAAACTAAAAATGGAGGCGGCTTGCGATCGGATCGCGCCGGGCTCGCTCTCCATTGGTTTACGCGAACAAATTGGCCAGTCCGCATTCATCGCTGTGCTTGGTGGATTTCGTTCCGTCATTGCCGATCTCCTTTTCATCGATGCCTACTCGGCTTGGGAACGAACCGATTGGACGTATCTTCTGTTGCGTTTGCGGCAAGCCACCGAACTGCAACCGCGCGCCATTCTTTTCTGGGAGATGGCGGGATGGCACATGGCATGGAACGCGGGCACAGCGGCGCTGGAAGACGATTCCAAATCACCGGCCGCGCGTCGCCGGTTGCAGCACGATTATCTCGAGCTGGGCAAGGATTTTCTTGTTCGCGGGATTGCCCACAATCCGGAGAAGCCGCAACTTTACGAAGCGCTGGCACGATTGTATCGCGACAAATTTCACGATCACGCCCGGGCAGCGGAGAATTTTGAAAAAGCGTCGCGTCTTCCCGGCCACGCCTCCTACGACGAACGTTTTTCTGCCTACGAACTCTCTTACTGCGAAGGCCGCGAACGCGAGGCATACGATCGATTGCGCACTCTCTACCAGCGCGGCGAAAAAGAACGCCTCCCGCGTCTGCTTAACCAACTGCGGGCCATGGAAGAGCGCCTGAAAATTCCCGCAAACGAAAGAATTCCATGATGCGGTTTGCCATCTTCAGCGATATTCACGCAAATTTGGAGGCGCTCGAAGCGGTGCTATCAGACGCGCGCGAACGGCACTGCACTCATTTCATTTGCCTGGGCGACATCGTCGGTTACAACGCCAACCCGCGCGAGTGCGTCAAGATTGTGCGCGATTTGGATTGTCCGACGGTGAAAGGAAATCACGACGAGCAGGCGTCACAACCGGAAGCAACCGGCGATTTCAATGAAATGGCAGAGCGAGCGATGACCTGGACGCGAGCGCAACTGAGCGACGAAGACCGCCAGTGGTTGCGCGACTTGCGCCTCCAGCGGCAGGTGCGCGACTTCACCATCGTTCACGCCACCCTCGATACTCCAGGGCAATGGGGCTACGTCTTTCGTGATCTCGATGCCGCCGCCAGTTTCACTTATCAACACACCGCCGTTTGTTTTTTTGGTCACACCCATATTCAATGCGCTTTTATTCGGGACGAACGCGCTCGCCGCACCCAGCAGGAACAGATTCACGTTGAATTTGGCAAAAAATATTTCGTTAACGCCGGCAGTGTCGGACAACCGCGCGATGGTGATTGGCGCGCCGCCTATTGCATTTACCACGCCGACGAAAATTTGATCGAGCAGCGCCGTGTTCGCTACGCCATCGAAAAGGCCCGCAAAAAAATTATCGCCGCCGGGCTGCCGCGTTTGCTCGCCGACCGTCTGCCGCTCGGTCGCTAACTCGTGCCGTCGAAAATCCTGATCATCAAACCGAGTTCGCTCGGGGATGTCGTTCACACTCTTCCAGCGGTCGCGGCGATTCGTGATGCTAATTCCGAGGCCGAAATTACCTGGGTCATCAATCCGGAATGGGCGCCGTTGTTGCGCGGAAATCGCGACATCGATCACGTCCACATCTTCCCACGCGGCGAATTTCGCGGCTTCGGCATGCCTGGCCGTTTGTGGCCATGGATTCGGGAAACGCGCCGGTTGCAACCGGATGTTGCGCTGGATTTTCAGGGGCTGTTCCGCAGCGCGCTCATCGCCAGGATTAGCGGCGCAAAAAAGATTTTGGGAATGAGCGACGCACGAGAAGGTTCGCGTTTTTTTTATACGCAGGTAGCGCGAGTGGACCGCCAGGAGCACGCCGTCGATCGCAATTTCACGTTGGCTGAGGCATTCGGTGCGTCCCTGCGCCAGGATTTGCGTTTTCCGATTCCCACTGGGGACCAACCACCGCGGTTCGATGCTTTTCCCGGATTCGTCGTCCTCCATCCCTACGCCCGCGGTCGTAACAAATCGATCGGAGCCAGTGTGATTCTGGAATTTTGCCGTGCGCTTGCGCCAGCCCGCGTCGTCGTCGTGGGCAAATCCGGCCGACGATTTTCGGCCCCGGAGAATTGCGTGGATTTGACGAACAAAACTACGCTTCTGCAGTTGGTCTGGCTCTTACGTGCGGCTGCATTCGTCATCAGCGTCGATAGCGGCCCGATGCATGTGGCCGCCGCGGTGACCACGAACTTGGTTTCGATTCATACCTGGACCGATCCACGCCGGGTCGGGCCTTATAATGGCGCCGCCACGATTTGGAAAAACGGAAAGCTATTTCGCGTCGCTGACCTCGAGTCTGCGACCGATCTACGCAAAAGACGAAAGTTCCTGCGCGAAGACGTAGGGCCGATCGCGGAGCTCGCCCTGCGCGCAGTGGCGAAACAACCACTGGTGTGATGTCCGCCGGTCGTCGTCGTCATCCCGAGCGAAAGTCGCCTGCCGCGCGGTAGCTTTATGCGAAGGCTGGGAGGGATCCCGTTGAAGTTACCTTCAAGATGCCGCGGCGGGATTCCTCGAGTCCGCTCGGGATGACGAGCTACGTTGTTTCAGAATAAATTCCGCTAGTGGCAAGTCGCTGGCATAGGTGATCTTCAAATTGTGATCCTGCGCCGGCACGATCACTATGCTTCCGCCCGCATGTTCAATCGCGGAAACTTCATCGGTGACGGTCAGCGAATTCCTACTGACACGCTCATACGCGTCAAGCAACGACTCTCGTCGGAAAATCTGCGGCGTCTGCATCGCGAAAACGTTTTGTCGATCGATCGAGCCGCTGACGACCTGATTTGCGTCAGCAAATTTAATCGTGTCCGTAATCGGCGCGGCCAAAACGGCCGCGGCATGTTTCCGCGCCACTGAGAGCACGCGCTCGATTTCGTGGGGCGTAATCAACGGTCGGGCGGCATCGTGCACCGCCACGAATTCCGACGCTTGGTCTACCGCGTTTAGGCCAGATTGGACCGAATCCTGTCTTCGCTCACCCCCGCGAACAACCGCGCGAACTTTTCTAAAGTCAGCCCGGTTGATCACGTTTTGGACGAGCTTGAGGTCCCGACAGACGACGATAATTTCGCTTACTGATTCCGCCGCTTCGAATGCCGCCAGCGTATGTTCAAGAACGGACCGGTCGCCGATCTTTGAAAATAACTTATCGAAACCGACGCGTTTGCTGCTGCCGGCTGCGACGATGATGGCGGTTAGCATGGAAAAGAGCAGAAACGTCTAACACTCAACGTCCAACGCCGAATCTTCAATTCAGAGGCTTGCATTGGACGTTTGGCGTTGGGCGTTTTCTTATTGCAATTGCTTTTGCACCTCCGCGCTCAGCGTTTTCCCATCGGCTCGCCCTGCGATTTTCGGCTGTAACGCTTTCATCACTGCGCCCATTTGCGCGCGCGAGGTCGCGCCAACTTCACGAATGGTGTCGGCCACGATCTTTTGCAATTCCGCCGCGCTCATCGCCTGCGGGAGGTACTGATTCAACACCACGATCTCCGCTTTCTCTTTCTCCGCCAGCTCGGCGCGTCCCCCCTTCTCAAAACTTTCGATCGAATCGTGTCGCTGTTTTACCTGTTTGCGAATTACCGCGATCGCATCGGCATCGTTGAGTTCGCCATCGGCGCCGACTTTTTCGATGGTCGCGTTTTTGAGCGCGGCTTTGAGCAACCGAAGCACACTCAGGCGCGCGGCATCCTTTGCCCGCATCGCATCCTTCAAATCTTCGTCGATTCGTTTCTGCAACGACATGGCCGGAACTAAATTTTCGTCGGCAAGCTGCCGACGAATGCAGGCTAGCAGCCTGCGCTCCCCCAATCAAGATTGAAGACTCCGCAGTTGTTCTGCGCAACTCCGAGCCGACCCCACATCACTAACCGAAATCGCCTCTACATCCTTGTTTGTGCGCTTCAATAATCCCGCGAGCACACCACCCGGTCCGAGTTCAATAAAAAAATCGCAACCGCATCCGAGCATACCTTCCATGCAATCGAGCCAGCGCACTGTGCCGGTGACTTGATCTTGCAGAGTTCGGCGAATTTCCGGCAATGTGCTCACTGCTTCGCCGGTAACATTGCTAAAGACCGCGAACGACGGCAGCCGCATTTCAACTTCGAGTAGAGCCTCGCTCAACTGTTCATAAGCGCTTTCCATCAAACGCGAATGGTATGCGCCTGCCACGTTCAACATCGTCGCCCGGCGGATGCGGTGTTCTTTGGCCAGTGCTACGGCCACCTCGATCTTTGCTCGTTCGCCCGAGAGCACAATTTGCCCCGGTGAATTAATGTTCGCGACATCGACATCCGCGTCTGCGGCCAACGCGCGCGCCGAATTTTCATCTGCGCCGATCATGGCCGCCATCGCGCCGTTGGTCGCTGCGCAAGCTTCATCCATCAATTCGCCGCGTCGTTGCACCAGTTTCAATCCATTCTCGAAATCAAACGTTCCAGCCGCGGCGTGCGCCGTCATTTCGCCAAGGGACAGACCGGCTGCCGCTTCAATCGGAAAATTTCCTGCCAGTTCGCGCAGCACTGCAAGACAGGCTAGTCCGTGAACAAAAAGCGCCGGCTGACAATTCGACGTCTTGGTCAGTTCCTCGATCGGCCCGTTCCAGGTAACGTCGGTTAATTTGCGGGCAAGAATCGCGTCGGTCGAGGCAAACATTTCCGCCGCGACAGGAAATTCGTCCGCCAGGTCTTTTCCCATCCCGACCGTCTGTGCGCCTTGTCCTGCAAAAAGCAGTCCGATTTTTTTTGCCATTGGCGTTTAGTTAACGCGCCGCGCCACCTGTTGCGAGCGGATTTCCTCTGCTGGGGAGCACAGGCTGCCAGCCTGTGGCAGTCGGCCGCTGTGCCGACTGGACTTAGAAAGGCAAGGCGCAGGAAGTGGCGGTGCCCTGACAGGTGGTTCGGATCGAACTCAACATCAGAATTCGGCACTGCCCGGCGTCCGCGCAAAGGGAATGACGTCGCGAATATTGGAGACGCCGGTCACGAACATAAGCATCCGTTCGAAGCCAAGGCCGAAGCCGGAATGGGGCACGGTGCCGTAACGGCGGAGATCAAGGTACCATTTGTAGTCGGCCGGATCCATTTTGTGACGGCGCATGTTTGCTTCCAAGAACTCGAGGCGTTCTTCACGCTGACTCCCGCCGACAATTTCGCCGATTCCAGGAACAAGCAGGTCCATCGCGGTCACAGTTCGATCGTCATCGTTTAAACGCATATAGAATGGCTTAATCTCCTTCGGATAGTTAAAGACCGTGACCGGACATTTGAAATGCTTCTCGGTCAGCCAGCGCTCGTGCTCCGACTGCAGATTTAGTCCGTACTCGACCGGAAATTCAAACTTCTCTCCGCTCTTCTTTAATAGCTCGATTGCCTCAGTGTAGGTAGTTCGCTGGAAAGGTCGTTCTACCACGAATTCGAGTCGGTCGAGCAGTTCTTTATCGACAAATTTGGTGAAGAGTCCCAGCTCTTCCGGGCATTGCTCGCGAACATCCCGGCTCAGGTATTTCACAATTTCTTCCGCCAGATCCATGTTGCCGTTCAAGTCGGTAAATGCCATTTCCGGTTCGATCATCCAAAACTCGTTAGCATGGCGTGAGGTATTCGAGTTTTCGGCACGGAAGGTCGGACCAAAGGTATAAACTTTCGATAAAGCGGAAGCGAATGCTTCAGCCTCGAGTTGGCCGCTAACTGTCAGATAAGTCGAACGACCGAAGAAATCCCTGGCGTAGTCAATCCCCCCGTCTGGTTTTCGTCGCGGGTTATCGGCGTTGATGGCAGTGACGCGAAACAATTCGCCCGCTCCTTCGCAGTCGCTGGCGGTGATGATCGGCGTATGAATGTAGTAAAACCCACGTTCCTGGAAGAATTGGTGAATGGCGAAGGCCATCCGGCTGCGAACACGAAAGACACAACCAAAAAGATTTGAGCGCGGACGCAGATGCGCGATTTCGCGCAAGAACTCCGGAGTATGTCCCTTCTTCTGCAAGGGATAGCTGTCATCCGACGCCCCAACAATGGTCACTTCATCCGCGACTACCTCCCAGTTCTGTCCCTTGCCTTGTGACGCGACCAACCCCCCGCGCACGATAATGGAAGCGCCAGTGATCAACCGCTGCACTGCCGCATAATTCGGCAGACTGTTGCGGGCGATGATCTGGAGGTTCCGCAAGCTGGAGCCATCGTTGAGTTCGATAAAAGAAAAATCCTTGGAATCACGACGCGTTCGTACCCAGCCTTGCACCAATATGGGCGCGATGGGCGCAGTCCGATTCAATGCATCTTTGAGCGAAGTCGGCGACAACATTGCGGAAGGTGGACGAAGCAACGGACACACTCAAGCGCCGGCGATGCAGACGACAGCGCGCGTCCTTCCAAGAAAACGAGGTGGTCTGGTGTTTTCGAAGATGGAATGACCTTCCGCTATCAACCTTCTTGCGGATTGCAAGCACGCCATCCACAATCGGCGTTGTGAGGTCGTTATCGAGTCACCGGTTTATCGCAGCTTGCTTGCTCGTTTCTTTCTGCCTTATCACCGGTTGTAGAGGCAATGCCCGTCATATTGTTGGCACCTGGCGGGTCGGCGGCGATCCAAACGCGATAGTTTGGGAATTCTCCAGTGATGGATCGGTCCTGATTGGCACGACTCGCGGCCGCTACAGCTTCGGAGACAACAACCGGATTAAGATTGAGACGTCAATCGCTACTTCTGTTTATCAGATGGAACTTGTCGGCGACAAGATCACTTTAAAGGAACCTAACGGTTCAAAGCTCGTGTTGACGAGAGTTAAGTAGATCACAGCTGCTGCGCTGGCTTCGATTCGTGCGTTGTAAATAACCAGACCGACCGGAATCCACAAATATGGAAAACCCCGAACCTGGCGAAGTTCCGCTAGCCCGCCGGCTTGGCCTGTTCGACGCCACCATGATCGTAATGGGCGGAATTATTGGCGCGGGAATTTTTGTGAACCCAGCGGTCGTGGCCCGCAATGTTCATACACCCCTTCTCGTACTCGGCGCCTGGTTGATCGGCGGAATGATCGCGTTGATTGGGGCATTTGTTTACGCCGAGCTCGCCGCGCTGCGGCCTCGCGTTGGTGGCCAATACGCTTACTTGCGCGATGCCTACCACCCCATCGTCGCTTTCTTGTACGGTTGGACTCTCCTCCTCGTCGTCCAGACGGGCGGAATGGCGGGGGCGGCCATCATTTTCGGCCGTTACTTCTGCGAACTATTCGGTCTTTCCATTTCCGAGCAAGTTATCGCTACCCTGGCGCTCGCGATTCTGACGGCGATTAATTGTCTCGGAGTCCGTGCTGGAAGCAATGTGCAAAGCGCGTTGATGTTAATTAAACTGGTGGCGATCGTGCTCCTGATTGGCGTCGGATGTTTCGGACCGGTCAAAACCAATCCCGCGGGAGTGGAGTTGCCAACCGATTCGGGCGGTTTTGCGGGACTGGCGCGAGCAATGGCACCCGTGCTTTTCGCCTATGGCGGCTGGCAGACGGCAAGTTTTGTCAGTGGCGAAATGCGTGATCCGCGACGTGACCTGCCACGCGGATTACTTATCGGGGTGATCGGTGTAATTCTTTGCTATGTTCTCGTTAGCTATTCGTGCCTGCGCGCATTAGGGGTGGCGAACCTCGCGCGCACAAATGTCCCCGCTTCTGAAGTAATGCGGTATGCTTTCGACGAACGCGGCGCTCAGGTGATAGCGGCCGGGATCGCGATTTCAACTCTTGGGTTCCTTAGCCAGAGCATTCTGACTGCCCCGCGGGTCTACTACGCGATGGCGCGCGATGGCGTCTTCTTTAAAGCCGTCGGCCACCTTGATCCGAGGACACGTGTGCCAACAGTAGCAATTGTTCTTCAAGGCCTTTGCGCGGCGATCATCGCGCTTACTGGTAAGTATGATCAGATTCTCAATTACGTCGTTGCGATCGACGTCCTCTTTTTTGGACTGACGGGTGCTTCCTTGCTAATCTTTCGAGCGCGACTTGAGGGGAAAGGTCTGGACGAGGAGCATCTTCGGGTTCCCTGGCATCCGATTACGACCAGCGTGTTTGTGCTGGCCTGCTGGGCCATTTCAATTAGCACCGTGATGCAATTCCCGCGCAACGCGGGCATCGGTGTTGGTATTCTCGCCGCCGGGGCGCTGATCTATCCGCTTTGGCGACAATCGCCATCACCACGCGAGGATTGACTCCTCGCCGTATGTTATCCAAGTATTCCCTCATGTTATGCCTGCGCTTGGTGGAAGACTCTACCTGGCTACTTCAAATTCTGCTCTCGGCCTTTCTCGCGATTCTCTTTTTGCAATCGGGAATTGATAAAGTCGCGGATCGCCGCGGGAATCTTGAGTTTCTGCAAGGTCATTTCGCCAAGAGCCCATTAGCCGGAATGGTTCCGTTGCTCGTAACGGTTGTCACTGTGCTGGAAATCGTCTCGGGCGCCCTGAGCGCGATTGGCTGCGTGATAATAATTCTTACTCGTGATCCCACGGCGGCCTTCTACGGCGCAGTTATCTCGGCAATCTCGATCGTCGCACTGTTCTTCGGTCAGCGAATGGCGAAGGATTATGCCGGGGCCGCTGTTCTGGTTCCATATTTCCTGCTTACGCTCATCGCCATCTATTTACTCGCCCACTGAGAGCAGCGACTTTCATTTATTGGGGATGGCCGCGGATAGACGCGGATTGTTGTAGGGCAACCGCGCCGGTTGCCGCTCCAAAATACATAGCAGGCGACGCGCCTGCCCTACAATTGAAATCTATTTTGGAATCAATCTCTGTTATCCGTGTGATCCGCGGTTAAATTAGAAAATGGCAAGAACAAGCGCTGGTTTGTTAATGTTCCGAAGATCGGGCGACACACTGGAGGTTCTCTTAGCTCATCCAGGCGGACCGTTTTTTCGGAACAAGGACGATGGTGTTTGGACGATACCCAAAGGCGAAGCTGAACCGGGCGAAGATTTGCTAAGCCGAGCGCGAACGGAGTTCGAAGAAGAGGTAGGAATTCCTGCGAACGGCAATTGGATCGATCTCGGATGGGTAAAGCAGAAAGGCGGCAAAATAGTTTACGCCTGGGCCTTCGAGGGAAATTTGCCAGACAATTTCCAGGTTTGCTCGAACAATTTCGAAATGGAGTGGCCGCCGCGCTCGAGAACGATGCAAAGTTTTCCAGAAGTCGATCAAGTCTGCTTTTTTTCACTGGAAGAGGCGAGGCGCAAATTGAAAGCAGCCCAAACACCCTTTCTTGATCGCCTGGTACAGTCGTTGAAGCAGAGGGAGCAGGGAGCTAGACGTACATTCAGGCAAAATGCCTGACTTGCATCGATGAAATCCTTCTTTCTTTTCGCGCCCGGAGCGGGCGCGCCATCGACGCATCCCTGGATGCAGAAGTGGAAACATTATTTGGAATCCATCGGTGAGGTGGCGCTGTTTGATTACGATTATATGCGGGAAGGGCGAAGGCGGCCCGACCCGCCGCCACAACTCATCGCCGCGCATCGATCCGCGTTAGCCGAGGCGCGCGAGAAATCCTCCGGGCCAATATTTCTGATCGGCAAAAGCATGGGCGGACGAATCGGCTGCCATGTTGCGCTCGAAGAAAAAGTCGCGGGCCTCGTTTGTCTCGGTTATCCGCTCTGCGGCGGGGGCGATCGGACAAAATTGCGTGACAAGGTTCTACACGAGTTACAAACGCCAATTCTCTTTGTCCAGGGAACGCGTGACCCGCTTTGCCCGCTCGACCTTCTCGACGAAGTCCGGTCGCAAATGAAGGCACCTAATTTCCTTCATCTGGTGGAGGATGGAGACCATTCTCTGCGCCTAACGAGACGTGGGCTTCAAGCCGCAGGCGAAACGCAGGAAGAGGTGGATCAAAGAATCGTGGCCGCGATCAGCACGTTCGTGAAGGAGAACGATGCCGATCGCTCGACGACTTGAACGTTGGTTGAAAACCCAGCTCTCTCAACTTCCGTACTTAAAGGAGACCAGCACTCGCGCGCGGTAGGCTCCGACCTTGCCGTTCTCAACTGTCATGTCGAGTTTCACAATTTCGGCAACGCGCAAGTCACGCAGCGACCCAGCAGCGGTCTCCACCGCATTTTTGGCTGCATCCTCCCATGTTTTCGAGCTCGTGCCGACCAACTCCACCACTTTATAAACTGAATCCGCAGATCCGCCTTTTCGAGCCATAATGTTTCCTTTCTGTTAGTTTGTCCCAATGAACTGTTCTGCAACAGTTTTTGTCAACAATTACAATCTGGCTTTTCAAACGCGACCTGGCTTTCGACGGCGAGATAATGAAGCGCGCGAGCGTGGATCGCTCCCGTGCACGATGTGCAAACCAACCAGACGGCCAATCAGGGCCACCAAATAGAACTGTCCCATTACTGCTTCCAGAATCGTCATGGTTCGTGCTGCCGGTGAGCGCGGAACGATATCGCCATAGCCAACGGCAGTTAACGTGACGAAG
>QHRA01000126.1 GCA_003221295.1 Verrucomicrobiota bacterium | reverse complement strand
ATGTCGGTGACGAACCGCTCTGAAAAACCGGCGATGAACCCCCACAACACCATCTTGCTGTAATCCCCGGCGGTCTGCCCGTGAACCGCAAAGAGCATGGCTAACCCTTTCTGCTTCTCATCGGGGTCGTCCGGAACAAACTTGGGAAAGAAGTCCCCTTGTAGTATTCCAGAAACAAAAAAGATATAAATAATCACGGCAAGAATGCCACCACGAGCGGAGAGAGACAGACATATACCCATGAATTTGCCAGCAACATAAGGTCGTCGTCGGACATCCCTTTCAGACGGCGCTGAAGTCCGACGAAACCACCGATAAGGCCAACAATGAATACCGCCAATGCGCTCGGGAACCCGCCATGGTATATGGAAAAGAACGTGCCAGGAATAACTAAACAAACGAGAATCGTTAACGCTATTACAAGGCGATTGCTGATCGTTCGGACTAACTTTACCTTTTCGTTCATTAAAGATCGGAATATAGGCTAGGGTGCCCAACGAGAATTAGATTGCATCTTGCAACCTATTTCTTCCTCCATATTGGGAAGTGTACGGTGAAAGGCTGCCGGATGACAAGCCTGTTCAGGGCACTGTGTGAGCGACTGCGATGTTTAGCGTAGCCGATTGCGTTCTCTACCGCGTTTGGCTCACCATACCATGGAAAAAATAGGGGTCAGATCTAAATATTTAACATTCCCTTGTCGCTCGTTCACTCTAACGGCTTCAACTCGCCGGAAGGGAGGGCCTCCGCCAAGGCCTCATCGGCCTAACGAGCTGGACCGCGAAGCCAACGCGACCTTTCGCCGCGGAGGCAATCTTTTCGAATTGACTTGGCAAGCCAGCGAAAGGGAGCCCGGCAGCGAGAGTGGCAGCAACAAAGAGGTGTCTCATCCTCGCCGGAGGCTAACTGGGAGTTGCGTTTCCAACAGAGGTGATGGGCTGCCGCGTTATTTTGGGATCGTGCGGCAACAGATTTCCAGCTTGTTGCCATCCGGGTCCTCGAAGAAAAAAGCGTAGTAGTCCGGCGTGTAGTCGCGGCAAAGTTCCGGCCCTTCCAAGACTTGGCCACCGGCTCGCCTAACGACTTCTGCCACGCGATCGACTTCCTCACGCGTATCGGCCCAGAATGAAATGCGCGTTCCATTTGGTTTATGATTCGGGTCTTCTTCAAAACAAAAAAAGGGAGGCTTGCCGTCGCCAGGAACATAAAAGCAGCCGTATTTCTCGTCGCTTTGCTCGCGCGTGAAACCGATCGCGGGCAGCACCTGTTCGTAAAAACGTTGGGCTCGCCTCCGGTCTTTTACTCGTAAATCGATGTGATCAAAAAAACGTGTCTTCATTTTTGTTTTCTGTTTTCGCGTCGAATCATCGGCTCCTGCTCAATCTTGTTTACCGGGGTTCTCTGGTTCGGCACGGGTTATCTCCTTTTCTTCTGCAAGAAACCCCGGGACCGTCCAGTCAAATAATAACACCGCGAACAGTAGGGTTGCATGCCCAGCGATTTTTTTAAAACTTCTCGATACCGTTCTAACCACCTCGGCGTTGCGCATGGCTATTAACCAACGCCACTACTCTCAAAACCTTATCGTTCACTCCGATCCCGGAGGAGCAATCTTTTCGGATTGACTTGGCAAGCCAGCGAAAGGGAGCGCGGCGGCGAGAGTGGCAGCAACAAAGAGATGTCTCATCCTCGCCGGAGGCTAGCTGGGAGTTGCGTCTTCAACAATCACCGAACAAGCGTGAATTGATGCTATACGTGAATCACGTATAGCATCGGGTTTCGAGCGGACATAAGGGTCAACAAGGGATCAAAGGGATCAACAACGGTCAGGGCTCACCATCGATTGTTCGCCGCGATGAACAGGATCGCACAGCTTGCCGGGTTGGCGGGCGTAATTGCTTCTGGCGAAGCATGGACTTTTCGCTGAAGGCAGTCGCTGGGGTCACTTTCTTTCTGCGCTTCCGCTTGAACTGCACGCGTTGTATCTCGATCGCTCCCGCGATGCTCGACCGCTAAACACTCCTCCCGAGTCGCGATCCCAGCCCACCGGCCATAAAGTACGAGTGCGGTTCGCACCTCATCCCCTTCGCTCCATTCTTCACCGCGGACTTCTTGGCGCTGCTCTTTGAAAGCCCGGCCGCTCCTTCACCTGCGTTACGGCCCTTGCCCATGAGCGCCCTCGCCGCCTGGTAATTGGCCGTGTGCTCCTCCGTGGACACGCGCAATAGTGCGGCCGGCAAGCGCGCGAG
>QHRA01000051.1 GCA_003221295.1 Verrucomicrobiota bacterium | reverse complement strand
CTAAAGGTCATCTCGCGCACGTCCACGCAGCATTACAAAAGCAAGCCCGAAAACCTGCACGATATCGCCAGGCAACTTGGCGTCGCCCACATCCTGGAGGGAAGCGTGCAGAAGAGTGGAGACGCCGTGCGGGTGAACGTGCAGCTGATCAAAGCAGCCAATGACTCCCATCTTTGGGCTGATACCTTTGATCGAAAACTGACCGACATCTTTTCGGTCGAGACCGAAGTGGCCAAAGCCATCGCCGATCAGTTGCGAGCGAAACTTAGCGGCCAGGAAGAGCAAGTCATAGCTTCCAAACCGACAGACAATCCTCAAGCATATGACGCCTATCTGCGCGGCTTGGCCTATACATTAAAACCTGCAACGACGGTCGCCAATACCCTGGGCGCGCAGAAGCATCTTAGGGAAGCGGTGGCGTTAGATTCAACGTTCGCTCTTTGTTGGGCGTTGCTCTCTTACGTTGATTCTGTCAGCTATCTTTCGTTCAATGTCGAGCCAACAACTGCTCTCCGCGAGGAGGCGCGACAGGCAGCTGAAACGGCCCTGACTCTTCAGCCGGACCTGGGCGAGGCCATGCTAGCCGAAGGATACTATTACTACGCATTCTTGAAGGATTACGACACGGCCGTGAGCTATTTTGAACGAGCACGTCCTCTCCTGCCCAATAGTAGCAAGATTCCTGAAGCGCTAGCCTATGTCGCTCGCAGACGGGGCCAGTGGGATCGAAGCGACGCCTATTTCAACGAAGCCGAGCGGCTGGATCCACGAAACGCAAATCTTCTTACCCAGCACGCCCTTTTAGATATCGAGCGCCGCAATTTTTCGCTGGCGCTACGAAAGCTTGACTACATTCTCGACATCACCCCGGGCGACGTGGACACGCTCGCGTATAAAGCGGCTGTGGCACAAGCCGAGGGCGATCTCCGACGGGCCTCCGCCATGTTGGACGGGCTGCGTCCAACTGCCGACCAGTCCGAGGCGTTGGAAACGCAGGTTTACCAAGCGATTTTGAAACGGCAGCCCGCGCCGGTGATCCAGCGACTAACGGAAATTCTAGCCAGCCCTGACCCTTCCTTGGGCTACATCAACGGCGAACTCTACTTTTGGTTGGGTTGGGCGCAAGAAGTTGCAGGGGACAAAGCCGCTGCACAGCACAGTTGGCGCCAGGCACGCAGCGAACTCGAATCCTTTCTTAATAAACAGCCAGACAACATTAGCATTATTGCAGATCTCACATGGGCGAACCTGGGCGTCGGCGATCCATCCGCCGCATTGGCGCTTGCGGAGCGGGCGGCAGCCACTTTCCCACTCGAGAAGGACGCAATCAATGGAAGCACCGCGTTGGACATTGTCGCTCGCTGTGCCGCGCTAAGGGGAGATCACGATCGCGCGATCAGCGTGTTGCAGAAACTCTTGTCGATACCGCATACTGGGCCGCTCGCTTCAGGCATGCCGCTCACGCCCGCGCTTCTTCGGCTCGATCCAATGTTCGATGGGCTTCGAAATGATCCGCGGTTCCAAAAACTCGTGGGCGCGTACCCGCACGAGTGAGCGAGCGATGCCGGACAGCGAACCGAGGATTACCTGGGAGAACAGTGAAGACGCTTTGCTCATCCAAATCGTTCGGACGAAGTCTCATTGCGGCGCTCATATCGCTGGTAAAGATATTCCCTCAGCAAGGCGCGGCGGAAAGCATCCGGGCTCGCAAATCCCAGATCTCGTGCGTACTTGTCGATATCGGCAGGCACTGTGTGACCCAAAACTTTCTCGAAATACCACCGTAATAGTTCTCCGTAAGTCAGGCCGACACTTTCAAGACGCGGATTTCGCATCCGCATGGAGTGCAGCAGGCCGTTTTTGTGGGCAGCGCGAGCGACTAACCGCGGATAGTCGCCGGAAAGCCGGAGTTGTTCAGGTAGGCAGCTGCGCGCTGCAACTTCAGCGAGCTTCTGAACCCATTTCACGCGCGCCTCGTCCATCATCAATGTGTCGAACTGATGGCAGCTTAAATCGTTGTTAGTCATCCAATGCTTCAACGCAGCAGTGTCCACCAAATCGCGCTCCTGACGAAATTCCGCCTCGGTTGTCCTTTTACGCTGGGCGTCCACATTCAATCGGAGGCGCTCCGCCTCTCGCAGGGCGAAAAACCGTCGGAGCGCCTCGTTGCGGTGCTCTTTGTATTTTGGTCCTTCGAGTCGGAGCTCATCTAGCAGCGACTCCAGTGTTACTGAGTCGCCGTATCCATTTGAATCGAACCGAAGTTCGCCAGCTTGACGCTGGGCAGATTGCCACATGGCAGTCTGCTCAAAAGAGTATGAAACGGTTTTCCGGCGCAGCCCCTGTTCGAGTTGATCGCGGATCACTCGCAGCATAAGAAGGGCATCATCGCGTTTTTGATTTACGCGATGGTTTGGCAACCATTGTTGCAACCTCGTTAATTCAGGTTGCGATGATCCGTTCTCTAACGCGTGCCGGAGCACCGTTGAATAGTTGCGGTCGGGATAAAACAGTCCTTTTCCGATCTTTTCCAGGCTCACGCGCAACTCTGTTGAAATAATACCGAGTCGCTCCGCTTTTCGCAGAGTTTGCCGAATGTTAACCATGGCTTCGGATGCAGACACAAATCCCGTTTCGGCAGGCCCATGAGCCACAGCAACCTCATCATCGTCTTCGAAAATTCCATCGCGGTAGAGTTCAAACACAGCGCCTACACCTTCCATTCCAAAGGGAAGTAATTCGGCTGCGCGAAGCGCGCCTATACTGGCGCTACCGAATACGTGGATTCCACAACTCATTGCCCATAGGATCTCCTTATGTCGCACGGTGGGCACCGACTGAAAGTAGCCATCAATAATTCCGATCGCCTGCGGGCGATGCAGCGCCACGCGATATACGTCGCCTTCAGCGGCAGGCGGGAGATATACTGCCTTTAGTTCCGCACTCGCTTCTACGGGGGAAATCGTAGGCCCCGTGAAGATGAACACGTTCATGGCCTGCCCGCAATTGCCGATCGCGCTGCCGCACTTGGAACATAGCCCGATTCAAGCATCGGCTCGAGTCCAGGTATGACGATGCGAACGACGGGCAAATCAAATTCCGGCTTCGTGAGATCGACCGCGACGACTCGCCGCACGCCAGCCTGCCTGAGACACTTCAGTTCCCATTCCACATCATCTTCAAACGTGTCTGCGTCCCAGTTGGGGACATCAGAAAAGCGGCGTGTCGCTCTCGAAGCGGTGATATGATCCCGAATTGCCCCCACCACTTCCAGGTCCTGCAATTGTTCATACGTATCGCCGCGGAAATCATCGCGCAATCCGGATATCACAGTTAGCCGAGTTTGCGCAGCCTCGGTCAAAGCTCTCAGCAATGCGATCTGACGAGCCGGATGGCATCCGTAACCCGCAGCTGCCGCACAATGCCACATGCCCTCATTCCGTGGCATTATTAAGCAATTAAAGGCAGCAATTTTGATGTCGGTTGTAATGTCCCAGATAGCTACGAGCAGTCCAGCCGATTCAAATTTCCGAATAATCTCCTGCGAAATCGGGTCGTCTATGCTCGTTAAGTCAAGGCGGTCCTCGTCGAATCCCTGCCAACGCTTCCACAGGCTCGTAGCGTGCCGTTCGATGACTTCGCAGATTCCCTGGCTGATAGCTTCGATCAGAGTGTTTCCGGAAGCTAACCCATTTGAGATAGCTGCGAAACAACCATGGCCATCCGGCAATGGCACCGTATAATTCATGTGAACCAGTTCGTAAGGCACAAACACGTTTCTTCCATCCAGGAGATCGCGACCTTCGCACCAGAGCAGGCGCAAAAATGGATGAAAACGGGATTCGAAGCCGCGTGGAAAATCGTCAACTTCGACTACGTTGTGCTGATAGCGAAGTTCCTCGTACGTGGCTAAGCGCAGCGGCAAGGTGATGGTTTCGGCGTGGTATTGCTCAACTGCCTCCATCAATCCCGACGCACGCGCGCTTGCGAGATCAATTCCTTTTCCTTGCGACACGGCCACAGACCGTGAGTTGGGCCGGCATACCATCACCACCGGGATGCCGACCGAGTCCAACCCGGTGACGTTAGCGACGCGCGTGATCCCCATTACCGGGGCCAGAGGCAGCGCGCGCGTCAGTGTGTCGTCAAGGCTGGCGGATCGGTGCGTGCCTCGACGCAAGACCTTCAGTGTCACGCCCATCAAAATCCGCTTCCGAACGGGTTTGGGCCGGTCGCAACATTCTTCAATACTGTCCGTCGAAATCCACTACGGCGATTCCGGCCTTCACGCCGGGGTTCGCCGAAGCGAAATGACTTGCTAGGTTGTTGTCCGTGGTGGTGAGGATTTCCACCAAGTCTGGGTCTTGGGGCTGCACGTTCGGCTGGTTTGAATGCACTTTCACAGGGGTCGCGCCTTTCTTAATGAGCCACAAGTCGCCGTTGGCTGCGCGAACTAATATTTTGGGCGCTGATTCTTCTTCTGATTCGGCCATAAGTATGTTCCTTTCTAGTTAGCTAACATTGCACGTGCGGTCTTTTAGCATTTTCGTGGACGCTATCCAAGCATTTAGTTCGGGGATGTCGCAAAAATATTCGGGGGACATTGCCCAACGAAAAGGTTACAAAGCATTGCTTGCCGTTAGTCTTCCAGATCAGCCGACTCGAAAACGAACGTCGCGAATGGTTTTGCCGCCGAAGCGCCGTTTTAATTTTCGCAGGATTTCTGACTTGGAAATTTGCTCGAGCTCGTAGTGCAAAGCTGGTTGGAGCACGCGGACGTAGAGGATTCCGTCGCGTAACGCTACTGGCGCAGAGTGCGCAGCGATGAATTCACCAACGATTTTTGACCAGGCGTCGATTACTTCTGTTTCGTGCAAGCGCTCGCGAAGTCCCAAACGCTGCATCAGTTTCGGCAGCACATCGGCTGGCGCTTGCCAACGGTCGCGCGAAGGCGGCCTCTCCGGCAGGCCGCGCCATTCCTGGATGACGGCGGCGCGGAGGGAAGGGGTCATCAATCGTTAAAAGGTTAAAATCGTTACAAGGTTAAAAGGGTTTCCCGATTTAACAATGTAACGGTTTAACGATTCAACGTCAGACGAAGTCTCAATACTTCCGCCGCATATTGCTCGGCAGAATATTGAGCTCGGTGCGATATTTCGCCACCGTGCGGCGTGCGATTGGAATCCCGCGGTTGCTCAAAATTTCGACGATTTCCTTGTCGCTCAGCGGCGCGTTGCCATCTTCGTTTTTCACCAGATCAAGAATGGCCTCTTTCACGCTGGTGTTGCTCATCGATTCGCCGGTCGCGGTCTGGTAACCCGGGGTGAAAAAGTATTTCATTTCGTAAACACCCTGCGGTGTCGCCATGTATTTGCCGCTGATGGCGCGACTGACGGTGGTTTCGTGCACCCCAACCGCGTCCGCGATTTGCACCATCGTCATCGGTTTCAATTGCGAGGAACCTTTGTCGAAAAACTCACGCTGCCGCGAAACGATCTGATGCGCGATGTTGGAAATGGTTTGCTGGCGCTGGTGGATCGACTTGATCAGAAACTTTCCGCTTCGGATTTTATCGCGAATGTAATCCTTCACTTCGTTTCCATTCCCATCCTGCGCCATGATGTCCTTATAAGTATTGCTGATGCGCAGATGCGGTATCTGGTCGCCGTTGAGAATGACCTGGTATTCGCCGTTCACTTTCTCCACGGTCACGTCCGGCACGACATAGTTTTTCGGCGCCTCGGCGAAAATCGCGCCCGGCCGCGGCTCCAATTGGGCAATGTTGTTGGCGCATTTCTGCACTTGCTCCACGCTAATGCCCATGCGCCGCGCGATTTCAGGAAAGCGGCGCTTGCCTAAATCCTGCATGTGCTCGGCAATGATCTTGTATTCCAGGCTGCTGCCTTTGCCGTCGCGCTTTAATTGAATAAGAAGGCATTCGCGCAAATCGCGCGCGCCTACGCCGGGTGGATAAAAGCTCTGGATGAGCGTTAGCATGTGCTCGAAATCGTCCTGGGCGATGCCGGTGTTGAGCGCCATTTCCTCCGGTGTCGTCTGGAGAAATCCGTTGTCGTCGATATTGCCGATAATGAGTTCGGCCGTTTTACGATCGTTCGCATTCAGGACCTGCTGATTGAGCTGCGACATCAAATGCTGTTGCAGCGTCTCGGTGGTGGCAATGGAATCGAAAAAGAACTGGCGTTTCTCCTCGTCCTCGTGAGCGCGGGCGCTGTAGCTACCCGATTGCGCCATGTAATCGCGCCATTCCTCATCGAGCTTGGCTAGTTTATCGAATTCTTCCTTGAACTCCTGATCGCTCGCCGCTGACTCGGTGGTGGAAGGGGAATCTGGGTCGGTTGCGAGCTCTTCCAAGACCGGGTTGGTTTCCATTTCCTGTTGCACGAGGTTGCGCAGTTCGAGCAACGGCGCTTGAAGAATCAGCAGACTTTGCTGGAGTTGTGGCGCCAGAACTTGCTGCAGAGAAAGATTCTGCGATTGATGCATCCCCTGCGCGGCCATTGTGATAAGAATATCGGTCTTGTAACGCACTCGCAAGCAATTTCCACGCCGCAGATCGAAGAGGAACGCTCGGTTGAGCTACTTACGAATTTACGGGAACGCGAATTGCTCTTGAGCATCGCACTGTCTATGAAACCGACGCTCCTGTTTGCGTTTTGCGCACTCATTACGCTCGTCTCTTCCGCGCCAGCGCAGGCTCCACAACATAATCCCGCCCAGGCGGAGGTGGCTGTGCTAATAACGGAAGTTCGAGCGCAACAGGCCGCCATCGCGGCCAATCAAGTCAAGATCAACGAGAAACTCGCTACCCTCGCCGAAAGTATTCGGGTCGCGCGAATTTACTCAAGTCGCGGAGGCCGATGATGCAAACACTGCGAGTATTCATAATCAGCCTGGCGATGCTTGCTTCTGCTGTCCTCGGTGTTGCTCAAACTGCCGAACCAACACCGGCTACACTGCACGCGGTGCCGCCTGCTCCCGCCGAGGACGCGAAACAACAGGCGGAGATGGCGGAAAACATCAAGCAGCTCCAGGAATTGAAAGTGCAGAATGACGAAATCTTGAAACAGCAGCAAGCCGCGCTCGAAGCTCTTGATGAAATGCAAAAAGAGGCCGAGCAACTCCGCATTTACAGCAAACGCGGCTAAGCAGGCCGGACACCATCCGCCGGAAGCGCCTCCTACTTTTTCTTAGACTCGACCTTACGGTAGAGCGTCGCCATGCTGATCCCGAGCATGGTTGCGGCCTTTTCGCGTGAACCACCGCAATGCACCAGGGTGGCCTCGATATAACCGCGCTCCTGTTGCTGAATGAAATCGTCGAGCGGTTCGCCGACTGGCATCGCGGCGCGCGCTTGGTCGGCTTTTTCACCGAGCGCGGCGGCAACGATGTTCGGCGGCAAATCCGCCGGCAGAATCATGTCGTTCTCGCACAAAGCGCAGGCCCGCTCGATCGCATTCTCCAGTTCGCGCACGTTCCCCGGATAATCGTAATGGCAAAGGATATCGACCGCTTTGGGATCGATCTTCTTCGTCTCACCGCTGGCGGCTCCAGCCTGCTTTTGCAAAAAATGATTCACCAATAGTGGCACATCTTCCAGACGTTCGCGCAAAGGCGGAATCTCAATCGGGATAACTGCTAGTCGATAGTAAAGATCTTCACGAAAGGTCCCGTCTTTTAGCTTCGGCATAAGGGCCTCGTTGGTCGCGCCAACCACGCGCACGTTTACGGGCGAGCTTTTGTTGTCGCCGACTCTCCGCACTTCGCGCTCCTGCAAAACGCGCAGCAGTTTCGTCTGCAATTGCGGCGCCATGGAATTGACTTCGTCGAGAAAAATCGTGCCGAGATTCGCTTCTTCGAACAACCCCCGTTTGTCCGCCACTGCGCCGGTGAACGCGCCCTTTTTGTGGCCGAACAATTCCGACTCCAGCAAATTTTCTGGTAAGGCGCTGCAATTGATCGCCACGAAAGGATGATGCTGACGATTGCTGTTAAAGTGCAGTCCGCGCGCGACCAATTCCTTGCCGGTCCCGCTTTCGCCCTGGATCAAAACCGTGCTGTCAGTGTCGGCGACTTTGTTAATCAGGCTGTAAACGAGCTGCATTTTTCGGCTTGTGCCGATGATGTTCTCAAATTTGTATTTGTTCTTGAGCTCCTTGCGGAGGTAAACGTTCTCACGCAACGCCGCCTGATAATCGAGCGCGCGTTGCACGGTCATTTGCAGCTCGTCGATCTTGAACGGCTTGGTCACGTAATCGTACGCGCCCATCTTCATCGCTTCGACCGCGGTCTCCACGGAGGCGTACGCGGTGATCAAAATCACGGCGGTTTGCCGGAGATGCTCGCGCACGTGCCGGAGCACGTCGAAGCCGGTCATTGTTTCCATTCGAATGTCGGCAATGACGACGTGGGGCTGAATCGAATCCATTTGCTCGACTGCTTTTTGCGCGGCGTTGAAAGGGAAAACCTGGTGACCTTTTTCCCGGCAAAGGGTGACGATGACTTCGACCATCGCCGGCTCGTCATCGATGATTACGATCTTGGCCATTCGCAGCGCGGAGAATATTTCACTTTTGAGAAAAAGAAAGAGGGAATACGGAAAAAGTTAATCAATTGCCACGGTTCTACCATGGAGCATGAACCATGGAACTTTGCCGACAAAATTGAGAATTGTCTGGTAAACGTTCTCCGACGTTGTAAAAGGCAAAGCTATCATATCTGCCAGAAAACCCCGTTCGATTCTACCAAGCTCATTTTCCTGCCGTAAGGCGTGTGCGGGATTTATCGTCACCATCTCCAGAATTCTTTCCGCCGGAACCTTGGGAAATTGCTTTTGAAATGCGCGCATTTCAGCGAACAAGCTCAAATCATCATTGCTCGCGAGACTATCCGTTCCGAGACAAACGTTGAAGCCGAGTCGTTGCAATCTTTCGAACTGGAAAGCCACGTGCCCGAAATAGGCGTGGCTGCGAGGACAATGCGCGATGGAGAACTTATGCCGGATTTCTCTCAGCAAGTCGAAATCGCTTTCCGACAGTTCATTCAAGTGTGCGACGATCCAACCCCCTAGGGAGGCATCTCCGAGGCGTCTCAAAAATCTTCTCAGCGGCGTGTCATACCCGCAATCCGTCATTTCGCGCCCGATCTCTTTCAGAAATTGGTAAAGCGGGCCGGACGCATCGCGAAACATTTCCATTTCCTCGCACGATTCCGCCAAATGCGTTGTCAGCAAAATATTTTCGCGTAATGCAATTTCCTGGCAGTCGCGGGACAGATTCTCGGAAGCGGTAAATGGCGCGTGCGGCGCCAAGCCCCAATTTTCTGTGCGCTTCAGCGAGTCAGTTGCGGATTCGACCATCTCATTGGCGCGCTCCGGCTCGCGCACATCAATTAGCTCCGCAAACCACCACGGCCGGATCGGTGGGTTTATTTTCGCAATCAGCTCAGGGAACGCGGTCAAATTCGCGATTGTGGTCGTCCCAAACCGTTGTGCTTCGGCAAAACCGGCGTTGATCGATGTGACATAATCTTCGGCTGTTAGCTTTGCCTTCTCCGCGTTGATAACGCGAATCCAATTGGTGAACGATTTCTGTCGTGGAATTTTGCCGCGCAAACAGGTGTAGTCGAGATGACAATGGGCGTTGATTAAACCTGGCAAGAGAACGGACTCCCCGAGATCGATGATTTCATTGTTGTCAGAGGCAAACGCCGAAAATTTCCCGGCTTCAACGATGCGATTGCCAGTGACCCGCACCGCGCCATCTTCAATCGCCTTGCCGTCCATCGTGACGACAATGCGTGCGCGAACGATCATTTTTCTGCTGTAGCGGCGGTCTATGACCGCCGCAAACATCGCGAGAACTCATCGCAAGGAACACAGGCCTGTGGCCTGTGCGCCAAGCGGGCATGTTGCGCGCGTTCGTTGTTTTTTTGCAATGAGGCGTCGCAGCGGAGTGCAACTCCGCTGGGCGCACAGGCTGCAAGCCTTCTAATCCTGTCATTCCGAGCGCAGCGAAGCGCAGTCGAGGAATTTCTAGCTATTCTCTCCTCAAAAAATAAGAGATGTCTCGACTACGCTCGACATGACAGAGGTAGGTTTCCCCACCGGGGATCCTAGGGCGCCAACGGCGCAGCGCTTTCTCCCTTCACCGCATCGCGACATGCAGCGACGAGCAGGTTACACGCTTCCTGACACAGTAACGGGAGGGACTCTGTAGCCGCGGTCGCCGGCATTGCGGTACTGAAATACTGATTCACTGCCGGGTCGAATTTCTCCGGCGGTAGCTTGGACGATGCAGTTTTGCCGCTGGCATCGCGCTTCCACAAAATTGTGCGCAAACACCCGCCATTGGACCGGCAAAAATTTCCAACCAGGCCATCGATCTGTTCGTCGGAAATTTTTGCCGCGATGCGGTACATTCCACTCTGACGATTCAAGGTCTCGCGCAATGAGGTGCTGGTGAGCTGACCCGATTTGAATGCGTGCAGGATCGCGAGCCGGCCCGGATAAATCGCATCAATTACTTGTTCGACCTGCAAAAGGTCGCGCGCGAAAATTTTCCAGCCACGGCGCAAGTTCGGCGCCGTTTTCAGCGGCCGATAATTTCCGGCTTCGTCGAACTTCGCAATCTCGAATGCATCGTCGATTTCGCCGTTTCTCAGATCGTTGCGCCCAACGTCATCCCGATGACAGAGGACAAATCCTCCGTTAGACGGGACGATTTCCAGTTGTCCGATCCGCGAAACGTTCTCCGCCATCAGCGCTTGGAGGAGCCGCTGGGATTCCTTCACCGAAGGGCGCGCCAGATGATGCGGGCGACCCCTTCGAGAAAATCGCGATCCGATTTGTCGAAAGCGTTGACCTTCGCGCTTTCCACATTAATCACGCCCAGAACGCGATCGTGTTCGTCATCGATAATTGGCACGATCACCTCTGATTTTGTCGACCAAAAGTTTGGCAGAAAACAGGGCTCCTTGCGTACGTCGGGGACCATCACGGTGCGGCGTTCTTCCTTTGCCTTGGCGCTCAATCCTTGGGTGACCGGAAACCGTGGGCAGGCTGGCTTCATTTTATTGGTCGCTGCTTCGATGACGAAATCGTTGCGTTTGATTTTGTAAACGCCGACCCAGCGGTATTTGCAGGTGCGTTGCACTAACTCGGCAATTTCCTCCACCACGCCCGGTCCTTTTCCGCCGGCGACGATCGTCGCGCCAATTTCCTGAAGCGCCCGGCCTTTGCGGTCGCGTCGGAACTGCTTCTCCGGCATTCGGCGCGACTTCGTTGTTTTCCTAGCCGGCATGGGTAACGCTACGCGCATTTAACGTCTGCTCAATGATGATATCGGCAAATCGCGAATCCGTTCCGATCGCCTTCCCGTAATACAATGAGCGCCCCCGAACTCGATGCGGATTTTTGCGGAAGAGGTCCATAACTTGGGATTCGATACCGAGCAATTTCGGTATGTCCTCATAGCTGTGCAAGCCGTCTGCGATAAAAAATGGAACGACGATCACATTTGGCGCATTGGTGAGTTGGTCCCACTCCGCGATCAATGGCGATTCTTCCATGTAGGCGTTCGCGACGGTGGCGAATTCGCCGCGCGCGCGAATGCGTTCCGCTTCGCGTTTGGCCGCCACCGCGCTGTTGTCGTTTAATTCCGTTCCATGCGCGACAATGAGCAGCGCAGTCTCGGTCGGCTCGGCCTCAGGCGCGATTTCATGGGCGCGCGCGAGCAATAGCTCGGTTACGAGCGGATTGTTCCCTACCGGTTCGCAATAAATCCAAATCTGTCCGTTCGCGCGCGTCGTAATCGGACCATCCAACTCCAGCTCCCGCGGAATCACTGTCTGGGTGAAATAACCTTCGCTGATGAAATTCGGGACGACAAAAACCTCACTCATCGTCTCGTCGGCGAAAAAAAATCGCGCGTCGCGCAGGCTCGGTTCCTCTTTCCAAAACGCGCATCGGACATCGGCAAAAACTTTGCGCCGCTGAATTTCGCGTGCGTGTGTCCAAGTTGGCGCGCTCGAATCCGGATTCAGCGTCGATCCATGAGCGACAATCAAAAGCGCGCTTTGGTCGGATCTCACAGAACAAAACGTTCAACAGCCTG
>QHRA01000125.1 GCA_003221295.1 Verrucomicrobiota bacterium | reverse complement strand
AATCAGATTGCCGTTCTCGACGATCACTTCCGGCCGGCCTTTGAGAAGGCATCCGAACCAGTGCGAATGATAGGCGATGAACGCGAAAAGCCGATGCACCAGGACAATCACAACGCTGCCGCCAATGGTTGCGAAAAAAGCCGAGCTGCCATTAATCGCGCGCGACAGGACGGACGCCAGGATAACAATGAGCACGGCATCAAACGCCGTCTTGCGGGCGAGCGAGCGCTTATGCCCTATTCGAATCATGGCCAGGGTCGCGAGGAAAACGATGATCCCGCGGAGCGAGATTTGGAGAAAGGTTAAATCTTTCGGTTGCGAACCGAGCCCGAGCCACGGATCGATGAAATTGTAGAACGCATCCATTCGTGAAAGGTTCGCGCCATTCGCAGAGATTGCGCGTATCGCGGAAAATGCGCGATAAATCCACAAACGTGTCGCGCCCCGAAATGCTCAGAAAAAGGAGGAATTATGCCACGTGGGAGCAAATCGAAATATAGCAGTAAACAAAAACGCAAAGCAGAACATATCGAAGAAGGCTACGAGAAGCGAGGCACATCGAAGAAAGAAGCGGAACGCCGCGCCTGGGCCACTGTGAACAAGGAAGGCGGCGGCGGCAAAAAGAGCGGCAGTGGCCGCGGCAAGAAAGGGAGCAAAGCGAGCTCTCGCAAAGGCGGCAGAAAGGGTGGCCGGAAAAAGAAGCATTAAACGCGCTGTCGCTGCCCCGATGTAGCTGTCGCCGTCTCTGGCGCCAGAAGTCTGGATTTCTAATGGCGAGGACATTGGCGGCTACAGCTCATTCCCATGCCTCGAGCAAGTAAGATGGTCTAACGAGAATTATACAACAGGCCTCAGTCGGAGATACATTACATAGACATCGACAAACCCACGCCGGCTATGTCGGAAAGCGCCTGGCAGGGTGCCGACGATTTTAAATCCGAGATCTTTCCAAAGACGCAGGGCAGTTCTGTTGGTCGCGACAACGAAGTTGAATTGCATGGCCCGAAAACCGAGACGCCGAGCTTCGTGCAGACAATGTTCAGCCATCGCTCGGCCGATTCCGCGACCTCGGGCAGATGGCGAAACCATGAAGCCGGCATTAGCGACGTGCGATCCAAGCCCAGGCTGGTTGGCTTTAAGAATGTAACTACCAACTATTCCGTGATCGGATAGAGCGACGTAACAGCGCGTTTTCGGACCGAGCCAGTAAGCCAGCGCCTTCCTGCGTGAAATATTGGAGTCAAAGACGTAACTATCGCCTCCGGCAATGACGGCGTGAAAGATTTGCCAGATGGTCTGACGATCTTCCTTCCTGGCACGACGAATTTGGACCAAACGCGGCTGGCGGACTCTGTTTCGGCGATTAGGGCGCGTCATCTGATTGTTCTTGTTGTCAGTTTGAGAGGATCACTCCGCTTTGCCCAGAACAACCGTTTATCCGGTCGATTACGTGCAGCGAACCGCGACGGACGTCGGATGCGAATTAAAGTGTGGGGCAGATTGCATGAATATTAGTGCGAAACGCATCACTTTGACGTTGCCGGAGATTGGGCTGATAGCGATGACGCGCGGCGCGCTCGGCGTTGGTATCGGTCTCCTCTTAAGCAACGCTTTAGAAAAGCAGGAACGACGCAGCGCCGGCCTCGCCCTTCTCGCCGCGGGCGTGCTGACGACGGTTCCAATCTTGATGCGATTGCGGAACGAGTTGAAGTAGCGATCTTGCGTGCGGCAAAGGTGCGTGGCATAAACTCGCCCGCCATAATCGCATGCCAATCGCCAAAGAACTCAGGACTGACCCCGCACTCGAAGCGCAGGTTTTCTGGTTTAAATACCGTAGAGAAATCGCAGTCCTGCTTATCCTTGCGATTGTCGCGATCTTCGCCATTGCAGGTTACCGGTTCTACCGGGATAGGCGCGAAGCCACCGCGGCGACGTTATTTGGCGCGGCCAAAACGCCGGCGGCGTACGAGGAAGTAATCAATCGCTATGGCGACACTGCTGCCGCTGCCGCCGCATATCTGTTGCTGGCGGATGGGCAGCGAAAACAGGCGAAGTATACGGAAGCGAATGCAACGCTGGTGAAGTTCCTCGAGAAATTTCCGCAACACGAACTGGCAAGCACAGCGCGAATGGCGATGGCGGCGAACCTCGAAGCGATGGGCAAACAGGATGAAGCTCTCGCGACTTACCAACAGATTGCATCGGCCAATGCCGAAAGTTTCAATGCCCCGATGGCGTTGATTGAGCAGGTGCACATCTTGCAGGAAAAAAACCGGATTGATGATGCCAGGCGCATCTGCGAGACGATCATGACACAATATCGCGACAGCTATGCGGCAATGGAAGCCGGCCAGTTGCTGCGAACGTTCTTGAAGTCGGCGAAGCCACAAACCTCGCCAATCGTCGCGCCACCTAAACTTGGGTCGTCAGCAAGCGCTACCGGTCCGCCAACGATGAAGGTTTTGCCCACTGCGCCGCCTGCTCCGAATTCTCCATCGCTCACGCCCGCGAAACCGCTGCCCGGGCCGAGCGCCCAACCGTAACTGTAGCCGCGATCGGTGGCCGCGGCTCTGTCCCGTTAGATTGAAGCCGCGGCCGTCGACCGCAGCTACAAGATTAGCGTTTCGAGAATTGGAAGCGTTTACGCGCCCCAGGCTGCCCGGATTTCTTGCGTTCTTTCATGCGCGGGTCGCGTCGCAGCAAGCCATCGGCTTTGAGAGTGGTGCGCAGATTAATATCGACTTGCAAGAGCGCGCGCGAAATCGCCAGGCGTGCCGCACCGGCCTGACCACTGGCTCCACCACCGGTAGCGTTGATCGAGATATCGTAGGCGTTCGCCAGCTTCACTGTTTGCAATGGTTGTAAGACCGTGTTCTGCAACGGCGCGGTCGGGAAGTATTCTTCAAAGCCGCGTCCATTGATGTCGATTTTACCGCTGCCCGCGGTCATTCGCACACGCGCGACCGAAGTCTTGCGACGACCGGTGGCGACGATTTCCTGAGCTGGTGCCATGTTATTTTCTCCTATCGCAATTTCACCGGCGCGGGTTGTTGCGCGGCGTGCGGGTGAGTATCGCCTCGATATACTTTGAGTTTCCGGTAAACGGAGCGGCCAAGTCGATTGTGCGGAATCATTCCCCGCACCGCCCGCTCGATTAATAATTCCGGATGGCGGGCTCGTCGCGCCCGGACGTTTTCCGATTTATGGCCGCCAACGTAACCGGAAAAGCTCATGAATGTTTTCTGCTCCTCTTTTTTGCCGGTGACGCGCACCTTGTCGGCATTAACCACGATCACGAAATCACCGGTATCGACGTGTGGAGTGAAGACGGTTTTCTCCTTTCCGCGCAAAAGATTCGCGGCCTTGACGGCAACACGGCCAAGCACCTGATCTTTCGCGTCGATGATCCACCATTTGCGTGGCACTTCCGCGGCTTTAGCTGAGAACGTTTTCATCACGGGCGGGAAAAGGCACGGAAACTACGGGCCACGGCCGTGGTGTCAACTTTGCTGACGGTCGAATCAACATCGCGATCTCCGCACC
>QHRA01000050.1 GCA_003221295.1 Verrucomicrobiota bacterium | reverse complement strand
TGTAGTTTCGCTCACGGAATTTCGGACGCGCGAAAGTAGCAGAGGCAAGGCCCCCGTCGAGTTTCCGTGAGCACTTACAAGATCGACTGCTTTAAGCAGTCAATATTTTGTCGCGCTGATGCTGTGTGGGGCGTGGCCGCCTTCGCCCGCATTTCTTTTATGGCAGCGCGTCAAGGATTCGTGCGACAAGAAATTGCGGCGCAATTCCGAGGAACAACACGACGGCTGCGGCGAACACAATCGTCAGTCTGGAAAGTCCGTTCTGCGCCAAGATTGAATGCGAACGAGTTTCAGCGCCCTGGGTTTGGAAAATCACCTTTAAAACGATGAGATAATAGTAAAGGGAGATGAGACTGCCGAAGAGCGCGAGTGCCACGAGCCAGAGGAGACCGTGATTTGCCCCGGCGCGAAACGCGGCGCTAAAGAGATAGAACTTGCCGAAAAATCCGGCGAGCGGCGGAAGCCCGGCCAATGACAACATGAATACCGCCATGCATCCGGCCAGCAATGGCGAGCGCGCACTCAGTCCGGCGAAGTCTTGCAAATCATCACCACCGGTTTCGCGGCGCACCAGCGCGACAACGCCGAACGCGCCGATCAAGGTGAAGGAGTAGATAGTAGTGTAGAACAAGGTTGCGCTAAATCCTTCGCGGCCGCCCGCAATTATTCCGAGCAAGGTGTAACCGGCGTGAGCAACAGCGGAGTAGGCGAGCAACCGGCGCAGGTTGGTCTGGACCAGGGCGACCAGATTGCCAATGAGAATCGAGAACGCAGCCAACACGGCGAGGACCGGCGACCAACCGGCAACCATGGCGTGCCAGTCCGCGCTGCCGTGGACCGGGCCAAATCCAATGAGCACAATTTTTCCAAGGACGACGAACGACGCAACTTTTGATCCTGACGCAATGAAGGCGGCGCTCGAAACCGGCGCGCCTTGATAGGCGTCAGGGGCCCACAGATGAAACGGCGCAGCTGCGATTTTGAAGGCGAAGCCGACGAGGGTCATGACAATGCCGGCAAACAGAAGCGGCGAGAGCGATTGCGCAGCAAGGCCTTCCGCGATGGCGGCCAGACTAGTCGTGCCCGCCATGCCATAAATGAAGCTCAGCCCAAAGAGAGTAAAAGCGCTGGCGGTACTGCCAAAGAGAAAATACTTCAAGCCGGCTTCGGCCGATCGGATATCGGTTTTGTCGAATGCGGTCATAAGATAAAGCGACAGACCGGTAAGCTCGAGTCCGATGAAGATCATAAGTAGTTCCTCGCTGCTAACGAGAAGTAGCAGGCCGATAGTAGCGAGCAGAATGATGGCAAGATACTCGCCGTAGTTTGGTGTCTCACGGGACGCGAGAAGGATGGTGAAGAAGGCAAGAACCAAACAGAGGATCTGGAAGAGCGAGTTGAGTGGCGAGGTCACAAGCATGCCGTGGAACAAATTCGCGTGTGCAGGAAGCATCAATATGGCTTCAATCGCGATCACGAGTCCAAGCGCCGCGACCAGCGTGCAGAAAGCGGTAGATGCGGCGGTGCCGGCTGCGGCACGTCGCGGCATTGCCGGCGACACGCCTGCCACCGCAGTTCCACGACTCGTTGTCACACCAATCACGAGAACGACGAGCGCAGTCAAGGTAACGATTCCTTCCGGAGCGGCAAGTTTGAGGAGATCCAGATAAGACATGGGAGATCGTTACAATGTTAAAAAGTTACATCGTTAAAATGGGAGAAGCACTGACCCGAGGCTCCGTTGTAACTTTGTAACCATGTAACCTTTTTAACCGCCGGTTTTCAAAAACCTCATTGCTTCAACTGCGGGTTGAATACGATCGAGTAAGAACTTGGGATAGATTCCGATCGCCACGGTCGCGAAGATCAGGAAGCTGGCGCCAAGTTTTTCTGGAACACTAATGGGTTCAAGGTGGATCGGCCGCTCGGCGGGCGATGTCATTAATGGCGGCGAAACCGCAAGTTCTTTAACATCGCCCGATGGAATGGCCGATTCGCCTTCAAAGAAACTTTTTTTCAGCGCGCGCAAGGTGAATGCGGCTACCAAAACCATGCCCACACCGGTAATCCAAACCGCGTTGGGAAAGGTTTTCCACGCGCCGATCAAGATGGTAATTTCGGCGGCGAACCCGCTGAATCCCGGAATGCCCATCGACGCGGCCGAAGCGATAACAAAGACAAAGGCCGCGAACGGAAGCATGCGATTAAGTTCCATCAGCGACAGTTCATCGAGATCCCGGGTGTGAGTGCGGCGATAAATCATGCGTCCAGCAACGGCAAAGAGGAGTGCACCGATCACGCCGTGGGAAAACATTTGCAGAACCGCGCCGGAGACGCCGAGGACGTTTGCCGTCGCCAGCCCAAGAAGCACGAAACCCATGTGGCTCACGCTCGAATAACCGATGACGAATTTCAGGTCGCGCTGCCGCAGCGCCACCGCTGCGGCATAGACAATTCCGATCACGGCCAGGATCGCGATCCAATTACTCCACATTTGGAAACCCTGTGGGAAAAGATTCATCGCGACGCGCAGCCCGCCGTAGGCTCCGAGTTTCATCACAATTCCGGCGAGCAACATTGAGCCCGCAGTCGGTGCGGCCACGTGGCCAGTCGGCGCCCAGGTGTGCAATGGCCAGATGCCGGCGAGGACGGCGAAGCCGACGAACAAAATGGGGAATGCCCAGGACTGTAACTGCGGGCTGAATCGGAATTGGGCGAGCTCATTCAAGTCGAGTGAATCGGCGCTGACATATGCGGCGATGATTCCGATGAAAACGAGCGCCCCGCCGAAGAAGGAGTAAAGGGTCAGCTTCATTGCGCCGTACTCCTTGTTAGTCGATCCCCAGATCGCGATCAGGAAGTACTTGGGCACGATGACCAGTTCGTAAAAGACAAAGAGCAGGAACAAATCGGCGCTAAGAAAAACGCCGAAGGAGCCGGCTACTACCAGCAGCAGCCAGAAAAAGAACTCGTTCGGCCGTTGATCGTTGGCGACATCCCAGGAAAAAAGAACTGAGCTGACTGCTGTTATCGACGTAACCAGGACGAGCGTCAGACTGATGCCGTCCACCGCGAGATGGTAATTCATGCCGAGGGCCGGTACCCATGGCACGCGCACAACGGTGTTGAAGTGCGCCAGATCGAGATCGCGACAGAAAAACGTCGCCAGACTAATCGCGAAGGTCGCGATAGTTGTAATCAGGGCGAGCCAGCGCGAAAACGCGCGCGGCAAAAAGAGCAAGAATACTGCGCCCGCAAACGTGATGTAAATCGTCCAGGCGATCACTTGGCGGTTACGACATCTCCGCTTTGAATTGGTCGCGGCACTAGAATCGCGACATTCTGCAATAAGAGACCATTGACTTCGCGCCGGCTCTCCAATGGGTAGGTGTGAACCGCCGATGCCGGGCAGAGGCGAACCTCGATGGAAGGCGGTGTCTCCGCATGGGTAGACAAAGAGGTAAATGCCCGGAAACCGGTGAGTATGTGTTTCATACTTGTTTGCGTGTTCGGTATCGCGTGGCTTGCTCGCGAACGTGAAACCCGATCTCGCGTTTCGGTTTTTCTGGCGGCGCCATCAGCTGCCGGATTGCGTCAATGATCGCAGCGATTTCTTTGTCGTGTTTGCCGACGCGACGTTCCAGCTCGGAAAACTTGCGCGCGAACTCACGATTTGTCTCAAGAGTTTCACGCAGCTTCACGAATGCGCGCATGATAGCGATGTTCACCTTCACCGCGCGCTCGCTTTTCAGGACGCTGGATAACATAGCCACGCCTTGTTCAGTGAATGCATAGGGGCGATGACGGCGACCGCCGCGGCCCTTTGCTATTCCAAATTGGAATATCAAAGATTCAGCTTCCGCAGCAGTAAGTTGAAACATGAAATCTGATGGAAATCGCTCACGATTACGTCGCATCGCCTTATTTAGATTTCCGGTAGTCACGCCGTACAAAGGCGCCAAGTCGAAGTCGAGCAGCACCTTCTCACCCCGGATAACGCGAATGACCTTGGCAACTTGTTGATTCAAAACGAGCTCTTTACTCATTGCGCATTCCTCACAAGAACATAGTCACGCCTTGCTCAGTAAAGGCGTAGGGACGCGCCCGTCTGGGCCCAGCAACTTGAAGTCACAGTTTGTGACTTCAAGTTTGCAAGCTGCTCCGCCTTAAGCTGAAACACAAAGTCAGCGGGAAATCGCACCGCGTTGCGCTTCACCGCTTGGTTGAGAATCTTGGTGGCCACGCCATAGAGAATGGCCAAGTCCTGGCTAAGCATTACTCGCTGACCGCGAATCACGTAAATCGATTGCGCAATTTGCTGGATTGGAATGATCTCTTTGCTCATTCGCGGCAATTCAGGCAAATAACCTCGTCATCTGCACCACGGTGGAATTGAAAATGTTGAGTAGGAATTGGGGGACGATGCCGATGGCGAACATGAGAAGCGTGACCGGAATTACGACCCACTTCTCGTTAGATCTGAGATCGGGAAAAGCGATACTAGTTTCGACGAGCGGGCCGCTGAAGAGCGACTGTATCGCGCGCATGAAGACGACGGCGGTGAAGAGGAGACCGAGCACGGCCGCCGCGGTGAATGAGCCAGTCATGGCGAAGGAACCCTTGAAAATGAGAAATTCGCCGACGAATCCGTTCAGCCCGGGGAGACCAAGCGACGAAAACATCGCCACGCTCATCCAGCCGCAAAGAAGTGGGGTATGTTGCATGAGGCCGCCGAAGTCACCGATGCCGCGCAGGCCGCGTCGTTGTTCGAGTAACCCGACAAAATAGAAGAGCGCGGCCGCGGTGATGCCGTGATTGAAGATTTGCATAAAAACGCCGCTCAAGGCCGCCTGCATTTCGACCAAAGGTCGTGCCGCCGTAGCGGTGACGGCAAAAAGACCGAGCATGCAATAGCCAAGATGATTGATCGATAAGTAGGCAACCATTCGTTTCAGGTCCGATTGCGCCCAGGCGGCCAGAGGAGCGATCACGATGGAACAAACCGCCAGGGTCAACAGCCACGGCCCCATTGTCGTAATCTCGTTAGGAAAGAGCGGCAGCAGCAATCGGACAAAACCGTAAACTCCCATTTTGGAGAGTGTACCGGTCAACACCATCGAAACACCGGTAGGCGCGGTTTCATAGGCGTCAGGCAACCAGGTGTGAAAAGGAAAGAGCGGAACCTTGACCGCGAGTCCCAGAAAGATTCCGGCGAAGGCGAGCCATTTAACATTGCCGGTAAGCAAGTCGCCGTTTTTCGCAAGATTGGCGAGACCGGCGAAATCGAACGTGCCCTTGGCAAAATAGATCCCGAGGAAAGAAAGCAGCATCGCCACGCTACCGAGAAAGGTGTAAAGGAAGAATTTTGTGGCGGCACGGTCGCGTTTTTCGCCTCCCCAGATCTTAATAAGGAGGAAGGCAGGGATGAGACTCATCTCGTAGAAGAGAAACCAGAGAATGAAATTCTGGGCGGTGAACGTGCCGTAAAGCGCCGCTTGCATAATCAACATTAGCGCGCAGAAACCGCGATCTCCCGCTGGGCGGGATTGCGCGAGTAAGGCGAATGGAAATACCAGCGAAGTAAGGATGGCAAGAAGCAGGCTTAGGCCATCGATTCCGACCAAATACTCGGCGCCGATTGCAGGGATCCAGCTATGCCGTTCAACTAGCTGAAGACCGGGCAACGTAGAATCAAATCTTTGCCATAATAGAAAAGCCCCAATAGCCGTAATTAGATTAGATGCTAGTGCGACGCCGCGAGCGTAGTTGCGCGTCGCGGCAACCAGAAGCGCTCCGAAGATCGGAACTATTATAAGCGAAGTAATCAGCCAAGCCATGCGTAAAGGACAAGCAGGAGGAGCATTCCAATGGCAATCGCGCCCAGATAAGTTTGGATCTGACCCGAATGTGCCGCGGCGATCAGTCGGCCAAAACCGCGCGTTCCACTGGTAGTTTCATCAACGCCGGCATTGATGCCGTGGTCGTCAAAGCCTTTGCTCAAAACCCCGAAGGCTTGACCAATTCCAGCGAACAGCCTGACCAGGCCATCCCAGAAATAGCGATCCAGCCAATCGGATAGAAGCGAGAGTTTTCGGCTGAGAGTGATAACGGTTTGTTCGTAGATTTCATCGAACCACATTTTGTTTTCGAGAAATCGGAACAGCCCTGGCTGTGCCCGCGCCAAAGGATCAGGGACATTGCGATACATCAGCCAACCGAGTCCAATTCCTCCGGCGACCAACACAAGTGAGAGAAGAATTATTGGCTGAATAAGCAAGCCGAAGTCAGCGTGCGCCGGTTCGCCGTTGAGATAGGCGTGGAGCCAAGGCCAGGCGGGCGTGAGCACGAGGGCGAAAAGAATCGAGCACAAGGCAAGGACAACGAGCGGCATCTTCATTACCAGCGGACTTTCGTGCGCGCGGAACACAGGCCTCTGGCCTGTGAGCACAATGGAGATGTTCTCCGTTGTTGTCGCTGCTTCAGCGGAGTGGAACTCCGCCGGGCGCACAGACTGGAAGTCTGTGTTCCGAGCGGAACCAAAAAAAACGTAGATGATTTGCCGAGTCATGTAGAGCGCAGTGAGAATCACTCCGGCAAGCATCAGGTAATGCGGCAAAGCCGAGGCGGGCCAATGCGCCGTAGCGTGCAGGACTTCTTCTTTCGTCCAACCACCAGAAAAGAAGAACGGAACGCCGCTCAGATTCATCATGCCGATGGCGTAAGTGAGAAATGTCACCGGCATGATCCAGCGCAAGCCCCCCATTTTGCGGATGTCCTGTTCATGATGAAGTCCGTGAATGACTGAGCCCGCACCGAGGAAGAGCAGTGCTTTGAAGAAGCCATGCGCGATCAGGTGCATGATCCCGGCCGCGACGCCACCGACACCGAGCGAGACCATCATCAGGCCAAGCTGCGAGACGGTTGAGTAAGCTAGAATGCGTTTGATATCGAACTGCGCCAGGGCAATGAGCGACGCCATTAGGGCGGTGACGACACCGACCGATACCACAACGGTGAGAGACGGCGTGACGCCATTGACTGCGCCTAACGAGAATAAGGGATAGACGCGAGCAACGAGGAAAACGCCGGCAGCGACCATTGTTGCGGCATGGATCAGGGCACTGACGGGCGTTGGGCCTTCCATTGCATCCGGCAACCAGACATGGAGAGGGAATTGCCCGGACTTTCCGATCGCACCGCAGAAAATCAGCAGCGCAATGAAGGTCGCGCTGGCGCCAATGGCAAGAAGTCCTGCGTTTTCCAAACAACCGCGCCCCTGATCGTAAAACAAGAGTGTGCCGCTGCTGTGATAGAGCCAAAGCATCCCGAGAAAAAACCCGAGGTCACCGATGCGGGTGGTGATGAAGGCTTTCTTGGCTGCGGCAGCGGCGCTCGGCCTATCGATCCAGAACCCAATGAGCAAATAGGAAGCAAGCCCGACTAGTTCCCAGCTAACGAAAAGTAGAAGGAGACTGTTTGCGATGACTACTCCCAGCATCGCGCCAGAGAAGAACGAGAGATAAGCAAAGAAGCGGGTAAAATTCTTGTCGCCGCCCATGTAGCCAACGCTGAAGATAAAGATGCAAAGACCGACCAGCGTGATCATGACCATCATGGCCGCGGCGAGCGGGTCGAGCACCCAACCGAGGCGAAGAGCCTGGTCGCCGAAAGTGAACCAAGTGAAATTGTGGACGGAACGAAAGCCTGGCGCCGCGAGTGTTGGTAAGAACGCGGTGATCGATAGCGCCAGAGCTGCGTTTTGGCCCAAGATCGCAAGGGCAGCGGCGGTGCGACGACGCGAATTGGCCAACATAAGAATAAAGAACGAAGCCACCAACGGCACGGCGGGAATTAGCCAAAGATTGGAGACGATCCAGGAATTCATCTTTTGGGCGCAACGAGAAGACGTCCAACGCTCAACGTCCAACGCTCAACGTCCAACGAAGAAGGACGCAGGCACTTCGCGCGAGTTGAGAACGTTATGATGGGTCGCACCGTGATTTCGCCGCGGCAGAAGGCTAACAAGAAGAAACGAAAGTCCCATCGCGCTGTAAATTCCTGTCTGAGATCGAAGTTGAACGTTGAGCGTTGGGCGTTGGGGGTTTGCTTCTTGCAGCTCACCTTATCCTTTGAGCTGATCGAATTTATCGACGTTGGTCGTTCGATAGTGCCGGTAAATAGCGATGACGAGGGCGAGGCCGACAGCGGCTTCGGCGGCGGCGATGGCGATGGAAAAGATCGCGACTAGGACGCCCGTTGGTGGTTGCGGCTGCGGGCCGAAGCGCCAGAAGGCGACGAAGTTTAAGTTCGCGGCCGCGAGCATTAGCTCAATGCCAATCAAGATAAAAATTGCATGACGCCGACTGAGCGCGGCGAGCAGGCCGATGGAGAATAGCGCCGCGGAAACGATGAGGAAGAGTTGGAGGGTTGGAGTCATGAGGTGGCTGGAGTTAAAACGTTAAAATTGTTACATTGTTAAATAGGTGAAGGGATAACGCTGTAGTTCCGTTGTAACGTTGTACCCTTTTAACAATTCACTTTTCTTCTCACTTCTCCTCCATCACGAGAATGAGCGCGCCGATCAGGGCGGCGGTGAGGACTAGCCCAACGCATTGCAACGGCCAGACGTAATTGGTCATGAGCGCTTCGCCGATCCGTTTGACCGTCAGCGGTTCAATTTGCGGCACCGGTAGCGCGAGCGATTTGGTTTTAAGGATTGTCCAGAGCAATCCACCGAACACAGCCAGTGCCACGATGGCGCCGCCCCAATTAAAGCCACGTTCGCCAGTCACCTCGCGGCGCGTGAGCAGAATTGTGAAAACAATTAAAACAGCGACTGCTCCGACATAAACAAAGATCTGCACCAATCCAACGAATTCTGCGCCTAACAAGAAAAAGGCGGCGGCCACGCCGACAAAGGCCACCACCAGACTAAGGGCAGCGTGGATTAACCTTGGCAGTATCGCGGCGGCGAGCGCGCCCGCAAGGGTAATGATGGCAATCAGCAGAAAAGCGACGCTATTCATTCGGCGAAGCGATAGGTGCGCGTCGCAAATTTTTTTCTTGTATCAAGGAGACGCGAGAGTACGAGATAAACAAGCGCGATCACTGCCAGCGACCAAAGCCAGCCCGCGAGGCCACGCCCCTGATAATGCCAGATCGCCGCGGCGATGATCAGGGTGAAGGCCATCGGAAGCATGAATTTCCAGGCGAAATTCATGATTTGATCGACGCGGGTGCGCGGAAGCGTTCCACGGACCCAGATATAAACGAAAAGCAGCGCGCTCAACTTCAGGAAAAACCAAAAATAGGATGGAATAACGTTGAGCGCAGCGATCGGCGAATGCCAGCCGCCGAGAAACAATGTCACCGCCAATCCGCTAATGGCGAACATGCCAAAATACTCCGCCATGAAAAAGGTCGCGTACTTGAAGCCAGAATATTCCGTCATGTGACCGGCAACAATTTCCGATTCGCCTTCCGGAACATCGAAAGGAGTGCGGTTGGATTCGACCAGACCGGAGACAAAAAACAAAACGAACGCGGCCGCGCCCCAGGGGGTAGTGACGAACCAATGTGGCAGGACGCCCATGGAATAGCCGTCCTGCGCCGCGACAATCGCATCCGGCGAAAGCGCGCCCACCATCATCACCACCGGCAGGGTGGTGAGGATGAGCGGTAATTCATAGCTGACCATTTGGGCAATGGCGCGCATTGCGCCCAGCATCGAGAACTTGTTGTTGCTGCCCCAGCCGGCCATGAAGACGGCCAGCTCGGTGGTTGATCCGACGGCGAAGAAAAACAAGATGCCGCCGTCGATTGCGAACGGCGTCATGTTTCGCCCATAAGGAATGACGCCGAGCGCGAGAATCGCCGCTGCTGCGACCAGGATCGGCGCTAGAAAATGCACTACTTTGTCTGCACGGGCCGGGACCACATCTTCTTTGATCAACATCTTGATGCCATCGGCTACCGGTTGAAAAAGCCCGAAGGGCCCAACGCGATTTGGGCCGTACCGGTTTTGCATGCGGCCAAGAATTTTTCGCTCCAGCACTGAGATCGCCGCAAAGAGAGTGAGAAAAACGCCGAGCAAGGCACCGATGTTAATGAGGCTCGAAATGATGGGCGCTACCCAGTCGGGCAGGCCCGAAAGCAGGGACAAAATCCAATGCTTTGCGCTGATAAAGATTTGGTCGAGTGAATCGCTCAAAGTCGATGAAGAAAAGCGGTGGCTGGTTGATTAATCAAGGAAGAACGAGATCAGTCTCTCGCTCGCCTTGGCGGATTGATCCAGCGAAGAACAGCGAGTGCGAGTACGATGCAGATGATTGCAATCAACGCTTCGGAATGCAGCATCCAGGCCGTGCCGAAGCGATCATGCACCCAGCCGTCGGATGCGGTCATGTAAACAACGGGAAGATTCCCGAGGGAAGAAAGCGTCGCGTATTTGGTGGAAGCAGCGCCGCGGCCGATGGCGAGCAAGACGATCGCAGAAAAGGCGGTGTAAGCCATTCCACCGGTCAGGGCGTAGGCAAGAACGCTAACGGTGAACGCGTTTGGCGTGCGCGGAGCGACAGCCATGATAATCGCGACCAGCGCCACAAGAATTCCCGATCCGAAATATGACCACCAGCGACCGACGCGATCCGCAACCCAGCCGCCAATGACGCAACCGATGGCGCTGACCACGCCGTTCAAGACGCCGCTGACTAACGCGACTTGATCCGCTGTCGCGCTCCAATCAGGCGCAACCGCCGACCACAAATTGTTCATGGCGCTGGCCCCGATGGGCGAGCAAACGAGCACGATGGTGAAAAGCGGAATGGCGGCGCGCACCATCGACAAAATATCACGCCACAAAATGCGCATTCGTTCGCCGAGGGTTTCATTCGCAACGACGCGCACGTCGGATACAAAATAAATCGCGGCAGCCGACGCGAACATGGCGATCGCGAGTCCGCCGCCGGCGATCTGCTTCGAGAAATGACTGGCAAGCCAAACGCCGACGCCACCGCCGATGCCATTGTCGCCGAGATTTCCCGCCTGATACCAGCCAGCCACGCGACCTTTTGCTCCCTCGGCGACCGTATGCGCCATCAACCCACCGACCGGAAGAACGATCAATGTTCCCGCAACTTGCGAAACAAAAACAACTGCCATCAAAATCGCGACGGCGTTTTGATGGAGCGATAGAAAGGCAAGAAGCAACAGCGTCGCCGCGGACGTGCCAAGTCCCAACAAATACCAGCGGCGCGCGGTCAAAGTCAGGTCCGCCACCGGTCCCCAGAGAAATCGCCAGAGATTTGCCGACACATGGCCACGATCGACGCTGCCAGTGCCACCGAAAATCCGACCCGCGTCAGAACGAATGGCAAGGTGATGGAAACGAACCCGCTGCTGATGCCATAGGGGAGAACGAGAAAAAAGAAAACGAATGGACGGGTGGAATCGCGATCGCGCATGAGAAATCCTGGCCACGGATTTACAGAGATGAAACGCAGATGAAAAGACTGTAGCTTGCCCGGCTGCCGGCAATGTAAACCTGTGTTCGTCTGTGACTGACTTGTCGATCTAACGCGAATGACTCCGCATCCCTATTCGTTCATCGTAATTTTTGTCGGCGTCGCGCTCATCTTTCCAATCATGCCCCTGATTCTGGCCTGGATGTGGCGAAGATTTTTTCAACCGCCGAAGCCCGGGGTGCAAAAAAACGCGACCTACGAATGCGGCGTCGAGTCGTTAGGCGAGGCGCAGATTCAATTTCGATCGCAATATTATCTCTACGCCATCATCTTTTTGATCTTCGACGTCGAAGCGGTGTTTCTGGTGCCCTTCGCGGTCGCGTTTACCGGACTGCCGGTAGGCGCGTTTGTTGCGATTCTGATTTTCCTGCTGTTGCTGATCGAAGGACTGATTTGGGCGTGGGGCAAAGGTTGCTTAAATTGGGCACGCTAGCGCAGTAGTTAAAAACGTTAAAAGGGTTACATTGTTAAAACGGAAAAGAGATAATCCGATTTAACTTTTTACCTTTTCACGGCAGATGAGCGAGATCGACGAGGGACTGCGCAGCGAATTGCAACGCCAGGGCATCTGGGTCACTTCGATGCAAGAACTTTACAATTGGGGACGCAAAAACTCGATCTGGCCGCTCCAATTTGGGCTCGCCTGTTGCGCAATTGAAATGATCGCGACGGCGGCGTCACGTTACGATATTGCGCGGTTCGGAGGGGAAGTTTTTCGACCGTCACCGCGTCAGGCCGATCTGATGATCGTGGCGGGAACGGTGACGAAGAAAATGGCCCCACAAATCGTCAGGCTCTACAACCAGATGCCCGATCCGAAGTACGTAATCTCGATGGGCGCATGCGCGATTTCGGGTGGACCATTCAAGCAAGGTTACAACGTGCTCAAAGGAATCGACCGTTATATTCCGGTCGATGTCTATATCCCGGGTTGCCCGCCGCGCCCGGAAGCGTTGCTGCACGCCTTCATGGAATTGCAGCGCAAAATCGACGAACAAAAACTAACCGGCGCTAGCAAAGCGGAACATCTCGATCCGGATCGGCCGAGTGAGTTTCCGGTTCCGGCTTTTGGCACGCATGATTTGGAGCCGCCGGCGAATGCGGACGTGTTTCGGCCGCCGAAAATGGAAAGAGCATGAAAGTAGCACAGACTTCCAGTCTGTGGGGCAACCGGGCGTCTCGCCCGGTTAATCTTTCTAAGCAGGCTGGAAGCCCGCTCGCCCCACAGGCAGGGTGCCTGCGCCACGTTTGAATCGCGATGGACTCCCTCGAACAGATCAAAACCCGCATCGAGTCGACCGTGCCCGGCGCGAAAATCGACGTCGTTCCGAACGCAAGCCCATCGCTGCAATCGTCGCTTCTGATCGACAACGAACATGCGGTCGCGATCGCGCTTTTTCTGCGAGACGATCCGACGCTGAGATTGGATTTTTGCTCTAATGCAACCGGGGTGGATTGGCTCGATCGGGTGGTGACGAAAAAAGTGAAGGAAAAAAAGATGGTAGAGGGAGAGGAAAAGGAAGTGGAAGAAACACAGCAGGAAAAAGTTCCCGGTTATCTCGAAGCCGTTTATCACCTTTACTCAATCGAACACAAGCACGGGCCAATCATCATTCGGATGCGGACGAACGATCGCGGAGAAGGCGTTCGATTACCGTCTCTAACTCCGATCTGGCGCAGCGCGGAATTTCAGGAGCGGGAAATTTTTGATCTTTACGGCATTCAGTTCGAAGGCCATCCCGATCTGCGCCGCATCCTGATGTGGGACGAGTTCAAAGATTACCCGATGCGGAAGGATTATCGTGAGCCGGACGATTACGAATACGAGCCGACGCCGCACGACGATGTGCTGGAGAGGGCAAAGCAACATTACGCCCCGCGCCCACAGTTGGACGGGGCGGAGGCGCTGCGCTCCGGAGACGTGAATCGTGATCTGTGAATCGTGAATCGAAGATGACGGCAACCATCCAAACACTCGAACCAGCCGAACGGCCGCTTCAGATAATGAGTTCGCGACTCGAAGGCGAACTGCTCGAAGTCTCGATGGGGCCGCAGCATCCTTCGACGCACGGCGTGTTTCGCATGAACGTAGCGCTGGACGGCGAGATCGTACGCAAACTTAAGCCGGTGTTCGGCTACTTGCATCGTAATCATGAAAAGATCGGCGAGAACACGAGCTATCTCGGTTCTATGCCTTATACCGATCGACTCGACTACTTTTGCTCGATGACAAATAACTGGGCTTATGCGCTCAGTGTCGAGAAGCTGGCCGGCATCGAAGTTCCCGAGCGGGCCGAATACTTGCGCATTATCCTGGCCGAACTAACTCGACTTCAAAACCATGCTTCGCTTCTGGGCTTCCTGCTTAGCGACATGGGAGCGTGGGGCACGCCACTGATGTATGCCTTTCGCGAACGCGAGAAAATCCTCGACTTGTTTGAGTCGCTCTCCGGCTCACGCATGATGTGCGATTACATGCGCTTCGGCGGGTGCCGTGTCGATGCCAGCCCTGAGTGGCTGACCCAGGCAAAGAAGATTGTGGATCGGTTCCCGAAGTTTCTCGATGAATTCGAAAACCTGATTGTCGAAAACGAGATCCTGATCGCGCGGACTCAGAACGTTGGCAAATTGTCCGCCGAGCTTGCGATTAGCGCTGGTATAACTGGCCCGATGCTGCGCGCCTGCGGAGTAAACTACGACATCCGCAAAGTGGACGGCTACGGGTTTTATCCGAGGTTCAAGTTTCGCATTCCGTTAGGTGAACACGGCGACACCTACGATCGCCTGATGATGCGGGCGCTGGAGATGCGCGAAAGTATCGGGATCCTGAAGCAAGCTTTCGAACAGATACCTGCCGGGCCGGTGATGAATCCGAAGGTAAAGATTCGCGCCTTCAGACCACCAGTCGGCGAAGCCTATGGGCGTATCGAAGCGCCGAAAGGCGAGCTCGGCTTCTATTTAATAAGCGACGGTAGCCCAAACCCGTATCGCTATCGTGTTCGCCCGCCCAGTTTTATCAATCTAACCATCCTGGAAGATCTTTGTCTCGGTCATACCGTCGCGGATGTCATGGTCATTCTTGGTAGCGTGGATATTGTAATGGGGGAAGTTGACAGGTGACCAACGGCAGCAGTTAAAAACGTTAAAAGAGTTACATGGTTACCAAACAGCGGCGTTAAATTGTTAAATGAGTTACAACGTTAAAAAGGGAAAGCAGGGTGGGAATGGCCGAGGAGACAAGTTTCGGACGTTCGAAGATCTGGAGGTCTATCAGGTTGCCCGCGAATTTCGGAAGAAAATGTACGCGGTAACTCGGCAGTTACCCGAATTCGAAAAGTTTGA
>QHRA01000124.1 GCA_003221295.1 Verrucomicrobiota bacterium | reverse complement strand
TTACTGAAGGCGGCCGATTTGTTGTTGCAGGAAAGGCTTCCCAAAACGGAAGCCAGCGTGTTGCCAGAAGACCTTGAACTGGAGGAAACGCGGCCGCGTTTCGGTGAGGGCGAAGATGTCATGCGGGTTTTCAAAAGTCCTACTTCGCGCACGCCGGAGATCCATCTTCTTTCCAATGGCCGCTATCACGTCGCCATCAGCAACGCCGGGGGGGGCTACAGTCGCTGGCAAGATCTCGCCCTTACCCGCTGGCGCGAGGATGCGACTTGCGATTGCTGGGGCGCCTTCCTCTATCTGCGCGACGTGGCGACCGGAGAATTCTGGTCCGCCGCTCATCAACCAACGCTGCGCGCGACAAAGAATTACGAGGCGATTTTCACACAGGCCCGGGCGGAATTCCGCCAGCGCCATGGCACCCTCGAGATCCATACCGAGTTGAGCGTTTCGCCCGAAGACGACATCGAGCTGCGGCGTGTCACCCTGACCAATCATTCCTCCACCGAGCGTACGATCGAGCTAACGAGTTACGCCGAAGTCGTGCTCGCCAACCAGGCCGCGGACGAGACGCACCCGGCCTTCAGCAACTTGTTTGTGCAGTCCGAATTTGTGCTCGATTCCTCCGCCATTCTTTGCACCCGGCGCGCACGCACGCCGGACGAAAAACCGCCCTGGCTGCTGCATTTGCTGGTCGGGCAGGGTGGCACCCACGGCGAAACCTCCTGCGAAACCGACCGTGCCCGATTTGTCGGCCGTGACGGAAATCTGGCGAACCCAGCGGCGATGCAAAAAGTTGCGCCGCTTTCGAACACCGCCGGTTCCGTGCTCGATCCCATCATCTCGCTTCGGCGCAATGTCACGCTGCAACCGGATGAAATTGCCGTCCTCGATTTTGTCATCGGCGCGGCCGAAAACCGTGAGACCGCAAATGCATTGGTGGAAAAATACCAACATTTCCGCATGGCCGATCGCGCGCGTGATCTGGTCTGGACCCACAGCCAGGTTATTCTGCGCCAGCTCAACGCCACCGAAGCCGAAGCGCAACTTTACGCCCGGCTAGCCGGTGCGATCATTTACGCCGATCCTGCCCGTCGCGCGACCTCAGGCATTCTACTGGAGAATCGGCGCGGCCAGAGCGCTCTGTGGACCTATGGTATCTCCGGCGACACACCGCTGGTTCTCCTGCGCGTCACCGACCTGGAGAAAATCGAACTCGCGCGCCAGCTCATCCGGGCGCATTCCTACTGGCGCGCGAAAGGATTGACGGTCGAGCTGCTGATTTTGAACGAAGACGTTTCGGTTTATCGCCAGAATTTGCAGGATCAAATCACGTCGCTGGTCTCTGCCGGCAGCGAAGCGCAAATGCTCGATAAACCGGGCGGCATTTTCGTTCGCCGTCTCGAGCAAATCCCGAATGACGATCGTGTTCTTCTCCAATCTGCCGCCCGCATTGTCCTCGATGACGAGCACGGCTCGCTCCTGGAACAACTCGAACACCGCAGCGTGCTCGAGCCGCCCGTCCCCGCATTCAATGCCAGCCGCGCCCCTCGGATTGAGACGCCTTCGCCGCCGCCGCCGCGTGATCTCATTTTTCACAACGGCCTCGGCGGTTTCACCCCCGATGGCCACGAATACGTCATCACCTTGCATGCCGGGCAAGTCACACCCGCGCCCTGGGTCAATGTGCTGGCCAATCCATCGTTCGGCACCGTCGTTTCGGAAAATGGTGGTGCTTACACCTGGTTTGAAAACGCACACGAATTCCGACTCACCCCGTGGTTTAACGATCCGGTGCGCGACCTCACCGGCGAGGCCTTTTACATCCGGGATGAAGAAACCGGCCAGGTCTGGTCGCCCACCCCGGGGCCGGCCCGCGGCGCCAGCGCTTACGTCGTTCGGCACGGTTTTGGTTACACCGTTTTCGAGCACGCCGAGCACGGCATCGTTTCCGAGTTGTGGATTTACGTGGCGATGGACGTGCCAGTGAAGCTCGCGGTTTGCAAACTACGCAACATCTCAGGCGGGCCACGCCGTCTCTCCGTCACCGGCTATTGCGAATGGGTGCTGGGCGATTTGCGCCACAAAACGCTCCTCAACGTGCAGACTGATGTCGATCTCAAGAGCGGCGCGCTGCTGGCTCGTAATTTTTATAATACGGAATTCCCAGACCGCATTGTCTTCCTCGATGTCAGTGAACCGACGCGCACTCTCACAGGTGACCGGAAGGAATTTCTCGGGCGCAACGGTACGCTCGCTCAGCCGGCAGCACTAAAGCGGGCGCGACTTTCCGGAAAAGCGGGTGCCGGTTTGGATCCGTGCGGTGCGATGCAGATCGCTTTCGATCTTGCCGATGGGCAGGAACGCGAAACAACTTTTCGCCTCGGGGCCGGTCGCAGCATCGCCGAGGTGCACGATTTGATCTTTCGTTTTCGCCGGGCCGACGCCAGCCGTGTTGCGCTTGCCGCCGTGCACGAATTTTGGAATCACACGCTTGGCGCGATCAACGTCGATACACCAGATCCCGCCGTGAACACAATGGCCAACGGTTGGTTGTTATACCAAACCCTTGGCTGCCGGCTCTGGGGGCGCACCGGCTTTTATCAATCCGGCGGTGCGTATGGCTTCCGCGATCAATTGCAGGACGTGATGGCATTGGTGCACGCCGAGCCGGCCCTGATCCGCGAGCATCTTCTCCGTGCCGCCGCGCATCAATTTCGCGAAGGCGATGTCCAGCATTGGTGGCATCCGCCGGCGGGCCGCGGCGTGCGCACCCATTTTTCCGACGATTATCTCTGGTTGCCGTACGTCACTTGCCGCTACGTCTCCTGTGTCGGCGATACGGGCGTGCTCGACGAACAAGCCCCTTTCCTCGACGCGCGCCCCGTCATGCCGGAAGAGGAATCGTATTACGATTTGCCAAATCGCTCCCAGGAATCGGCCACGCTCTACCAGCATTGCGTGCGCGCGATCGAGCACGGATTGAAATTCGGCGAGCACGGTTTGCCCTTGATGGGCTCCGGCGATTGGAATGACGGGATGAACCTGGTGGGAAAAGAAGGCCGCGGCGAAAGTGTCTGGCTCGCCTTTTTTCTTTACGATGTGCTCAGGCAATTCGCGGAGTTGGCGCGCGGGCGTCAGGACGCGAGTTTCGCGGAGCGTTGCCTGGCCGAGGCGAAACAGTTGCAGGAAAACATCGAGAAAAATGCGTGGGACGGCCAGTGGTATCGGCGCGCCTATTTCGACAACGGCGAACCGCTCGGTTCGAAGACAAACCTCGAATGCCAGATCGATTCGCTGCCGCAAAGCTGGTCGGTGATCAGCGGCGCCGGCGATCCCCAACGCTCGCGTCAAGCCATGAACGCCGTCGATCAGCGCCTTATTCGTCGCGAATCAAAACTCATTCAGCTTTTCGATCCGCCCTTTGACAAATCGCCGCTCAATCCCGGTTACATCAAAGGCTACATTCCCGGTGTGCGCGAGAATGGCGGCCAGTACACTCACGGCGCCATTTGGACTGCGATGGCTTTCGCGCTCATGGGAGAGAGTGAACGCGCGTGGGAACTTTTCGCTTTGCTCAATCCCATACAGCATGGCGGGACCGCCGAACAAATCGCCACCTACAAAGTGGAACCTTACGTTATTGCCGCCGATGTCTATGCCGCGGCTCCGCACATTGGTCGCGGCGGTTGGACTTGGTACACCGGATCAGCCGGCTGGATGTACCGATTCCTCACCGAAACATTGCTCGGCGTCCATCTCGAAGGCAATCGCCTGCGTATCACTCCTCGTTTTCCGGCGAGCTGGACCAGCTACAAGATTCACTATCGCCACCGGCAGACCGTTTATCACATCACCATCAAGCGTCTCCCGGCGGACGGAACCGTTGAATTGTCCCTCGACGGTCAAAATCTTACCGAGGAAACGATTCCCCTGACAGACGACCACATCGAGCACTTTGTCGAGTTACGAGCGCGATGAAACCAGCGCTCGCTCTCGAGCCGGTTCACTGGCAGGGAGAGGTTGTGGGGGCCATCAGGAAGTTCGACAGCCGCCTATTATTAGACGCACATGTGCGTGACTCTGGTGCGTCCGTGTACTAGAATTTGTGCTAGAATGACGGGTTTTCTGCTCGTTATTCGTGGAGTGGAGGGTTTGCGAAAATTCGGCGTTTTCCTATCGTGAAGTGACGTTGTTTTGAAACGAGAAGCGACGCTCTGAAATCGATGATTTTGCAATCCTAAGTCTGGCGCGTCTGCCAATTCCGCCACCCTGGCATCGTTGATTCTCGATTCTAGATTTGCGATCTGCGATTGCAAGGACTCGGGAGCACAGAGCCCGCCTGAGCGCAGTCGAATGGGCTGCCAGCCTGTTACATTCGGCAGCTTGCCCAATGCCACCGAAAATGCGCGCTGTGCGCCGTTGGCGCTTAACCCCTGCTAGCAGGTCCCGATCCGCCAGCAGGCGGTGATGTTGTTCCTGTATTAGGAGGACGAGCTGCTGCGGCCGCAGCCGCGGCAGCCTTCTTTTTTGCCGCAGCTTCTGCGGCTTCGGCCAGCGTCGCGTCTACTTCGGCAGCCTCGATTGGATGAATATTGTGATAGTAGGTGTTCGACTTGGATAGCTCGCTCTTCCGCTGCAACAAGGCATCGAAGCGTTCGCGTGTACTTAACTCAAATACCTTGTCCATCTTAATCGCTTCGAACGGACAAACCTCGACGCAAATCTGACAACTCATGCAGACTGAGATGTCTATATCGAAGACCGCGGGATAAAACTGCGGTTTGCCCATGTAATCGGGCTTCTTGCCTTCACTCTTAACGATATAGATGCATTGCGGCGGGCATTCCTTCTCGCAAATCTTGCATGCCACACAGCGCAACCCGGCTTCTGCGTCATCCGTATCGTAGATGAGGATTGGGAAGTTTCGGTAATTCTCCGGCAACGGGCTGCGCTCTTCCGGATACTGCACCGTGATCAAACGCTCTTTCTCGAAATAGCTTCCGACGAAGTTGCGCGCCGTGACTGCCATTCCTTTAAGTATGCCTGTGCCGATCATGACTTCGTCAGCGTTAAATAGTTAAAATTGTTAAATTATTAAAGAGGCGCGGTGTCGCTGAGTGCTTCGTCGAGAAGCGCCAATGCATCATCGTCGTCCACCGTTAAGGTGTCATCACCCTCACGAACAATAGATCGCTCATCCGCTTTGCAATCACGCAGATACCCAAGATAACCCTTGATGAAACCCAGGACGCGCCAAGCTTCTTCCTTTAGTTCGGCTACTTTGTCATTG
>QHRA01000049.1 GCA_003221295.1 Verrucomicrobiota bacterium | reverse complement strand
TTATCGAGGCACTGCATTACGCCGGCGTTCGTGCTACTTCGCTTTTGGTTGTACCGAATTATCACCGGGAAGGGAGCGCAACCGAGGACAATGATTTTGTTTCCTGGTTGCGCGATCTCGAGGCGCGCGGTTATGAAATTGTGATTCACGGTTATTTTCATGAGCGCCCACGTCGCGCGGGCGAACGGCTCAGCGAAAAACTCATGACCCGATTTTATACTCAGGACGAAGGCGAATTTTTCGATCTCGATTACGACGAAGCCTTCGCGCGAATTACAAGAGCACGTGATGAATTCGAATCCGTTCGCCTCTCGCCGATTGGATTTGTCGCCCCAGCCTGGCTGCTCAATCATGCAGGCGAGCGCGCGGCGCGCGATGCCGGAATGCAGTACACCACTCGGATCGACAGCGTAGTTGATCTTCTGACCGGTGAACGTGAAGCAACGCGCTCCCTGGTTTACAGCACGCGTTCGAAATGGCGTCGCACTTTCAGCCTGGGGTGGAATGCCGCGCTCGCGCGCGGTCTCGAAATCCGCGAACTGGCGCGCTTGAGTATTCATCCTCCAGATTTCGAGGCTCCGAAAATCTGGGCCCAAATCCTTCAGCTCATCCAGCGCTTCGTTCGCACCCGTAACGTGACCACCTACCGCGATTGGATTGATAGGCAGCGAACAAATCGAAAGACGACATGAGCCGGTGCGATCTTCATATTCACTCTAAGTTTAGTGCGCGTTCGGAAGACTGGCTTTTCCGCCGCTTTGATTTTCCTGATAGCTGCACCGAACCGATTGATCTTTATACGCAATTGCGCGAGGACGGAATGGATTTTGTCACCATTACCGATCACGACTGCATCGACGGTTGTCTCGCGATTGCTGATAAATCGCAGACTTTTATTAGCGAACAGGTTAGCACTTATTTCCCTCAAGATACGTGTAAGGCTCATGTGCTCGTTTGGGGAATTACGCCAGCGCAACATCAAGATATTTCCGTCTTCCGTAGCAACGTTTTTGAGCTGCAAAAATACCTGGCGGAAAATCGAATTGCGCATGCCATTGCCCACCCGCTCTACAGCGTCAACGGCAAGCTCACCGCCGCACATCTGGAACGGCTGATCCTTCTCTTCAAACATTTTGAAGGCATCAATGGCTTGCGCGATTCTCTCCTCAGCGATCTCGCGACCAAATTGCTGCGCGAACTGACGCCGGCAAAAATTGATGAGTTCGCCAATCGCCAAGATCTCGCTCCCACTCACCCCGAGCCGTGGAAAAAAATTCTCGTTGGCGGCTCCGACGATCACGGCGGAAAATTCTTCGCTTCCGCTTTTACTGAAACGCCGAAGGCAAAAACACCGGCGGAATTTCTCGCGCACATCATGGCTGGCCGCTGTCAGCCCAAGGGTCGCGCCGGAACTCCCCTCGCCCTTTCGCACGGATTCTACAACACGCTCTCCGGTTTCATTCAGGGACGTTTTCACGAAAAGCTGGGACCGAGCGCGGCGTTGCTCGAGCAAATGTTTTCGCGTTTCATGGAAGGGCGAGATCCGACGCAATTCACTCTGCGTGAGAAAGCCACCTTCGTTGCTCAGGGTGTGCTTTCCGGAAAGATTTTCGAGCTGGCCAAGCCGGCCAATGTCTCGCTTTGGAACGAGCTCTCGCGCTATTTCGCCCGGCCTGAAGTGAAGGAAAAGATTGCGCGCGAAGTCGAAGTGGTCGCCGAACCGGAACGTCGCGCTTTCCTTCTCGCCAATATTGTATCGGAGCAACTGGCGTTTCGTTTTTTTCAAAGATTCGTACAGCAAATGACGGGGGGAAACCCGGTCGAGGGCATACAAGCGCTCACCGCCATCGCGCCACTTCTCATTGTCCTGTCACCCTACATCTACGGCTTTCACAGTCAGGCGCCCTCGCGCAAATGGTTGCGGGAAATTTTCCAGGAAATGACTGACACCGTTCCAGAGAAATTGCGCAACACCAAACGCGCCTGGTTTACCGACACGCTCGAGGATGTGAACGGCGTCGCCACTACTATTCGCAAAATGACGGCAGCGGCGAAAAACGCGGGCGCCGACCTTACTGTTGTAACGTCGCGCAGCGAGATTCACATTACCGACATTCCGATCAAAAATTTCAAACCGATCGGCGAATTCGAGCTGCCTGAATATGAGCTGCAAAAACTTAGCTTCCCGCCGATCCTGCGCATGCTCGATTACGTTCAACGCGAGGGATTCACTGAGATTATTATCAGCACGCCGGGACCGATCGGGTTGACCGCATTGGCCGCGGCGAAAATGTTGAATCTGCAAACGAGCGGCATTTATCACACGGACTTTCCGCAATACATCCGCATTCTGACCGACGACAGTTTTCTTGAAAGTGTGGCCTGGAATTACATGCACTGGTTCTACGGCCAGCTCGATAGCGTCTTCGTCAACTCGGAGGAATATCGACGAGGCTGGATCGCGCGCGGATTTGCGCCGGAAAAATTGAAAATTCTACCGCGTGGTCTGGATACAACGTTGTTCAGTCCGGAGCATCGTGATCCGGCCTTTTGGCAAAGGTTCGGCGAACACAACGGCGCGATTCATTTGCTTTACGTCGGCCGCATTTCGAAAGAGAAAGACCTCGATGTTCTAGCACAAGCCTACCGACAACTGCGCAGCGAAGGACTTCCCATTCAGCTCTATCTCGTCGGCGACGGCCCCTATTTACAGGCATTGAACAAGGCGTTGCCCGAGGCAGTCTTCACCGGTTATTTGCGCGGCAAAGAACTCGCCGCCGCCTATGCCTCCGCTGATGTTTTTGTTTTCCCCAGCACGACTGACACTTTTGGAAATGTCGTCATTGAAGCGCAGGCTTCCGGCGTTCCCGTAATTGTCTCGGACACGGGCGGGCCGAAGGAACTGGTCGAAGCGAACGTCAACGGCGTGGTTACGAAATCGCACGATGTTGAAGATTTGGCCCGAGCCATCCGCGATTTAGTGAACGATGAACGCAAGCGCGATCAGATGTCACAGCAGGCGCGGCAGGCCGTGGTCGATCGTAGTTGGCCGGGTGCGTTTCAAAAATTCTGGGCCGCGACCGAAATCTAACGATTCATGGATAACTCGATCGTTCGCGCGATGCTGATGCTGGCCGCGGGTATTTTTATTGGCTTGGTAATTGGGGTGACGATCTCGCCTGCGCATCGCTCTGATTCAACTGGCGCACAACCTGGTGGTGGTACCTCTGCCGGCACCATAAACCCGAAGGCGAAATCAGGTTCACGTCTGGAATCGAAAATGGAACACCCCAACATCTTGCTTGGGGATATCATGACGGTTCCGTTTCAGGAATTGTACGGCGTGCTTTCCATGCTATCGCCGCAGCAGCTGGATGAGTTGGCCGCGCAATTGAAACACTTACCCGCTGGCAAAGAAACAAATGCAAAGGTTGCTGCATTTTTTAGAGCCTGGGCGCATTTTGATTCCGTCGCGGCATTGCGAGCAGCAGCGGGATTCAAAATTTCCGAGGCAAAAACGATCGCTGTCCAATCGGTAATCACGAGCGCCGATGCAGCTCAGGCAAAGGCTTTGGCCAAACAAATCCAGGAATGGCCGGCAGATATCCTTAATCGTGAGCAACGGAATGGCTTTCTGAATTCTCTGCTCGTGAAATGGTCGGACCTTGATCCAGTCGGCGCCGCGAAATTCTTCGATACCATGCAAATGGACGCGATGCGTTTCCATCCCGCTGCATCAGTTATTGCGCAAAATTGGGCTGCGATTGATCCATCGGCTGCAATCGAATGGGCACGCGCCCATGGCGATACTCAAGGATTCCAAGGGGCAATGAACGGCGCGATCAATGGCTGGTGGTCAAAGGACCATGCAGCCGCGGAGCAGTACGTAGCGACGCGGGCGACTGATTCAACCGGGCGTCAAATGGCTTCCACCTTGACCAGTTATATTTTTTCCAAAGATCCGGAACATGCCAAAGAATGGGTTGGTAAACTGCCGGATTTGGACACGCGCCGGCAGGCAGAACACGTCTTGGTTATTCAAATGGCGGTTAACGATCCACAGGGCGCGAGCGAATACGCGGCTACCCTTCCGGCCGATGTCCGCGAGGCGACATTGGGCGGCGCCATCAACTACTGGGCGGCCAGCGATCTCGCGGCCGCGGGCGAATGGATCAAGGGACTGAGCGGCCCGGCACGGGATGAGGCGGTCGCCACTTATACTTATAATTTGCTGCGAAAAGATCCCAACGCCGCAGCGGCATGGGCTGTGACTATTTCCGATCCGAAAATTCGCGATAAATCCCTCAATGGGATTGCAACCTTTTGGCTGAACAAGGATCCGGCCGCAGCCAGCGCGTGGATTCAAAACAGCAACTTACCAGCCGCGGACAAGAAGCGTTTGTTGACGTTAGCCCCAGGCGGCTAAAGGGGCCGGAACACAGGGCTAGAGCCCTCTGTGGCGCACAGGCCTGAGGCCTGTGTTCCAGCGGTCGAATCCGCGGGCGTCCATCAATTTCTTTGGTTCCCAAACTGAGTTTCGGAACCAGAAAACAAGGAACCGCGTCTCCAGTCCGTCGAGGCGATTTGGAAATCGCATTTCCTTGGATCAGCGCATAAACAGCGAGTAAAGTGGCGCCCGTGGATTAAGCAGTTCGTGCTTGTGGTGCGAGACCGCAAGGTAGGCCTGCGACGTCCAAAGTAAAAATAAACATAGTCCAATTACCGTTAGACGACCGAACGTCACCGGTAGGATCGTGCTCAAGTTCACAATCACGCGTCGCTTTGTCACCTCGACGGCAAAGAGCGCAATGAGAAGAACAGCCACGCCGAGAAATGGAAACGCGAGCCAATTGAAATAAATTGCGCCGCTAAAATCGCCGTTAAGCAACAAATGCAATGCGCGTGTCATCCCGCAGAAAATGCACGGCAATCCCGTGATCGCGCCACACGAGGTATGAAACGGCAGCCATCTTCCTGCGATCACGGGATCGATCCATCGCAGGATCAGGAGAACCGCGGTCGCCCCGAGGATGAATGCCAGACGGGCCACCAGATGACGCGGATGTTTCTTCGAGTCGTCTCGATAATCCGCGACCGCACGTGAAAAAATGCTGGCCTCCGGCCCCTGATTTCCGACCTCTGATGTGTTGTTAGCCAGCGCCTTCATGTTTGTGGTGGCGGTGACTCGGGCGGCTCATACGACGAACGCTCCGGTGGATTCGGCGATTCCGGCGGACTTTGCGGGGCTGGCGAAATCGTTTCCTGAGTTGGCGCAATCGGCGAGGCCGGAACGATCGTTTGCACTGGCGGCGGAGTAGTCGTCTCCGGAACCGGGATTTTTTTCCACACATCCCAGTCGGACCCGAATTGGCGCAAGAAAAGAAGCGAAAAGGAGCGAAAGAAGACTGGAACAGGCAACACAATGACGGTGCCAATGTAAGGTAATGCTGCCAGGCAACAGGTCAGGCACGTCACCAAGCAACCCACCATGATCCATCCGATCCAGAGCGCGATCATGAATAAAATGAAGAGAATGAAAGGAGCCGGTTCATCGAGAACCAGTTGCAGGAGACCGCGGGCAGCCTCGCCCGGCGAACAGCGCCGCGCATACATCACCGGCGGCATGAAATAAGTGATCAGATTTACCACAACCACGAATGCGATCCAGGCGAAGACGGCGATTGGCACGAGAACGAGCAGCGCCGGCGTGTTCGAGATGTGGTAATTCCGCCACAACATGAGGGAACCGAAAACCAGCCCAGCTAACAATGCTACGACGGCAATCGAGGCGACCACCAGCACGATGAGAAAAAGAAAAAAGCGATTGCCCTCGCGGCGAAATTCGCGCCACGGTTCAGCAATCGCCGCGCGGTTTCGGACGATGCAATCGATGAAAATAAAACGTCCACGCGCCGTGATCCAAAGCCAGAGAATGAGAAACGTAAAAAAGACAATGACCAGAACCGCGATGAGGACTAAGAAGAACACGCCAGCATGGTCCATATGGAAGGAGCGGAATTGGAATGTCGATTGTGTATCTGACGTATTCCAACCGCGGAAACTCCAGGGATTAATACTTCCGCCGCCACTGTTAAGCCAACCGCTGAGAAAGGCGGCGAAGCCAATGACGAGCCATTTTGTAATATCGAACGGGCGAAACAAGGTTAATCTCGTTAGCTCGATAGCCTGATTAAAAGGCGCGAGAATTTCGATTTTGCGGGCCGGCCCGTTCATAAACGCATTTCAATCGTTTTTTCGGGCTCAACAAGCAAAACATTTTGTGACGTAGCTGCCCCAGCTCAATGTGCTGTCGCCAGCGGCAGTTTAGCCATTCTGCCGCCGGTGACGGCGGCAGCTACACCAAGAAGCTCAGCCGGTGTGTTGCACTTCCATTCCCACGACGCAAACATCGTCGTCGAAGGATTTGCGTTCGGAAAACTGACGGACGTCGTTGATGACGCGGTCGAAAAATTCCTGGGCCGGAAGGGCGGCGTAACGAGTGACAGTAGTGTGCAGTTGCTCCTCAGTGAAGAGCCTGCCGGAAGCATCTTCGACTTCGAATAAGCCGTCAGTGAAGAGCATAACGCGGTCGCCTTTTTTCATCGGACTGCTTGAGGTGGCGTAACTGGCAGTTGGAAAAAGTCCCATCGCCGGACCGGGGCGCCCGTCGCCCTGAAGTTTCTGCGCAGCTCCATTACCGTGCTGAATGTGAAGGGCGGACGGATGCCCGGCATTAGCGAAACGCAACTGCGCGCGTTCGACATCAGCCACGACATAAAAACAGGTCGCGAACATAGTGATGTCGGCTTGTTTGAGAATGACAGCGAGAGCGCGATTAACCCGTGTGAGTAGCTCGCCCGGATCGGCCGCCGCCTGCCCATGCTCCTCGACCAATCCGCGAATCATGCTCGTAATCAGAGCCGAACGCACCCCATGCCCCATTACATCGCAAATAAAAACACCCACTTCTTTTTCTCCGATGGGGAAGACATTGAAGAAATCGCCGCTGACGTCGCCGGTGGGGAAGTATAAACTAAGAAACCGTAATGCGCTGTCCTGGGCAGGGACATCCGCGGGAACGGTCGGAAACTTTTGCGGTAAGAGGGCGATCTGAAGCTCGCGCGCCATCTGCAGCTCTTCTTCCATTTGTTGATTCTTGACGCGCAATTCGCGGGTGCGCTCCTGCACTTTGGTTTCGAGATGGGCATTCAGTGCGAGTAATTCCGCCTGAGCGAGATTGCGCGCAGCTTCTGCGCGATCGATTCGGCCGCCAACAAGACTGGAAATCTGTGAAATGATCAAGGCGATCAAAGCAGCAAAGACAACAGCGCAGAGCGCGGAAGTGACCGCGGGGTTGACATGGATGCGTGCTGGCAATCTCGCATTAATCCAACCATTGATTAGCGCCGCTGCGGTAATCAGAGGCACGAACGCGCGCAGTAATACCGCGCGTGCGGAATCGCCGAGAAACGCTCGCAGCGGCCATCCCGCCGATCCAGCCAGCATCACAAGAGCCATTCCGGAGAGAAAAAAACCGCAGGCAGTGGAAAGTGCGACCGGAATGGTATGGCCGCCATAAAGTAATGGCGTTCCGTACCAGTAGCCCACAAGGACAACCGCGCCGATTATGGTGGCGAGCGCGCCGAAAGGGCCGGCGAACTTTGCTGGTTGTTTTCCAGTAAGGGCAAACAGGCCAGTTGCGATAAAAACGAAGTTCAGCGCAGTCATGGGTGCCATCCGTCCCGTTGGCACTGCCCCGAAATGCTCGGGATTACGGACGAACCAAGCGTCGATACCGAAATTAAAGCCCCCCAGGACCTCGATTAGCTTCGCGCACGCCATCGCGAGAACGAATGAGGCAAGGGCACGCAGTAGCCAGCGCAGCGCTGCTCTGCGCAGGTGCACAATCAGGCCAATACCGATCAGGGAAAAGCAGAGACCGGTGCTCGGCGCCATCGGAATATACTTGGCGCGAACGCTGGCCAGCAGGAGCAGGCCGGAAATCCAGCCAATGAACGTGAGCAGGCCCAGCGCAATCGTGAGGGATGCACAGATCAAAGGGATAGTGCGAAAACTTCGCCTTTCGCTTCGTTCTTCAGTCACGCCTTTAGTTTGCCGAAACACCGGCATCTGTCCACGTCTGGCCGACTTCTAGTTAACTCCAAGACACACTCAAGTTGTTTGCGATGGACGAATATATTTACAGATGTTTGCATCGTTAAGGAAAAAGCGGTGCGCGCAAAGTTAGGATGAAGAAAGGGAATAGTATGATCAAATCTTTGATTGGTTTCGCATGCGCCGGCGCTCTCTGGCTAACGGTCGCAAATGGACAGGTCTCGACTGTGACCGGATCCGAGAGCACAGGCAAAATCACCGATTATACGCCGGATAGCGCGTTGGTTCTGGATACTGGATCAGGTGAACCGGTTCATTACAAGTTCGCCAGGAAAGTTACTTATGTAGATAAGGATGGACAGATAATCCAGGCGCCCGCTTTGACAAAAAATCTACGGATCAAAGTTCATTACCTTAAACAAGGCGGAGACATGATCGTAGATAAGGTGACGTTGGCTGAGTAATTATGGAGGAGTGGCGACTGTTCCTTCCACCACAGAATGAGGGACACGGCAGCAAGTGTCCCTCGAAGGTTTAATTTATCACTTAGCAATTGTAGGGTGTCTGTGTCAGCCGCCTCCGGGAGAAAGACGATGGCGTTTCATAGAAACGCCCTACAATTTTAAAGGGTACCGAAGTAGCGATCGCCGGCGTCGCCCAGACCGGGAACAATGTAACCAAACTCATTGAGCTCGGGATCGATCGCGGCGGAGTAGATCGCAATGTCTGGATGGACGCTTCGCAGTTGCTCAATTCCTATTTCGCAGGCAACCACGCAAATAAATTGAATGCTGGTTGCGCCGTGGCTTTTCAAAAGCGTTGCGGCTTCCGTTGCGCTGCGACCAGTGGCGAGCATCGGATCAAGCAATAGAATATGCGACTGCGCCAGCCCGGCGGGTAAACGACAATAATAATTGACCGGCTGCAACGTAACTTCATCGCGATAGAGCCCGATGTGACCGATTTCGGCTTTCGGTACGACGCGCAACATTCCTTCGAGCAATCCAAGGCCCGCGCGCAAAATTGGCACGAACACCACCGGCTGTGCCAGGGTCGCGCCTGTCATCGGGGCAAGGGGAGTCTCAAATTCGGTCACGAGCGTCGGCCAATGTTTCGACGCCTCGGTCAGAAGCACGATGGCAATTTGCTCGAGCGCACCACGAAATTGCACGGTCGCGGTTGTTTTATCGCGCAACACCGACATCTTGGCCGCGACAAGAGAATGCTTGAGCAAATGAACGTTGCCGGCTGGACGCGCTTTATTCACCGCGATGATTTAAATCGCGCGGCCTTTGCCGGAGAAGCGAAATCGCGCACAACCACCGCGCGAATTCACGACGAAAAAACACCAGAATGCAACGGCGTTATCCCATAGGCGCGGAAATTGTCAGCGAGAACGAAACGCATTTTCGCGTCTGGGCGCCGAAGGCGAATGTGCTGGAAGTCGTATTGGAGTCTTCTGCCGACGGAAGGGCTGAGCGCACTTTGCATTCGCTCGCGCGAGAGCGAGATGGCTATTTTTCGGGAACAGTCAGGTGCGGCGCTGGCACGCATTACCGATTTCGGCTGAATGGATCGGAAGATTTTCATCCCGATCCAGCCTCACGTTTTCAGCCGGAAGGGCCACACGGCAGCTCGTCTGTCGTCGATCCATTTGCTTTCAAATGGACGGACGCAAACTGGCGCGGCGTGAAATTAGCCGGTCAGGTCATTTACGAATTTCATGTTGGCACATTTGTCCCGGATGGAACGTGGCGCGCCGCCGCGGAAAAACTCGAGCTGTTGAAGAGCGATGGCATCACCCTACTGGAGATGATGCCGATCGCCGATTTCCCCGGGCGCTTTGGCTGGGGCTACGATGGTGTCGATCTGTTTGCGCCGTCGCACCTCTACGGAACGCCCGAAGACTTGCGCGCATTCATTGATCGGGCACACGCGCTCGGGTTAGGCGTGATTCTCGACGTCGTCTACAACCACTTCGGGCCGGATGGAAATTACCTCCGTGTTTACTCCGACGATTACATGAATCGTGAGCGGGAAAACGAATGGGGTGAATCGATTAATTTCGACGGGAAAAATTGCGGGCCGGTCCGGGAATTCTTCATCACCAATGGACGCTACTGGATCGAGGAATTTCATTTCGACGGTTTTCGGTTTGATGCGACTCAAAGCATTTATGACAAATCGCCGGAATATATTGTGGGTGCGGTGGGCCATGCGGCACGCCAGGCCGCGGGGAAGCGAGCGATTGTTTTAATCGCCGAGAACGAAACACAGGAACCGAAACTGGTGCGGCCGCGCCAAGCGGGCGGCGATGATCTCGATGCGGTGTGGAACGACGACTGGCACCACAGTGCGCAGGTGGCGTTGACGGGACGAAACGAAGCCTACTACAGCGATTACGCGGGTCGGCCGCAGGAATTTATTTCAGCGGCGAAATATGGCTACCTTTTTCAAGGGCAACCGTATTCGTGGCAGGAGGCACCGCGCGGTTATCCGACCCGCGGCCTGCCGCCGGAGACGTTTGTCGTATTCATCGACAATCACGATCAAGTTTCAAACTGTGCCTTCGGCGATCGTGCGCGCACACAAACTTCGCCCGGCCGCTACCGCGCGATGACTGCCCTTCTGTTGCTTGGCCCATGGACGCCGCTGCTTTTCCAAGGCCAGGAATTCGGCGCGACGACATCGTTTTGCTTTTTCAGTGACGTCGGCGACGACAAGTTAAAGGAAGCAGTGCGAAAAGGCCGGTTCGAATTTCTTGCGCAGTTTCCTTCGTCGGCAGGCGAGGAAATACAAGCGCGAATCGGTGTTCCGCATGACCCACGGACCTTTGCGAGGAGCAAGCTCGATTGGAGTGAGCGGGAACGGAACGGATCGCTTTGCTATTTGCATCGCGATCTGCTTCGGTTGCGCCGAGAAGATTCGCGGCTGAGTCGACAAATCGTCGGCGGAGTAGATGGCTCGGTCCTGGGCGCGGAAAGTTTTCTTCTGCGATTCTCGAGCGACCAAAACGATGATCGACTTTTAATTGTCAATTTCGGGCGACGTCAGCGTCTTGTGCCTGCGCCTGAACCGTTGCTCGCGCCGCCGTCTGGTTTGGAGTGGGAATTACTTTGGTCAAGCGAGTCAGCGCGCTACGACGGGCCGGGGACGGTCGATCTCGCAACGGAGGAGGAATGGATTTTGCCAGCGGAAGTCGCTTTCGTTTTGCGGCCGCGACCCCCCACAAAACCGCGCAAGCAATCGAAACGACGCTAAGAGCAAACCCTTAATGCCCGACCTTCATAGATTTGAAATCGCGGATCGGGTAATCGCGACATACGCGAACCTTTTAACCGGCAGGGGCGACTTCCAAGTCGCCCAGATCGCAGCGCATACCGCACGGCGGCTTGGAAGACGGCCGCTCCCAGTCAAGGCGCTTCGCACCGCGAAGCGGCAACAGTCGGACATTCGATATTTGTGAAAATAATTTCTAACGGGTCCTAGACCTCCGCACCAGATGGCTTTCACCACCCGATCCCTGCTATGGGACAAAGCGAGCCATTCGCGCGAACTGCTACTGTCGCGCGAGTGGCTCGTGACAAATGGACTCGGTGGGTTTGCTTCCGGAACCATCTCAGGCGCAATCACCCGCCGTTATCATGGTTTGCTCATCGCCGCTCTGCCAGCGCCGCACGGTCGCATGGTGATGTGGAGTCACGTTTCTGAATTCTTGCGTTTCGCGGATGACGATGTCATCTCGCTCGGCGCCGAAGAACGCGCCGGCGGGCAACTCCAACTGGGCGCGGCTGATTTTTTGCACGAGTTCCGACTCGAAAATGGACTGCCGGTTTGGACCTATCGCGTGCGCGACCTCATTCTCGAGAAACGCGTTCTGATGCTGCATTTGCAGAACACCGTTCACGTCATCTATCGTATTCTCGAAGGCGAAAAACGCCCGCGGCTCGAGCTGCGACCCGCCTTTTTCTTCCGCCATTACGAGTCGCCGGTGAATGAAGGAATGCCCGCGCCTTATCATTTGAGTGCGATTGAAGATCGCTATGAAATCAGCGCCCCTGACAGCGGCCTGCCTCCGTTGCGCATAAAACTGGCAAACGATCGCGCGCAATTCACGGTTTTGCCGCAAATCATTCACCAGGTCGTTTACCGTATCGAGCAGAGCCGCGGTTACGCTTATGAAGGTAATCTCTGGAGCCCGGGATTTTTTCACGTCGATATGCAAGAGCGCAACATGGCTGCGATCATGGGTTCGA
>QHRA01000048.1 GCA_003221295.1 Verrucomicrobiota bacterium | reverse complement strand
CGGCGCGCACGGATTGAAGGATCGCGGCTAAACAATTGTAGGGCGACCATTCCTGGTCCCCTTTTTTTCCGGAACCGGCAGGCGACACGCCTGCCCTACAAAACTCTGTCCTCGCAAGTTGAACCTCAAGGTGGCGCGACGGCATCCCTCGATCCGGCAGCTGCCGAACTCGGGATGACGAGCGGGTCTGCGCTTCTACCTTTGAGTAATGGCGTGATTATTTCTCGCGCTCCGCCACTAGATCACTACTCCATCACTCCATCACTCCTTTGCAACCTTCCCACCCCAAGAGAGAATCTTTGCTTTCGTCCCCGCTGCTTCGGCCTCCTTGATGTCGCCGCTGCGATTGTAAAAAAGCGACAAGCTGGTCCAGGCGATCTGATCGTTCGGCCGCAATTCTGTGGCGCGTTTTCCCGCCTCAATTGCTTCCGGAAATCGCCCGATTTTCATCAGCGCCATTCCGAGCGCGTGCCACCCATCAAAAAATTCCGGATCGATCTCCACGCAACGCCGATATTTCTCGACCGCGCTTTCCAATTCCCCGGTCGCAAGATCGCCATTCGCGTCGTCGAAGATTTCGTCGCGCGATTCCATGTCAGATCAGCTTGGGACTGTGGCTTGCAATCCGGCAACCCGCCGGCGCTCCTGTAGCCATTCGGAAAACATCATCGCGCGTTTCCCCCGCAAAATGCGCTCGTCGAGCGAGGCCCGATTGGTTCCAGCCTGGGCGGGATCCGGCGGATCGCGCTTTTCCACTACTGCGACCACCGCACCATCCGAAGTCGGAATCGGGTCCGCCACTTCATTGGCGTGTAAATCGGCGACCGCATTTTTGATCATAGGCAAATCTGGGATCGTCTCCGGGGCGGAGGACGCTTTTCGCTCCAGCTCTTCGGCCAGAGAAAAGGGAGGCAACTTTTCCAGTTTCAAATTCAACTTTTGCGCGGCCTTGGCGATCGTGTCGCCCGCTTTCAATGCCTCGCCCAAATCGTGCGCGACGTTAGCTGCCCGAATGGTTAGCAGCTCGCGCTCCTTTCTCGCTTTGAGCGCCTCAACAATTTTCGGTTTCGCCTCCTCGAGTGTCAGAGGTCGCGCCGGGATGATTCCGGCGAGATGCAAGATATAGAACCCGTCCGCGCCCTGGATCGGCTCACTCGTCGGTTCGTCATTGGAAAGTTGGAAGGCGCTCTGGATCAATTGCGAGTCCTGCTTTAGTTCCGGATCCGGCGCCGCCTGGCTAAAATCGCCAGTGGTCTTGACCGGCAACTGGAATTTCCCCGCAACCACGGCAAAATCGGCATTCTTCTCCGCCAGCGCCTGGGCGACGTCATTTGCCTTATCCGAAAGTTTCTGCAAGGCGTCGATCCGTTCTTTTCCCGTTAGCTTTTTCTCCGCCTCCGATAACGTCATGGCAACGAACTGCACTTTCCGCTTTTCCTCGCTCTCTAGTTGTTCTTTGGCGCCTTCATAATATTTCGCGATTTCGTCATCAGAAATTTTTACCTCGTTCGCGACGTCGCTGGTTTTGAAACGCACCACGCTCACTTCGAATTTGGAGTAGACCTGTTCAAAAGTGGTCTTGCTTTCCGCCTGAGACACTGTCACGCCTGCGCTGAGTAGTTCCTTGACACGATCGAGACGAATCTGATCGCCGGCCAATTCCTCAATCTGTGCCTCGGTGAACCCAAGGGGTCCCAGAGCATTCTGCACGATATCGTTGTACTTCTTCAGATCGAAACTACCGGCGTCGCTACGGAACGCGCGTATTTTGGTAACGACGGCAGCGATTTCAGTGGTAGTTGGCCGGATACCCAAGGCTTCGGCCTCATGCCGTAGAATCATTAAATCAATGGCGAATTCCTGTCCCGCTTCACGTTCCGCTTCCGATTGTGTTTTCGCTCGTTGCGGATGCCACTGACCCAAAAGTTCGGTTAGAAACTCGCTCATCCCCAAATTGCGCGCCAGTTGGAACAACCGTCCCCCGCGCTCAATCTCGATGGTCGAGATGTCGCGGCCATAAAGTTTGCCAGCAGTGTTCGACCGCAGAGCGCTCATCCAATCCGTCCGAACGAAATAAAGACAAAACGGCATCGCCAGAATGGCGATGACGATCATGAGCCAGCGTGAATGCTTACGAAGAATCGTGATCATTAGTTTTGCGTCGCGGAATGTACCGCAGCTCTCTCACCCGCCAAACGCTTTTTGATGCGAACCCGGTCATCCCGAGCGCCAGCCGAGGGATCCCGTGGCGAAAGCTTAAAGGTAACGCTGCGGGATCCCTCGGTCCGAGCCGGACTGGTGGTTACGCTCGGGATGACGAGCTAACTGATCGGGCAGTCTCCTGAATCAATTCCCATGCATCGCGCAGATGCTTTTCCGTGGTGAGAATATTTCCGAGTCCTAAACGAATCACGGTTTGTCCGCGCAATTTTGTTTGATTCAAATACGCGCGACCAGATTGATTGATCGATTCGACAATCCTGGAATTGAACGCGTCGGTCTCATGTTTTGCGCGAAAACAAACGACGCCCATCGAGACCGGCGCTGATAATTCGAAATCGTCGGATGCAGCTACCCATTCGCCAAACAAACGCGCCAGCCGCAAGTGCTCGCGCATTAACGCGAGAATTCCTTCGCGGCCGAACGCGCGCCAGATCATCCAGGCCTTAAGCGCACGAAATCTTCGGCCGAGTTGAATTCCGTAGTCCATGTAATTCTTCTCCGTCTCCAGCGTATCGCCACGGAGATATTCCGGCACGAGAGAGAAGACGCGGCGCAAACGTTCGATATCGCGCACATAGAGGACGCTGAAATCGAGCGGCACAAACAGGGTCTTGTGTGGATTGATGATGATCGAATTCGCTTCGCTCCAACCCTCCGCGATCCATTCATATTCCGGCATAACCGCAAACCCGCCTCCATAAGCGCCATCGATGTGCAGCCACATCTTTTCTTCGCGGCAAAGCTGTGCGATCTCGGCCACCGGATCCAGGCTCGCAGTTGAGGTGGTTCCGACTGTGGCAATGACGGCGAGCGGTTTGAACCCGCATTCTCGATCGTGCGCGACGGTTTTGCGCAAGAGCGACGTCTCCATGCGAAATTCATTGTCGCTCGGCACCCGACACACACTCTCCTCGCCAAGGCCCAGCGCGATCGCTGCTTTCTCGGCGGAACTGTGGGCTTGATCGGAAGTGTAAATCCGAAATCGCGGAAGATCGCGTCCGGTCAGACCAAGTTTGCGAGTCGAGGGTGCGGCTTCTTCGCGGGCGACCGCGAGCGCATGCATGATCCCGACCGAGGCGGTGTCGTAAATCACGCCCTCGAAATTTCCTGGCAAACGCATCCACTGGCGGAGCCAATCGATCACCAGAGTTTCGAGCTCGGTCGCCGCCGGGGAAGTGCGCCATGTCATCGCGTTCACGTTCAACGGCGCGGAAATCATTTCGCTGAGGATTCCCGGCGCGGTCGCGGTCCAGCCGAAGTAAGCAAGAAACATGGGATGGCTCCAATGCACCATTCCGGGAAGGATGACCCGATCGACATCGGCCAGAATTTTCTCGAATGGTTCACCCTGCTCGGGTGGTTGTGATGGGAGCGCTGCGCGAATTGCACCCGGTTTGCTGTCAGGCGCAACGCGCAACGTTTCTATTTTTCCACGATAATCCGCGATCCAATCCGCCAGTCGATGAAGTTGTTGCCGGAAAATTTCCGGCGGGGTCTCACCGAGATTGTCCTCTCCATCTTTCATTCAGAAATCACATTACCTCGCTTTAGCGAGGTTGGAGCTGCCGCCGTCACCGGCGGCAGTAACTCGAACCGTTTTTCCGCCAGTAACGGCAGCAGCTACAACGATTCGGTCGGGATGACGAATCATTTTCAAAACGCGAAACCGAAACTGAAATGGAACGCGCCGAAATCTTCGTGCTCGCGCGGGTTGGGATTGACGCCGTAATCGAGCCGGATCGGACCGATGGGGAGTTTATAGCGTAAGCCCGCGCCGATGCCGTAGCGCATGTCGCCCAGACCGGGATTGTCCGCTTCGGGCAGCAGGTTGCCGGCATCCACAAAAACGGCGCCCTGCAATTCGCCATAGAGGGGAAACGTATACTCAACATTGAAAATAGTATAAAATTCCCCGCCGAGCGGGTGGCCCCTGTGATCATGCGGGCCAAGATCGCGTTCGCCGAAACTGCGCACAGTGGTGCTGCCGCCGTTGAAGAAACGTTCGTCAATTGGAATTGCGGTTATGTCGCTGGTGCTTTCCTTAAGCGGCCGGACCAAACCGGCGCGGGCGCCGAACTCGAGCAAGGTTTTGCCAATCGGGATGAAATAACTGGCGCGCGCGGTCGTGCGAAACAACTCGATCTCGCTTCCGATTCCGCTGGCGGCGAGTTCGAAGGTTTGATCAAAGACAAAACCGCGGGTGGGCACGACGGGGCTATCGCGCAAATCGAGGGTATGAAAAAAACCAACCGAACTGACGAAGTAGCGCATGTCACCAAGGAGATCATCATGGATATCCGCGCTGATAATTTCGACATGCCGCTGTGAGGCGAAAAGACCGACCTTGTATTGTTTCGTGAAATTGTAGGAAAACTCCACCCGGTCACCGATTTCGAACTTTGAGTAACCATCGAAATCGAATGTGAGTGCACTAAGCCGAATTTTCAGTTCGACGTTGCTTTCGAGAAAATGCGGATCGTCCCACAAAATTTCACCTTTGTAGCCGCGCTGTGAAACCTCGATCGAAGTAATCAGCGGCCGGCCATAACCAAACAGGTCACGATCGGCAAAACTAAAGCCGACGATACCGCCAACGTACGAACCGTAGCCTACGGAAAAGCCAAACTCTTTCGCTTTTGCTTCTTCGGCGGCAATGTCGAGCCGAAGATAATTTCCATCCTCGGGCTGGGGATTGATTTGCAGGACATTGAAAAGGCCAGTGCGCATCAGCTCGCGAAACTTTTCGTCCAACACATCCGGGCTGTAAGTTTTCCCCCGCAACGAAGCAAAACGATTGTAGACGTAACTCGGCCGCAGCCGACGCAGCCCTGCGACATTGACTTCGCCAAATTTGTAAACTGGTCCCGGCGAAATCACGACCACGACCGGGACATGACCAGCAACGGAAGCTTCCACCTCGCCAATCGCTTCTACTTTCACCGAATAATAACCGCGCGCCTTGTAGTAGGCTTGCAAGCGCCGCGAAATGTCATCAACCCGACGGTCGGTATAAGGTTGCGAAAGCAAATCGATCATCTGCCCGCGTAGCGTTGCTGCGTCGTAAACAGGATTTCCGCGAAAAATTAGATCCCCAAAAAAATATTGCAGACCTTCCTGCACCGGCATCGTGACATCTACCCGGGCGCCCTCCGCGCTGAAATGATATTGCGGCGCATCAACTACCGAGTCGAGATAACCTTCTCCAACGTAATAGCGATGCACCAGTTCGGCGCCTTCCTGCATATCGGTCGCGACAAAGGGCAGGTTCTTTTGCAACCGCGAGTAACGCTCTCGTGTCGGGCCGACCGCGTACTCAAAGAGTTTTTCGGCCGGAACGTGATTGTTACCAACGAAATTAATCGTGCCCAGAATCGCCTGCGGCCCTTCGGTCACATCAAGGACGAGGCGCGATCCGCCCTCGATGGAATAGTGGACATCTACTTTGGCATAACCGTGTTTGCGGTAGAAGAGCTCGAGAAAAAAGGCGGTGTCATCGGCGCGCGCGGCCGTTAATCCAAAATCGTGGATGGTTGCGATTTGTTCCTTCAGGACCGATCGCAATTCTTCCTCCTTGAATGCGGTCGTGCCGCGAATCTCCAGGTTAGAGCTCCGCGCCTTTTGCGTTTCGCGGCGTTCGATAACCTTACGCTCACGCGCGCGTTCCTCCGGCCGTTTGACATCCACTGCGCTTTGGCCACGCAGGTCCGACACGCTCGTGACTACCATTAGCGCGAGAAAAAAAACGCCGTGTCGCATTTCAATGGAATCGGATGAGGTATTTCACTTGACCGCGAAATTCTCCTCCAACTCCAAGGTCACCGACAAGCACCCAATTCTCGTTAACTTTAAATCGCGCGGTTGCCTGCTCACGACCGGTGCGCGGATCGACCGTGCCAAGATCGACCTGCAAACGGTCGAAGACGGAATTGCTCTGGGTAGGCTGCCCTTTCTTGAAAATCTTCCGGTAAAGCTGCTGCACCAGCAGCATGGCAGCGCGACCAGCCAGGACGTTGCTATTTCCAGCCAGCTCCTGACGGGTCGCTCCGGTAGCGAGAAGCGAAATTATTTCCTCCTGCGGCAGGGGCGGCTCGCTCGTGAAAATGGCCTGGGGGGCGAGTGAGTTGCCATAGACGTAAACGCGCACGGTGTAATCGCGGATCACCGATCTGCCTTGCAGGTCGATCTTGGGATTAAACGAATCACTCGGATCAAAATAGAGAAAGCCGTTGGTCACATCGAGCCGGCTGAAAGGCAAAGTCGCTTCTACGCCTTGCAATTTCACTATCCCTTTCAATTCCGGATGGGAACCGGTGCCGCCTAAATGTAAATCTACAATAGCGTTCCCATTCGCGAGGTTACCGCGAATGGAAAACGGATCTTTCGTTTTAATCGTGAGATCGAATTTCCAATCGCGCAACGGCGGAGTCTTAATCGAATAGTCTGGCCGGTCTTCAATTGGCTCCGGCGCGGGCCTACCCGGTAATCCGATCGGGATCAAATCGATGTCCTTTAGAAAATGACTGTTCGTCAGGGCGACATTTCCTTTCACCGTCGCGCTCATCACCGGCCCGCTTACTTTCAAATTTGCGTCTGCCCGTGCGGTGAGTGAATCGTTGCGCGCAATCAGGATACTTTCCGCGCGCAAATCGAGATCAATGTTTGCGTCGGTCAGCTTGGTGAAAACGACCCGGCCACCAATAGTGAACGGTCCGCCGGCGAGATCGCCGTGGAACTTCTCCAGGGTCACGGCGTTGTCGTGAAAAATCAGGCGCGATTGAAATCCGCGCAGCGCTGGCAATGTCGCGTTGGTGAAGCGCGCCTCGTTAATGGTGATGTCGCCGCTGCCGGTGAAGGCCGGGCGCGCAATCGTTCCGCCAATGGCGACATCGAACGCAACGTCTCCGTCAAGTTGTTCGACCGCGGGAATAAATTGCCGCAAAAAATTCACCGAGCTTCGCGGCAGGCGGACTGTTGCCTGCACGGGCGTGTTCTCGTCAAACGAGCGCGTGCTCAATATTTTGCCGGCGTCGAGCGGCATTGTTGCCGCAATACTGACCGGCTGAATTTTAGGTTGCTTCAATTCACCAGCGAGATTGAGCTTGTTTCCAGCGGCGTCCGCCGAAAGACGAAATGTAGCCGGATCAAGATTCGTTAGTTTCGGATTGCGCAAATCACGCCCATCCACATCGAGATGGGCTTGCAAATCCGCCAGGGTGCCGCCGGCTTGCAGCTTCACTGACAGGAATCCGCTCGCGGCCGGCTCGATTCCAAAGTCATCGAACAATTTCTTGAGATCGAGATTCGTCGAATCAAATGTCGCGTTTACTTTTCCATCACGCGGAAAAACCGGCTGGTTGGTGCCGACATTTCTCCAGATGAACGGGACAGACGCATAACCGGATGCGTATTTCGCCTGCCCCTGATCCAGCTGGATCTTGGAAATCTCCAGGGTCTGGCCTTTCGCAGAAACGATTGCCTGAAAATCCATCCGATCGCTTCCGATGAAGATTGTCGGAATCTCGAGCCCCGCTGGCGAATAAGTGGCGTCGACGTTTGCCGTCAACGCTTTCATGTCGCCGAGCTGGCCATTCCTCCACGCCAGTTTTAAAGATCCGTTTTCCGTTAGCTTCGAGGCTGAGCCGCGTCCATCCCAATTCAATAAGAATGAACCGCGCAATTCCGTTTTGTTTCCGTTCGCCTCCAGCAACGGCTTGAGCGTGCTCATATCCGCAATATCAACCGCGAGTTTGCCCGCGTATTTTTTCTCGCCCCGCAAATCGAGCGTCCCCTGCCCGTTCACGAAATCGCGTTGATTAAGATTGGCGGTCAAATCATTGAGAAAGATTTTGCTCTGCCAGATCGATCCCGCGCTGCTTAGTTGCGGAATCGACAAATTGCGGATTTGTAGGTTCGATCCGTAAACATTGAACCATCCATCCGCAATTGCTCCGTTCCACTGCACGATTCCCGAGGCGTTGAGTGTGCCGCTGACCCGGTTCGGCGAGTTGCCGTACCAAAAATCGGCCGTTTGCGGAGCATTGATCGCGATCTGAGCCGTTGCCGCTTGTTTGATGAAATCTCTTTCGTCGGCGCGCAATCGCACTGACACGTTACCCACGATCTTGTTCGATCCGCGCTGCACTGCGACGTTGCTGATCGTAATGAGGCTGCCGCTTTGATCGAGCCGCCCTGAAATTGTGTCGGCGGCGAATTCGCTGTTTCTCACGGCCGAGACGACCGCTGTAGCATTGGCGCGCAGCCCCTCAAACCAATGCGCGTCTTTCGCGTGCAATCGTAAATTTTTTTCAGCCGTCGCCGTCGCTTCGAGCTTTTCCAGAGTGACATCCCCACTGCGAACCGGCCCCGAGGCAACACGAAACGTGGCCTGCAACTGCTCGTCGCGAATTTCCAACGTCCCGTTAATTTGCCCGTGACCGCTTAGCGGTTTCTCCATCGCGGAGGTGATGGGGCCGAGATCGAGATCGTTGCCAACGACCTCAAACTTTGCGGGACTGCGCCCCAGATCGTCAGCGCGTTCCGGCAATTGAATTGTCCCGTGAATTTGGAGCGCCGTTCCCGCGCGCGTGAGTTCGACCGGTTGAATCGTTGCCATCCCATCGTGAGCAGAAATCTGTGCCGCCGCCCGATCGAAAGTCGTGCCCGCCACTTGCAGATCGCTCACAACGCCATCCCCCGAAGCCGCCCAGGTCTTCGGCGCACCCAATAAACCAGCAAAATCGAATGTGAAATTTTCGACCTCCCCCTGCACCGGCGCATCCGAGAACAAACCGAGCTTTTTTGCGGATGAGAGCGAAAGATTGCGCGCGGTCGTGTGCGACTTAATGAAAAGCGATCGAGCTTGTTCTGTCAGCGAGGCCTGCAAATCAATCGGTGCGCCGTCGAGTGTCCCGACTAAACGCAATGCCATCATGTGTTGCCGAATGCGCGAGGCATCGACATTAATGAGCGAGAAGCGCGTCTGCTCATTCAGGACGACGTCGCGCAAAACCAGATTACGATTTTCGTAACTGGCCGTGCCGGTCACGCGTGTCCACGCTTCGCCTGTCGGTAATTGCAACAACGCCACGCTCAGAGCACCAGGGGCACGCGGATTCAAATCGAGCGAAAAATTTTCCGCGATGAAATCATGTGCCGGATCGCGCACGATCACCGTCACATTTTCCAAGCGTGCTCGTTCCGGAAAAACAGCCGGCAACGTCACCTTTTCGCGCGGACGCGGCGCAACTTGCACCCGCATTTTGCCGGGATCGACGACCACGTGGGCGTTTCGTGTCTCAATCGAATTGAGAAAATCGGCGTGACCGCGGATCAATGAAAATAAATTGTATTCCGCGTGAATGTATTCTGCCTCTGCAATTTCGATCGCGGCCGGCCCGGTCGGAACGACATGGAGATTACGGACCGTGAGTGCGGTAAAAACGTTTCCCTCTGCGCGAAAACTTAACTTGAGATGTTCTTTCGCCGCGCGGTGAACAGCAAACCAATGAATGGCGCCGAGCAGAATTGGCCGGTGAAAAATGACGAGCAGCGCAAGGATTATCCCAATCGAAATCCAAATGCGACGCCTTCGTGTTCCCTTCGGCTGTGAATTTTCCTCCTGATCATCTTCCACGAGCATTTTATCCTATGGACTGCTCTGGAAAGAGCAAGGGATCGGAAGTTTGAGGTTTGATTCGTCTGGAGCGGGCGGAGGGGACACGCTTCTTTGGCACGCCACAGCTAACGAAGGCGACTACATGTCCTGGGACGCGCAGAAGCGCGCCCCTCCGTTTCATTCGATCCACCCGCTTTGCCGTCGCACTCCAAGCCACGCATCGGTTTAACCCCTGATTCGGTCTGCGGTTTCCAAGTTGTTTAAGGTTTGAAGCTTATCCACTTCCTCATCACCGATTTGAGGCAGAGCCAGTGCGCCAGCGGCGAGTCTTAGCCGGAGGGACATGCTTCCTTGGCACGCCGTAGCTAAGGAAGGCGGCTGCAAGTCCGGGAACGCGCAGAAGCGCGCCCGTTCATTCGATCCGCCAAATCCGGAGCGCGGCATTTTTCACGATGAGTTCAATTTCGCACTGCTGAGGCGGCTTCCCATCCTCAGCTGGCCAGAGCTCATCATCGAAATGCAGGGGCCATTTCGTCCAGCGCAGCCGCATCTTGGTCAATCGTTTCGGCCGGAGCGGAAACTTCCGTCTTTTGCCCGCCACGCGCGCGTCGAAATAATCCAGCAGCAAAGCACGGTCCTCTTCCCGTGCGCCGACAAAATCGAAACTCCCGTCATTCGTTTTCGCATCCGCGGCCAGAGTCAGGACGGGGCCGACGGAGCGAATGTTCATGGCGTGCCACAGCAAATAACGTCCGGACAAATCACTACCTTCAACCTCGATTTCCCACTGGCGTGCCCGATAAGTCTGTAATCGCCGACGCAGCTCTTTGACATGACGCCTCATCGCCTCTGCTTTTGATTTCGGCTCATCCTTTTTGCCGTCCCTTTTTGGCGCTCGCATATAATCCGCGAACAAACCGGCGCCGGCGCCCTCGAAGAAATAGCGTTTGCCCCAGGGCCCGCGCGCCTGTCCGACATCAAACGTGTTGCATTTCCCGTGATTTAGTTGCTCGATCAATTCCTTCTCCGAAAGGCAAAAGCCGAGTGAACGCGCGAAATTATTAGCTGTCCCCATCGGCAGCACGGCCAGCGGGATTTCGCTGTCCATCGCGACCAGACGACGCGCCACTTTACTTACGGTGCCGTCTCCACCCGCCACCAGGACGAGATCGATTTTCTTTTTCAGCGCTTTCATGATCCCTTTCTTTTTTGACGACTGATACGTTGCTTTGTGCCCCGCTCTTTTCAGCGCCTTTATGAAATCCTCGCCCTCGTGTTCCTCGCTTCCCGCTTTCGGATTGTGCACGAGAAGAATGCGCATCGATGTACCTCGCAGCGCAGCGTGAAGGCGCGCTTATCTTCAAGAGCATTCGGCCAAGAGCGTGTCCAGCCGCGTTTCATCTAAGAATGCAATCGCGCATCCTTATCTGTAACGACGACGGCATTTACAGTCCCGGCATCGCCTCTCTCGCCAAGGTCGCGTCCCGTTTCGGCGACGTGCGCATTGTCGCGCCCGATGTCGAGCAATCCTCGATGGGGCACGCCATCACCTCATCGCGTCCGCTGCGCTACCGCCGCACCCCGTTGCCCGGCGGTTTCGAAGCTTACCGCGTGAATGGAACGCCGGCCGATTGCGTCGCGCTGGGCACCTATTTATGGGAGCGGGTTAATCTTGTTCTTTCCGGGATCAATCTCGGGCCGAATCTTGGCAGCGCTTGCTGGCACTCGGGCACGCTCGCTGCCGCAAAACAAGCTGCGTTGCTCGGATTACGCGGTATCGCTTTTAGCACCGCTGTCAGTATTACCGAGAAAGCACCTGACTTCAGTCAACTGGAACCATACGTCGAGAAAGTGCTTGAGCTTCTTCTCGAAGAGAAAGAGCTGTGCCTGGTAAATGTGAACGTACCGGAAAAACCGAGAGGCATTCGGTGGACGCGCCAAGCGGTCAAGCAATACGACGGTAAAGTTGTTCCAGGCAAGGATCCGATGAAACGGGCGATCTACTGGTTCACCATCAAACCATTGGAAGGCGAAGAAGAAGGGACTGATCGCTGGGCCTTTGGTAAAAATTTCGTTTCCATTACGCCTCTCCGTCTTGACCTGACCGACGAAAGAAATCTTGCTCGAGTCCTGGCGCTGCCGATCACGCCAGCGCGAACAGCCCAGCGAAAACGGCCAGCAAAATCGACAAAACGAAATTCTTCTCGCTAACTGATTACAAATAACTTGTGCCAGCTTTCGTCTGGCTTCCGGCCGAAGTGCAAGTGAAGTTAATGTGTAGGTGCGGGTAATTAAGAATGATTACTGGGACTGACGTCACCGTTTGGACAATTTCCGGGCTGCTCGCGATTGGTATTGGCTGGAGTGCTTACGCGAAACGGAAAACGCGCGACAAACTCGTGCGCGAACTGGCGGCGATGGAACCGGATCGCCGAGAAAAAGTGCTCCAGCGCCTTAACCCGAAACTCGCCATGGAAATGCGTGAGCAATTAATGGAACGCTTCCAGATAATGAATTAGCGGGCGGGCTTACTGAAGCGCGACTAACAGCTGCAGTTCTTCCCGCAATTGCATTTCTTATTATCGTTCATGGGGCAGTTCTTGCCGGTTTTCTTGCAGCTCTGAGGCTCTGCCGCAAAACCAGCACTACAAATCGCTGCCGCCAAAATCGAAAACAGAATTTTGGTGTAATTTTTCATCAGGCCAGTCTCGGCCGCGATCCCCAGGGGTTACCTGACGGGGGTCGCGTTTGGGCTTGCCTTGTTTTTTTCTTCCCATTCCAGCAAAGCCAACCGCGGACACATTCGATCCGGCTTTCGCTTCCGCAGCGGGATGAGGAGCGCCGGCATCTTGCTGGCTCGTTTCGGCTAGTCCCGAGTATCTATCTAATGTCAACGGTGCGCCGAGACCGCAGGGGAACACAGGTCACAGACCTGTGTGGCGCACAGACCTCAGGTCTGTGTTCCTCACCTTTGCCAAAAGGGTCACCGTCGAAGATTGAATAGCGCTCCAATCGTGACGACGGAAAATAGATAAGAAATTTGAGCGAATCGAGCGATAACGCCTAGCCGGCTTTTTGGAACCAACGCTACGCCTCAGGGGAGACACCATGGACGTTACACGCTGTTCCCGCGGCGCTCCGCTCTTTCGTCAAGGGAAGGCAGAGGCGAGGAACGTCTTAATCCCTGGCTGCGAAACCGATCATGATGTCCTTCAGTTTTTTCAAACCGCCGGCGGCAGAAATTTTCGGCAAATACTTCCGGTTGATTCGTGATGTTAAAGTCTCCGATTCAGTTGCGATGTTCGCTGGAATGGAGCGGTGGCAGGAATGGCAACTCGCCGCTCCGGAGGTACAGATAAAGGGTTAGCGCCTTAGCAGTCTGGCTGACGACCTTGAGTGCTAATCGTTTGCGATGTTGAGCGGAAATTCCAAAAGCCAAATCCCAAGCTCCAAACAAATCCCAAATGAAAAAATCCCCTTCACCGCAACGCAGGTGAGTCGCTTTTAAGTGCCCCGTAGTCTGCGGGCGAATTTTATACGATCGCCCCGGCGCAACTGGAGCCGGTGCCCGCGGTGCAGCCAAAGCAGTGGTTGCCGGTGAGAATTTCGCGATTCTCGACTGTCGCCGGATCGAGGTCCCAAAGATGGAGCGGCCCGTTTCCGTTGCGCCAGTTCATCTTCAGCATCTGATTGAAGTCGCAGTCGAAAACTTCGCCGGTCCAACCGACACTGATAGTGTTGCGACACATTAAGCCGGAGACCGTTGCCGGATTAAAATTGTCGATCAGGAGCTGCATGTAGTCTTCCAATTTATTGTTGCGATGGAGATAGGAAGCGAAACGGGCGATGGGCAGGTTGGTAATGGTGTAAAGATTGTTGAAAACGATCCCGAAATGGTTCTTCAACTCGCGTTTGTAATCCGCTTCCAGCTCTGCCTGCGGACCAGGGAGAAATGCGCCCACCGGATTGTAGACCAGATGAAGAGGTAGATCGCTGCCATAACCTAACGAGTTTAAGACACGCAGAGCTTTAATGCTGCTATCGAACACGCCTTGGCCGCGCTGGGCGTTCACGTTCTCCGCAGTGTAACACGGCATCGATGCGATAATCTCGACTTTGTGCCGCGCCAGAAATTGCGCCAGACCCTCGTAGCCCGGTTCGAGCAGGATGGTGAGATTGCAGCGATCAATTACGCGACGTGACGGACGCAGCGTTTTTACTCGTTCGATGAAATAGCGGAAATCCGGAATCATTTCCGGCGCGCCACCGGTAAGATCAATCGTCGGAATCTCACTCCGCGCGAACCAATCGACAACGCGATCGACCGTCTCGCGCGTCATGATTTCTTTGCGCTTGGGACCGGCGTTCACGTGACAATGCACGCAGGCCAGATTGCAAAGTTTCCCAAGATTGACCTGCAACACCTCGGTTTTCGAGCGACGCAATGGCAGAGAATGCGCAGTGAGCGTTTCAGAAAACCGATTCACGTATTAAGTTTGCATGATGTTATCATTTTGACGAAACCGGAAATGCCTAACGCTCGGCAGGAGTCAGCTAAAGTTGGCTCCGGGCTAATCTCGGTCATTGTTCCAGTGCTAAACGAAGCCACGAGCATCGAGCGGTTTCTTCGGTGCTTGCGTGAGAGAGCCGGTGACGCCGAGGTAATCATCGTCGATGGGGGTAGCAGCGATGGTACATTCGATCTGGCACGAAATCATTGCGATCGCTTTTTAAATGCTCCGCGTGGTCGCGCGGTCCAAATGAATGCCGGGGCGCGCGCTGCGTCGGGCGACATCTTTTGGTTCGTGCACTCCGATTGCGAAGTGCCACGCGGTTGCCTTCAACAAATAGCTGACGCGCTTCGTCAACCCGAGGTGGTCGGCGGTTTCTTTCGCATTCGCATTCCGAATGAGCGTTTTGTATATCGTTTAACCGACTCGTTCGCGCACTATGTCGGTCTCCTCTTGCGCGCACGCTTCGGCGATCACGGGTTCTTTTGCCGACGCACTGCGTTCGAAAAAATCGGAGGATTCCCGGAATTACCGTTGATGGAGGACGCAGAATTTTTCCGCATTCTTCGACGGCTCGGACGTATCGCGATTATCCCCTCACGCTTGATCAGCAGCTCTCGGCGGTACGAGGAAATTGGGCCGTGGCGGCTAACTCTTACTTACGGACTGATTGCGCTGCTTTATCTGCTACGCGTTCC
>QHRA01000047.1 GCA_003221295.1 Verrucomicrobiota bacterium | reverse complement strand
TGATTCCGGAAGATCCGCAGACCGGCGCACCTTACTTTATCAAGCGCCTGGTTGGTTTGCCAAGTGACACGCTTCGGATCAGCCCGCCTTTGCTTTATGTGAATGGTGAGCCGCCGCGGCGATTCGGATTTCAGCGAGTGATGCAGGCGAAACCTCCCTATCGTGGCTATACTCTGGGCCGCCAATACCTGGCCAACCCCAATCAAAGTTTCACTGTTCCTCCGCACAGTTACTTTGCCATGGGCGACAACAGTTACTTCAGCTACGACAGCCGCTATTGGGGACCGGTGCCAGAGGAGAACCTGGTCGGCCGTGGGCTGTGGGTTTACTGGCCGTTCAACCAGCACTGGCGACTGATTCGTTGAAGTGAATGGTGATCGGTGAGTAGTGACTGGTAAGCTCTCTCAGCCACAGTCCCATTCACTGACCACTATTCATCTCGTCTCGGTGATTCGCTGAAATGATACAAAATATACCGCGCGTCTATCCGCTCCTTGGCTTGCTCGCTGGCTACCTCCTGGTCATGCTGACCAATCCAGTCAGGCTGGCATTGCGCGATGGATTTCGCTGCATCGCGCGTTACGAACGCATTTGGCTTACTTTCGCCCTTCTCGGCTTAGCCTACTTTGTTTTTCAGCTCGTTATCTTTAGTACAGTTCCGCGTCCCTCCGAAATCGATTTCGCGGAAATCATTTCTATTGCTAAGTGGAATTGGTCACCGCTTTCGGACGTCTGGCGCGAAGTCCCGCTCCCGGCCATTGAAAGTGTGGCCGGAATTTTCGATAATGCTACTACCACTTATCCGCTCTCTGCTCTCGCCGCCATCCTATTTCTCGTTAACTGGCGCGGATTGCACCGCACCTTCGGGCGCGCCTTATTCAAACTTTACCGTTGGTTGAGCATTCCGATCTATTTCGTTTTCCTCGTCAGTACCCTGGCTGCGCTCCTGAAACCGCTCGTCTATTGGCGGCTGCCGAGTTGGAATAACGAAGTCTCCACCGCGCATCTTTTGAAAATCTCCGCCTCCATCGATGCGCTCTCGTTCATCTTCGAATACCTGGCCGGAGTTTATATTCAAGTTTACCTCATCACGGTCTGTCTGGCCTGGATCAAAGGGTTGAGTTTTCGGGAAGGCGCTCTTTTTGCCTTCGCCATGCGCAGATTCAGTTACGTCTTGGAATGGGCCGGTATTGTTGTGGTCGTCAGCATGCTGGTGCTGCGGCTGCCAATGCTCCTCGCTTATTTTATTAACGTGCCGAACGTGCTGGACTATCTCCCGCTCCAGCGCGTTTTTATGAGCGGGTTTATTCTCGCCTTTTGTTCGGTGCAAATTTCCCTCGTCCTTCACAACGAAACTTTGCGTGAAGCCTTCCGCGCACATCGGCAATTGCTCCGACGCGATTTCCGGCGCCTTGCCTGGTTTTGTTTAATCTGTGGACTTAACTTTTTCTCGATCCTGGTGGTCGACGCCATGGTGCGCAGCGCCATCGCCGACCGGGCTGTAGCCATGATCATCTGGAAATCGATTTTCGTTTTTTTGCGTGCCTTGGTCACCGGCTGGCTCCTCGCTTCCTGGGTTGTTCTCTTCCGCCAATGCGAAAGCGGACGGCTCGCGCAGGAAAACTGGATTCGTTATTGAAGGAATGAAAACCGGCGATGCTGCCACCGAGATTACCCGCGCGAGCAAATCCAATCTCGCCTTTGCTTTTATTGCGATGAGCGGCGCGCGCCGGCGCGACATCACTACCTTTTACGCTTTCTGCCGCGTCATCGACGATATCGCGGACGATGACCGGCGCGACCAGGAGACGAAACGGCGTGAGCTGGCGATATGGCGCCAATCATTGCGCGGCGAATTTGCCAACGAACCAGCACTGGCCAAGCCGGTCCGCCAGTTGCTCTCAACCTACCCGATTACGCCGGAGATGTTGGAGGAAATCATTACCGGCGTAGAGATGGACGTCGATATTCGGCGTTATGCGGCCTGGGATGAGCTGCGCGTTTATTGCCATCGCGTCGCCAGCGCGGTTGGCTTGGTTAGTATCGAAATTTTTGGTTACAAAAATCCACAATGCCGCGACTACGCCATCGCCCTCGGTTTAGCGCTGCAAATGACAAACATCATTCGCGATGTGGCGTCGGACCTGAAAGCCGATCGCATTTACTTGCCGCAGGAGGATTTGGCGCGATTCAATTATCGCGAAGACGATTTACGCAACGGCGTGACCGATTCGCGGTTTATTCAGTTGATGAATTTGGAGGCGGCGCGCGCTGAAAGTCTCTTCGCGGAAGCGACTAATTTGCTTCCACCGGAGGATCGCCGCTCGATGCTTCCGGCCGAGATCATGCGCTCGATTTACCAGGCGCTCCTCCGCCGAATGAAGCTGGACAATTTCCGAATATTCGAAAAAGATTACCGATTGAGTAAAATAGAGAAGGCCGGATGGGCGGCGGCGCAGCTGTTTAAGTTTTTTTTGAATTTGCCGCGCCAAACATCCGTCTAGCGCTTTCATTACGAAACCTTAATAACGAATATGAAAACGAAATTGTTTGTTTCTGCCGTGGCGATGAGTTGCCTTATGCTGATCTTGTCTAATGCGGCGATGGCGCAGATGAGGGAAGGTGGAAATTATCAGCAGCCAGGGCCGAAGGGACCTGAATCAAGCCAAGTTTCTAAGCAGGCGCAAGGCTCGGGTGGCGCTATCGTGGCAAAGCAGATTACTCCCGAAGAAGCCGCCAAAAAGTATCCGGCGGCGAAGGGGAAATATCCAATGGGCGAAAGAGATCCTCATAAATCTTCTGGCCTTGTCAACAGTCCATATCCGCCTCACACCGAGTTTGATTGTTCGCAGGTTCCGCACAATGGGCTCGTTCTCGATACCCGCGTGAACAAGGTCTTTGTCAGGCCATAGCTCCGTCGTCATTCGAATTGGCCGACGAAAAACCGGCGGATTTTTCGAATATCACCGTCGAAACCTTCCGTCACTTGCGTGGTTCAATTGGTCAACGAAAATCACTTATGAAACGAAATTTTTTCACCGTTGTTTCGGGCATCGCGCTGAGTTCTTTCATTCTCAGTTCGTGTGACACCCCTACGGGAGCAGGCGCTGGCTACGGCGCGGCCGCTGGTGCCATTATCGGCGGCGCTGCCACTGGGCATGCGCGAGGCGCCGCCATCGGAGCAGCGGCCGGTGCTGCCACAGGAGCGTTAATTGGCCATTCCATCCAGGAAGAGCGTGCACGCGCTTATGGACCCGTCCCCCCGGGAGGTTGGCCGCTCGCACGTTACACCAATACGCCTGGGGTTTTCCGCAGCCCATATACTGGGCGGCGCTATGACCTGAGGGGTGTTCCGCCGGGCGGGCTGACCCGCGATATTGATACGGGACAACTTTTCCGCCGTCCCTACGGCGGCTACTACTGATCGTCAGCGTTGTAAGGGGCGATTGACCTCAATCACCTTTGGGCGGGCGGTTCGGGTGAACCGCCCCTACCATCTTTAGCCGATTTGAGACGGCTGCGCCTTTTCGTGAGTTGCAGGGCATTGGCTCGACAGAGTCTCGCCCTACCAAATGCTTTCGAGCGCGCGTGTTGGTAGGGCGACGCTCTGCTGAGCCAAAGACGAAATCCGATCCCTTGCCCGGTTATCCCAACTCTTTCCGCAGCGAATCGACCAGCGTCTGCACACGCTCATCCATCTTGAGCAGCTCCGGCCAGGGCCGGTGATAGTTTTCGCCGGGCAATTTCCGCGTGGCGTCAATTCCCATATGCGACCCGATATTTTGCTCGGTCGGGGCGTGATCAAGTGAGTCGCTCGGGTTGCGAATGATCGTGCTGTCGCGCTCGGGATCAGTATTGGCACACAAACGGAAGAGCACTTCGCTGGTGTTGTGCACGTCACAATCTTCGTCTACCACCACGATATATTTGGAAAACATCATCTGCCCCATTCCCCACAATCCGTGCATTACCTTGAACGCTTGATAGGGATATTGTTTCCGTATGCTAACGAAAACTAGATTGTGGAAAACGCCCTCCGGCGGGAGGGTCATATCCACCATCTCGGGAAAATTCATTTTGAATACGGGCAGGAAAATCCGCACGGTGGCGTCGCCCATGTAAAAATCTTCCATCGGAGGGGGGCCGACGATTGTCGTCGCGTAAATGGCGTCGCGCCGATGCGTGATCGCAGTCAGATGAAAGACCGGGTAATCCTCGACCGCGGTATAGAAACCGGTGTGATCGCCGAAGGGTCCCTCCGGTCGCATTTCGCCGGGTTGGACAAAGCCTTCCAAAACGAAATCGGCATCGGCGGGAACTTGCACCTCGATGGTTTTGCATTTCACCAGCTCCACCGATTTCTTGCGCAGGAATCCGGCAAACAAGATTTCATCGAGTCCGTCGGGTAATGGCGCGGTTGCAGCAAAGGTGAGCGCGGGATCGCCCCCGAGTGTGACCGCAACCGGCATGCGCTCGCCGCGTTGGTAGTAAACTTTGCCATGCCGGGCCCCGACTTTGTGCACCTGCCAATGCATCGCGGTCGTGCGCTCATCAAAAACCTGCATCCGATACATTCCGACATTGCGCGCGCCGCTTTCGGGATCGCGTGTGTGCACGTTGGGAAAAGTGATAAAGCGCCCACCGTCCTTGGGCCAGCATTTCAAGATCGGCAGATCAGATAAAGTAATGCCATGCGATGCTGGATGCTCGATGCTGGATACTGGATGTTTTTTATCGAGCATCGAGGATCCAGAATCCAGTATCTGGACCACCTCCTGGCACGCGCCCTCTTTCACTTTCTTCGGCCGCGCATGGAGCAGATGAATTCCCTGTCTTAGTAGCGCGAAACCTTCACGCAAATCCGTCGGCGGCTTCGCCTTTAAGATCAGCTGAATTTCCTGGGCGAGATCGGCGACGTCATTTACCCCCAGCACCATGGCGATACGCTTACGCGACCCCATCGTGTTAATGGCCACAGGAAAGGCCGATGTCTTTCCATCAATCATCGGCTTCTCAAACAGAAGCGCTTTCCCGCCGCCGGGCGATTTCATCTCGCGGTTTGCCCATTCCGCGATCACCAGGTCGGTGTCGACAGGTTCGTGAATGCGTTGCAATTCGTTCGTACGCTCCAGCTGCTCGAGAAAATCCTGGAAGGACCGAAACGCCATTGCCGGTTAATGTGCGTTCCGATTCAAACGGCGCAATGGCCGACCTGAGCGCGGTCAGTAACGGTACGGGGCGACCAGATGTTGGAACGCGACCACCCGACCATTCACGAAGGTCACTGTCTTATCCGGATACTGTACGCTTGGTGGGATGTAGGAAAAGTAAAATGGGTCGTAGAAAGGATCGCCAAAAACGACGAAGCGGTGACCGTGATGTGTGCGAAATACACCAACGCCGCCTCCGTAGAATCCCGGATAACCATAACCAAAACGTCCGTAGCCGTAGCCATAGCCATACGGATAGGCGTTCGTGTAACCGAAATAGACCCAGGTTTCAGTGGAATGGCCGCGTGCGAAACCGTTCACTCTTTGGCCCGGCGAACCCCATGCGAGCCAGACCGCGTTCTCCGACATACCGGGTGCGATCTGCCCTTGAGCGACGAGCTGTTGCTGGCGAGAGGGCAGGCTGGCGTAGAGATCGCGATGCTCGGAGATGCGAGATTCGGGGGTGGAGCATCCGGTAAAGAGAAACGCGCCGGCTGCAGTAACGCTTAGCAGCGCCCAGGAGAAAAGTCGACGCTTAATCATATAAAAATCATACGAGGACACCATAATGAGTCAATCGTGCCCATTCCTTGATTCAACACCAACGCAATCGTAACGTTGCGCCTCATGGAAGACCGCTTTGGCCATCGCATTTCCTATTTGCGCGTTTCGGTCACCGACCGTTGCAACGAACGCTGCGCCTACTGCATGCCGCAGGAATTGCAGGAATGGTTGCCTCGCGCCGAAGTTTTATCTTACGAAGAAACGCTGCGCCTCATCCGCATCGCCGCCGGCCTCGGCGTAACCAAAGTACGCATCACCGGTGGCGAACCGTTGACGCGCCGTGGCATTCTCGATTTCATCCGGGAGGTTCCAAAAATTCCCGGCGTTCGCGATGTTGGAGTTTCGACAAATGGAACGCTGCTGGCGCGGGAAATTACACCCAATCGAACGATCGCGTCCGCTTTACGCGTTGCGGGCGTCCGCTCGCTTAACATCTCGCTCGATACATTGGATCGAAGCATGTACGCCCAGATCACTGGGCGCGATTTTCTTCCTTTGGTGTTACAAGGAATCGACGGCGCCGTGGCGGAGGGGTTCGATCAAATAAAATTGAACACGGTGCTGATGCGCGGTCGCAATGAAGACCAATTCATTCCACTGATCGACTTCGCCGCATCGCAGAATTTGATTCTGCGCTTCATTGAAATGATGCCGGTAAGCACGACTGAAGTATTAACCGAACGAAATTTTCTACCCGTGGCGGAAGCGAAACGCGCAATTGAGGCGCGTTACGGGAACCTGATCCCCGAACCAACTTTCCACACCAATGGCCCCGCCACTTACTACCAAATTCCGGGACGCGAGCAACGCATCGGATTTATCGGCGCGATGACCAATCTGCACTTTTGTGAAAGCTGTAACAAACTTCGCCTAACCTGCGACGGTAAACTTCGGCCATGCCTCGGCAGTTATCTGGAGTTCGACATCATGAAACCTCTGCGCGCATGCGCGAACGATGAGGAGCTACGGCAATTTTTCCTTGAAGTAGTCGACCGAAAACCGCAGCAGCACGATTTTCGAGAGAACTATCAACCGAATCGCAAAATGATCGCGATCGGCGGGTGACGTTGGGTGGAGTATTGGAGTGTTGTGGTAGTGGAGTAATCAAGCCATGAAGCGCCTCAGTCACGTTAGCTCCGACGGGCGAGTGCGGATGGTGGATGTTTCGGCCAAACCACATAGTTTCCGCACTGCGATCGCGACCGGAAAAATAAAAATCAAGCGCGCGACTGCCAATGCGATTTCGGGCAATCGGATCGGGAAAGGGAATGTTTTTGCAACGGCGCAGATCGCGGGAATTCAAGCGGCCAAGCGAGCCGCGGAATTGATTCCGCTATGTCATCCCCTGCCACTAAGCAACGTCGAAATCGATTTCGCAATGAAGAGCGGCGTGGTCAGCGCAACCTGCAGCGCGCGCACCACCGCACAAACTGGTGTCGAAATGGAAGCCCTTGCCGGCGTCGCGATCGCTCTGCTGACGATTTACGACATGTGCAAAGCGATCGACAAAGAGATGGAGATTTCCGACGTGCGCTTGATGAAAAAAGAGAAGCGTCCAGTATGATCGGTCGTCCCAAGCAAAGTCGAGGGATCCCGACGGAATTACCTTTAAGGTTCCCCTGCGGGATTCCTCGACGTCGCTCGGAATGACCTAAACCTAGAATGCAAATTGTCGTCGGCATCATCACGATTTCCGACCGCGCCAGTCGCGGCCAGTATCAGGACCTTGGCGGCCCCGCGGTGAAAGCGGCCGCGGAAAAACGCGGCTGGGACGTTCTCGCCGAGGCGATTATTCCGGATGACAAAAAGCGAATTCAGGAAACGGTCCGCAGTTTTTCTGCGCAAGGATGCGGATTAATCCTGACGACTGGCGGCACTGGAGTGGCCGACCGCGATGTCACGCCGGAAGCGATTCGGGAGATCATGCGCGTGGAAATTCCAGGATTTGGTGAAGTGATGCGCTCCGAATCAATGAAAATCACGCCGAACGCGATTCTCTCGCGTAGCCTCGCGGCCATCATCGATGGCTCGCTCGTGATCGCGTTACCAGGCAAACCAAGTGGAGCAGTCGAATGTCTCGGCTTTGTGGAGGGTGCGATTCCGCATTCCGTCGCGCTAGCGCAGCACAAGCCTACTTCTTGTTAAATCAGGTGTCATCCCGAGTCCGGCAGCTGCCGCATCGAGGGATCCGGTTGAAGTGCCCCTAAACTTTCGCAACGCGATTCCTCGCTTTGCTCGGGATGACGGGTTGGCGTTCCCTGTTGCTACTCCGGCCAGGTCAGCAATTGCATCAGGCGTATCCCACTTTCCGTTAGATGAGCATGATCGCCACGACCGGCCAGCTCACCACGGGTGAGGTAAGCACAATCGATCGCCGATTTCTTGACGTAGGTCAGCGTCGGTTGCGTTACGCTCTCGTTCCGCCCTTCGATCTGCAGCGGCACTCCTGAGCGCGCAAAACTTACTTCCCAGGATTTGGCATTCGCCGAGACGTTTTTCACCATCCACGGATAAAATTTGCGGAGATCGAAGTGGGGCGAGTCCGGCACGGCCACTTTGTAAAACGTTTCTTCCTCCGCCAGAAATTGCGGGACACTCAGATCGGGTCGCTTTTCGTGCTCGAGAAAAAACCGCGCGATATCAAGCCCCGCCAGGTTAATCCCATTGTAAATGCCGTTGTGGTTTGGATCGCGAAAGTTGCGATCGTGCCACGATTCGAAATTGCGATTGAACATCAAGTTAAGCTCGAGATGGACATGGGCGCGTGCCTGATTCAACCCTTCGCCAGTGTAACCCATGCGGGCGATACGTTCGCTGCGATTGACCATCTGACCAACCGCGACTGCAATCTCGCTTAGATGACCGTAAAGACTGTAGTAAGGCGAGCCATCCCAGTCGTGCTCGATCACAATGTAGCGACCGTAGTTTGAATAACCTGGCACCTGATTAGTGTGCACGACCTTGCCGTCGGCGATGGCCCGCACATCATCGAGCGGCTCGCCCCGCGCATCGCGATGCAGGCACCGAATGTCGATCCCTTCATGGAATCGGGTGTAGACCAAACCCTGCGCCGTCGGCACCGGATTGCGCACAAATCCGTAGCGGCCGCCTCCCCAGGGGGTCGATTTTTCGCCGTGAAAATCGCGCTCAATGTATTGATAAAAGTCCGGACCACCTCCGCGAAAAAGCGCATCGTTATCAGTCGGCAGGCTGATTTCGATTTTCGGGTTTTGTGCGAGCAACGAACTTGAAAGCACGATTGCAACCAGCGCGATCGCCAGCACCCGCCACCTCATTTGCGTTTTTTCGCGTCGATCTGCCGCCACGTTTTTTGCATCGAGGCGATGTCCGCAGCGGTTAACCCCGAAGCAATAAAAATCTGGCCATCGGAAACTCGTCGATCGACCAAGAACTCGGTGATAATCCGTCCGTTTATGAAAACCAGCAAAGTACCACCGCGGCGCTCAACACTAAGGGTATCGAGAGCGAGCCGGCCATGATCGTCGAGTTGCAGCAAAGCGCCGAAACTTCCATCGCTCGCTGCATAGGGGCGGTAGGCGGAAACGTCATGCTCGGAAATTGCGGGTATTTTTTCGATAAAAATGTTTTTGCTGGAGATCGGCGTGGTCACGGGTGTGGCAAAAACGCTTCCATCGTTTTCGTTTCCCTGCGCGTGCACCCGCACCGTGCAATGTTTCGATTTGGCTGGTGCGAACGGTGCCACCAGAATCAACAATAATCCCGTCGCCAACACGCGAGTCATGCGCGATTGATAAAGGGTTTGACACGTTTTGCAACGTTTGCTGAAACACCCGCACATGAAATGGGTCCTTGGGATAATGATCGCGTTCCTTGCGCTGTCGAACGCAACGGCGCAGGCGCCTTCTCCGGCCGAGCGAAGTTTCTTCAATCGCATGCTGCATCCCTTTGGTTCTGCGAAAAAGAAAACGCCGAAATATCAGGATTCACGTTTGCGCGGTTTGCTGGTGGAAGTGCAGGTCCCGATCGAACCGATCCGGCTTTCGGAAGTGCGCCAGCTACGCGTCCAGGCGAGGTTGAGCAATCTTGGCGCTTTTCCGGTCTCGCTTGATTTCCCGACTTCACAACGAATCGATATTCAATTGCTTAATCCTGCCGGCGAAGTGCTGACTCGATGGTCTGAGAACCGCGCTTTCAACGAGGAAATTGGCAATCTCACGATCAATCCACGCGAAGACATTGTTTACAACGAAACGATCGCGACCCGCGAATTGCAGCCCGGGCGGGTTTACAGTGTCGAAGTTTTCTTCCCCAAATATCCGGAACTACGCTCACGCCAGAAGTTCATGACCGCGCCGTAGCGCAGCAAGTCAGGAGTAATGGAGTAGTGGCATGATGGGGTAATGAATTGAACAACACTCCATCACTCCAACGCTCCAACACCCCAGTTCTTTTCTCCGATTACCACAGTCACCCACAGGGCCACCGGGTCCAACATTACACTCAGGCGCTCCTGCAGCCCTGGATCGATTCGGCGCCGGTCAAAGGGATCATCGATATCGCCTTCACTGATCACGATCGTTATCATGCCGGCGTCGATTTCGATGAACTCGATCGTCTGCGTGAAAAAAATCCTGGTGTAAAAATTCGCGCCGGGATCGAGCTTGATAACGACCCAGAGACAAGTGGCGCTGGAAGAAAATGGATCGAGCAAAATTGGGAGCGACTCGATTTCGTCCTCGGGTCCGTCCACTACCTCAGTCGGGCTGATCAAATGTTCGACAGCGTACCCGAGGGCGCGCAACAATTCACCGGGCGCGATATCGATGAACTTTACTCCGATTATTTTCGGCGCGTCCGCGAAATGGCGGCGAGCGGACTGGTCGATTGCCTCGCGCACCTGGATTTGGTGAAAATCCACGGGCACCGTCCGCGTGCGCCGGTGACTGAACTGGTTGACGAAACACTCGAGCTAATTCGCACACGCAAACTCGCGATCGAATTATCGACCGCCGGCTGGCGCAAACCGGTGAACGAGCTCTATCCGTCGGATGAGATTATTACCTTGGCGATCGAGAAAAAAATCCCGTTCACCATCGCGTCGGATGCGCATTCATGGGCGCAGCTGGGGGAAAACTACGAACGCCTCGCGGAGAAAATGAGTGCATTCGGCATTTGCGAAGTGTGCGTGTACGAAGAACATCGACGCATCGCGCATCGATTGTAGCTATGGAACACGGGCCTCTGGCCGGTGCGCCCAGCGGACATTTTGTCCGCTGATTCTCCTTGTCGTGGGGGATCGGAGTAACAACGCAGCGGAGTGGAACCCCGCTGAGCGCACAGACTGAAAGTCCGTGTTCCTACAGTCCCAGCCCCGCCACACTCATTCCGCCGGTAATTTTCGACATCTCCGAGCTGGCGATGGCTTTTCCCCGCTCGATCGCCTGCTTGATCCCACTCAGCACTGCGTCTTCCAGAAATTCCACATCCTCTGGATCGACAATCTCCTTCGCGATTTTGATTGAAATCACGTCGCCCGCGCCGTTAGCCACGACCGTAATTTTTCCGCCGGCCGCCTGCACTTCGACCGTCTTCTCCGCCAGCTCCGCCTGCGCCTGCGTCATTTTCTCCTGCATCTTCTGCGCCTGTTTCATTAACTTATTGAGATTCATCGCGTGCTCCCGACTTAAGTTTTAATTTCGCCTTTAAACATTTCCAGCGCTTCGCGCACAATCGCGGGCGCGTTCTTCGACTTTGCGGCAGGCGCCTTCCCGGGCAAATTCTCTTTTAACGAAAACTTCAGCGCCCACTCCCGGCCGCTAATTTCCTTCAGCAATGCTTCCAGAAACTCGCGATTGGCACGGGAGGATAAATGCTCCATCACCATTTGTTGATCCTGAGGAAACCCGAGCTCGAAATTCCGTCCGCTCGCACCGAGTGGGTGCGCTTCTTCAATCCAGCTTTTGATAAACGGACGGCGCGTTTTAATTTGGGCAACGACCTTGCCCCAAATCTCGTTAACATCGATCCCTGAATCATTCGCGACCGATTTGGTAGTCGTTGGTTCTCGGGGGCGGGCCGCGTCGGCTTTTTTTGAGCCGGAACCGCGGCCGGCGACCGCGGCTACAGGGTTACCGTCGCGTAACGCATTTAAATTCTCGATCACTTCATCGAGCGTTGTCTGGTCGAGGGTTTGGATCGCCCGAATGACCGCGACTTCGAAATGCAATTTTTTATTCGGCGCCCATTTCATCCGCCCTTCGGCGGCGGCGAATTGATCGATTAATTCCAGCACCCGATCGGTTTCCAGCAGCGGAGCTTGCTCTGCAAACACGGCGCGAGTTTCAGTGCTGGCTTCGTCACTGAGTGCGTCCGGTTTCACTTTGAAAACGAGCAGATCGCGCAGGTACGCAATTGTGTCCGACATCAATTTCATCATGTCCTTGCCGGCCTCGCATTGCTCATGCAGCAACGCCAGCGCGTCCGCAGTTTCGCCGCGCAGAATCCTACCAACAAAATCCGCCACCATCTGCTGGCTGGAAAATCCGAAAACATTCAGGACGTCGGCTTCTTCGATTTTTTCCCCGCAGAACGCGACCAGTTGATCGAGCATCGATTCCGCGTCGCGCATTCCGCCTTCCGCGCCCCGCGCGATGGCGTGTGCCGCTGCCGCGGCCAGCGTCAACTTCTCCTTCGTCGCGATCGATTGCAGCTGTTGCGCAATCAAATTGGTGGCGATCCGATGCAGATCGAACCGCTGGCATCGACTCAAAATCGTGATTGGCAATTTTTCTGGCTCGGTCGTGGCCAGACAGAA